>NZ_JBIWAP010000037.1:0-95842 GCF_044760075.1 Kitasatospora sp. NPDC098663 | reverse complement strand
CTGGGCCATCACCCCCACCACCACATAACGCAGGAGGGGCTGTCCCCAACCGGGACAGCCCCTCCACCAACAAGATCTTCAGGAGCCTTCTAGAGGCCCAGCTCGAACCAGACGATCTTGCCCTTGGGCGTCCGCCGGCTGCCCCAGCGCTCGGCCAGCAGGCTGACCAGTTGCAGGCCGCGCCCGCCCTCGTCGGTCTCCTGGGCGCGCCGCTGCCGGGGCTGGGCGTAGCCGTCGTCCCAGACCTCGCAGACCAGGCCGCGATCGCGCAGCAGCCGTAGCCGGATCTCGCCCCGGCCGTGCTTGAGCGCGTTGGTGACCAGTTCGCTGACCAGCAGCTCGGTGGTGTCCACGAGCTCCTCCAGGCCGCGGGTCAGCAGCCAGCTGCAGGCCAGCTCGCGGGCCTTGGCCACGGAGGTGGGCTCGGGCGGCAGGAACCAGTTGCCGACGGCGTCCTCGGGGAAGGCGTGCACCTTGGCCATCAGCAGGGCGATGTCGTCCTCGCCGTGGTGCGGGTTGAGCTCGCCGAGGACGTGCTCGCAGAGCTCTTCGAGGCCCTTGCCCTTGGCCGACAGCGCGGTGCGGAAGCCGCGCAGGCCCTCGTCCAGCTGGTGCTTGCGGCTCTCCACCAGGCCGTCGGTGTAGAGGCCGAGGATGGCTCCGTCCGGGAGGGTCAGCTCGACCTCCTCGAAGGGCTCGCCGCCGACGCCGAGCGGCAGGCCGGGCGGGACGTCGAGCATCCGGGCGGGTTCGCCGGGGCTGAGCAGGACGGGCGGCAGGTGGCCGGCGTTGGCGATCCAGCAGCGCCGGGTGACGGCGTCGTAGACCGCGTAGACGCAGGTCGCCAGGTAGACCTCGCGGGCCTCCTCGTCGGCGGCGGAGGTGAGCCGGCCGTACGGGGTGGGCGGGCCGGCCGGCACGGTGTCGCCGCCGAGGCCGCGGGCGATCTCGTCGAGGGCGGTGAGCACCTCGCCGGGCTCCAGGTCGAGCATGGCGAGGGTGCGGACGGCGGTGCGCAGCTGGCCCATGGCGACGGCGGCGCGCAGGCCGCGACCCATCACGTCGCCGATGACCAGGGCGGTGCGGTTGCCGGGCAGCGGGATGACGTCGAACCAGTCGCCGCCGACCTCGGTGTTGTTGTTGCTGGGCAGGTAGCGGCAGGCGATCTCCAAACCGCTGGCGGCCGGGTTGCCCGGGGGCAGCAGGCTGCGCTGGAGGATCAGGGCGCGCTCGTGCTCGCGGCGGTAGAGCCGGGCGTTGTCGATGCAGACGGCGGCGCGGGCGACGAGTTCCTCGGCGATGGCGACGTCGCGGGCGTCGAAGGGCTCGCTGCCGATCGCGCGGGAGAGCTGGACGAGGCCGAGCACCTGGTCGCGGGCGACCAGCGGGACGATCAGGGTGGAGCGCAACAGCGGGTCGGGCCCGGGCTCGGGGACGACGCTGCGCCCGGTGCGCAGCGCCCGGGCGTGCGGGGAGCGTCGCGGGTAACAGAGGGTGCCGCCGGCCTCGGCGATGGGCAGGCCGGTGACCGAGCCGAGCACCGAGGAGGCGCCGCCGATGACGCTGGAGACGGCGACCCGGCGCAGCTCGCCGCTACCGTCGGTGAGCACGGTGTCGCCGAGCCGGCCGGCGCTGGGCACGGACTCGCCGGAGAGCAGCGCGGTGTACAGGTCGACGGTGGCGAGGTCGCAGAACGGCGGGACGACGACGTCGAGCAGTTCCTTGGCGGTGGTCTCCAGGTCGAGGGTGGAGCCGATGTGCGCGCTGGCCTCGTTGAGCAGGGCGAGGTTGCGGCGGACGCCGTCGGCCTCGCGCTCGGCGACGTGCCGGCTGGTGACGTCGGAGACCTGCCCGGCGACGCCGATCGGCTGTCCGGCCGCGCCGTTGAGGCGGTACAGCGAGACGGCCCAGAGCCGGTTGCCCTCGCGGGTGGGGACGGCGCCGTGGAAGCGCAGGTCGAAGACGGGCTCGCCGGTGGCGAGGACCTTGCGCAGGGCGGCGGTGAGGCGGTCGGCCTCGGACGGCGGGAAGAGGTCGTGCGGGGTGAGGCCTTCGAGGTCGGTGGGGACCAGGCCCATGCCGGAGGCGAAGGCGTCGTTGACCCGCTGGAGGCGCAGCCGGTCGTCGAACAGGATGAAGCCGGTGGGCGTCTGCCCGAAGACGGCCTCGGAGGCGGCGAGGTCGGTCTCGACCCGGCGCAGCCGGCCGAGGTCGACGGCCAGGCAGGTGGCGCCGGCGGCGGGCAGGGCACTGTCGGGCATCAGGTAGAGCTCGGCGAGGCCCTCGCCGCCGACGGCGTCCCGGTAGGGGGTGGTGCCGACCCACTCCTCGCCGGCCAGGGCGCGTTCCAGCCGGGCGCGGCCGCGCTGCCAGAGCTCGCGGGGGACGAAGGTGGTGATCGGATCGGCGCCGACGGCGTCGGGGGCGGGAACGCCGAAGAACTCGGCGGCGCGCTCGCTCCACTGGCTGATCCGGCCGTCGGGGCCGATGGTGAAGGTGGCGACCCGGATGTAGTCGTAGATCGACCCGGGGCCGCCCGCGCCCCACGGGTGGCCCGCGGCCCCCGGGTGGTGACCGGGGCCCACGGGGCCGGCGTCGGGCGGGTCCGCCGGTACGGGCAGGTGCGGTGAACCGGCCTGCCCGGGCACGACAGCATGACCGCTGCTGCTCGGCGCGTTCCGCGCCGGGGTGCTGTTCAACGGACCGACCCCTCCAACCCGCGACCGTCCGGATGTCGAGAAGACCGAGTATTCATCATCGAGGGGTACGTTCACACGCCCTCAACATCACAACATCAGATCGGGCGAAGGTTTTTGTCCTACCGCCCGCGCAACCACAATGCCACGTCCGCGCCCCCTTCCGGGCTGCGCGCTCCCCCCGGCCACCTGCTGGCATATGCGGTCCCGCCCTCCTCGCCCCCGCTCGGGCTCGCGCCCCCGACCCGCTGCGCTCCCTATGACTCGTCGGGCTCATTACCCGGCAGCGCCTGCTCGAACCAGACCACCTTGCCGATGCCCTCGGCCCGCGCACCCCAGTGCAGCGCCAGGCGGCGGACCAGTTCCAGGCCCCGGCCGCCCTCGTCGGCCTCGGCCGCGTGCCGCTCCCGGGGCGGCTCGGGCAGCGGGTCGGAGATCTCGACCAGCAGCGTCTCGCCGAGCGTCAGCCGCACGCCGATGGGGGCGCTGGCGTACCGGACGGCGTTCGTGACCAGCTCGCTGACCAGCAGCTCCGCGGTGTCGGTGAGCTCCTCGACACCCCACTCGGCGAGCGTGGAGCGGACCAGCCGGCGGGCCCGGGAGACGGCGGTGGGCTCGGCGGGCAGGGTCCAGCCGGCCGTCGGGGTGCCGGCCTGGCCGTGGCCGAGCCGGGCCAGCAGCAGCGCGACGTCGTCCGGCTCGCGGCCCTGCTCCATGGTGTCGAGCACGGCCTCGCAGGCGGCCTGGATGGAGGCGTGCGACTCCTGGAGCACGGTGACCAGCCGGCCGAGGCCGACGTCGAGGTCCTTGTCCCGGGACTCGACCAGGCCGTCGGTGCACAGGGCGAGCAGGCTGCCCTCGGGGATCTTCAGTTCGACGGATTCGAACGGGACGCCGCCGACGCCGAGCGGGGCACCGGAGGGCAGGTCGAGGATCCGGCCGGCGCCGCCGTGCAGCGGGCCGCCGGTCCGGGTCGGCTCCCCGCCCTCCTCGCCCGGCACCACCAGAACGGGCGGGATGTGCCCGGCCTTGGCGACGGTCAGTCTGGCCGTCCCCGGGTCGAAGACCGCGTAGACGCAGGTGGCGAGCAGCGCCTCGTCCGGGCCCTGGGCCAGGTCGTCGGCCAGCTCGTGGACGTGCCGCAGCAGGACGTCCGGCGGCAGGTCGAGGGCGGCCAGCACCCGGACGGCGGTGCGCAGCCGGCCCATGGTGGCGGCGGCCCGCAGGCCGTGGCCCATCACGTCGCCGACCACCAGCGCGGTGCGGTCGCCGGGCAGCGGGATGACGTCGAACCAGTCGCCGCCGACCTCGGCGCCGCTGCTGCCGGGCACGTACCGGTAGGCGACCTCGACGCCGGTGGGCTGCGGGACCTGCTGCGGGAGCAGGGTGCGCTGGAGGGTGAGCGCCGCGGTGCGCTCGCGGGCGTACAGCCGGGCGTTGTCCAGCGAGCTGCCGGCCCGGTCGGCCAGCTCGACGGTGAAGGCCAGGTCGTCCCGGTCGAAGCCCTCCCGGTAGCCGGCCCGGCTGACCAGCAGCAGGCCGATCACGATGCCGCGGGCGCGCAGCGGGACGACCAGCATGGAGTGCACGCCCAGGTCGTGGGCGGCCTGCGTCTTCGGGTCGCCGGGGTACGTCACTTCGTCGAGCTGGTCCGCGCCGGAGAGTAGTTCGGGGACGCCGGTGCGCAGCACCCGGCCGCAGGCGGAGTCCTCGGCGAAGGTGATCCGGGCGCCGCGGCGGAGCATCACCTCGACCTCGGGGCCGTCCTGGACGGAGGCGGTGCCGAGCTGGAGCAGCGAGGTGCGGCGGTCGTGGCCGTGCCGGGGCAGGTCGTCGCCGTGCGCGACGGCCTGCAGCAGGATCACCGCGGAGTGGTCGGTGAGCCGGGGGACGACGGAGCTGGCGAGCTCCTGGGCGATCCGGGCGGCGTCGAGCAGGTCTCCGACCCGGGAGCCGAACTCGTTGAGCAGCGAGAGCCGGCGCCGGGCGTGCTCGACCTTGGCGACGGCGCGGTAGCGCTCGGTCACGTCCATCACGGTGCCGGAGATGCCGAGCACCCGGCCCGAGCGGTCGGTCATCCGGCTGTAGGAGATCGAGCGGTAGCCGGAACGGGCGGTGACCGGGGAGGCGAGGGTGACGTCGATGACCGGCTCGCCGGTGGCCAGCACCTGGCGCTGGATCGCGGTGACCTCGTCGGCGGCCCGCTCGGGCAGGGTCTCGCCGGTGGTCCGGCCGACGTGGTCCTCCAGGGCGACGCCGTTCATCTCGGCCAGGGTCTGGTTGACGGCGGTGTAGCGCAGCTCGGTGTCCATGATCGCGATGCCCAGCGGGGACTGCTCGAACAGCGCGTCCCGGACGGCGAGGTCGTGCTCGACGGCCCGGACGGCGGCCGCCTCGGCCATGTTGACCTGGAGGAACGGGGTGCCGTCACCGTCCACCAGGAGGGAGATCCGGGCGTCCACCGCGATCGGCACGCCGTCCCGGTCGCGCAGTTCGGCGTTGCCGGCCCAGCGGCCGTGACGCAGGGTGTCCTGGATCGCGGCCCGGATCCGGCCGACCTGCTCCTGGTCGGGGATCAGCTCGTCGATCCGGCGGCCGACCAGCAGCTCGTTCGGCCAGCCGAGCAGTTCCTCGGCCGCCGGGCTCCAGAGCACCACCCGGCCCGCGGTGTCCAGGATCGCGATGGCGACCTTCAGCATGTCGAGCAGGCTGCCCTCGGCCGGCGCGCCGATGCCGTACGGGGCGTCGGACGGCCCGCCGGGGAACGGCCGGGTGGGCCGGCTGCGCAGGCCGGGCTGGGGGCCCGGGTCGGAGACGGGGACGGCCAGGGTCGGCGCCGGCTGGTCGGCGGGCCTCAGGGCTTCGGGGGCGTCGGCGGCGTCCCGCCGCCGGCGGCCGGCCGGCGGCTGCGGGGCGGCGGGCCGGGCGCCCCGGCGCAGCCGGGCGCGGGCGGCTGCGCTCCCCGCGGCGCCTGTCCGCCGTGCTCCTCCGCCGCCGTTCCCGGTACTCGACACCGACGGGGCCTCCGGCTCTGGTCGGGATCGGCGTCGCCGGCTGGGGCGGCTCACCGATGGTGACGAATAGTGCCGAAAAGTGACATACCCAGCAGAACCCAGGCTATCCCGGCTGCTGGGTCGTCTTGTCTGATTGACCTACCCCGTACCCTGCGCGTCGCACACCGGCTCAGGCCGTCCTATGCGTCGAGCAACCGGGCGACGTGCGGCAGGACGTCGCGGTCGTGCTCGATCCAGTCGACGCTGTCCAGCTCGGCCGGGCCGAGCCAGCGCAGCTCGTCGTGGTCCTCCAGCGGACGGGGGTCGCCGGCCAGCAACTCGGCCGCCCAGAAGCGCAGCTCCAGACCCGGCCGGACGGCCCACGCACCCGGCAGCCGCTCCAGCGCCCGCGCCCGGACGCCCAGTTCCTCCAGCAGCTCCCGCTCCAGCGCCTGCGCCTCGGTCTCGCCGGGCTCGGCCTTCCCGCCCGGGAACTCCCAGCGCCCCGCCACCGCCGCGGGCGCGCTGCGCCGGGCGGCGAGCACCCGGCCCCCGTGGATGAGGGCGCCGCCGACGACGATCCGGGGCTCGCCGGGGTTCTCGCTCGCCTTGTCCATGGGCCCGACCTTAGGTCCTGTCCGACCCCTCGCCGTCCGCAGCGGCGGCCTCGGCCTCGACCCAGTACAGCTGCTTGTGGCCACGGGCCTCGAACTCGGCCGCCAGCCGCTCCGCCGCGACGCGGTCCAGCCCGGCCGCGACCAGGAAGCGGTTGCCGTTGTCGTCCTGCCGCATCACCCGAAAGGCGCTCATGGCGGGGAGCGTATCCCCGGCCTGCGTGGGGGTCGGGCCGGGGATCCGCCCCCACGACGCTACGGTCGGCTCGCTACCGGCAGGTACGGGTGCGGTTAACGGCGGGTAACCCGGCCGCGCCCGGCGGCTCGGACCCGTCGGCGGATCAGCCCCGTCGGCGGCTCGGACCCATCGGCGGCACAGACCCCTCGGCGGCTCAGACCTGGAGGTCGGGCACCTGCTCGCCGGTGGACAGGCCGAGCCCGCGCCGGATCTCGATGCTGAGCGGCACCGACTTGGTCACCAGCGCCCGGGCCCGCCGGACGTCGCCCTCCAGGTCGTCGCCGGAGGCCGCCGCGTCCCAGGCGGTGGCGGCCGCCTCCTGGGCCGCTGCCAGCTTGCGGACCGCCGGCTTGACCTCGGCCGGCCACGCCACCGACGACTTGTTCAGCGCCGCGGCCTCCGCGTGGGAGGCGGTGGACATCCGCCGGGCCCAGGTCCGGTACTCGGACGACGCGTCCGCGAAGCCCTTGCTCGGCTGCTCCGCGTAGGCGTCGTTGAAGCCCCGGACGGCCTCCAGGTAGGCCAGCTGGGCGGGGTTCAGGCTGCCCCGGTCGGTGCGGACCGTCCCCAGGTGCTCGCCGTCGCGGTCCTCGAACGCGCAGGTGACGTAGCGGTCGCCGGACCTCCAGTTGCCCCGGGTCGGGTAGAGGTAGACGTCGTCCATGCCGTCCGGAATCGCCCACTGGTCGAGGGCGTAGTCGTCGAGCACCGTGCGGCACAGTTCGGCTGCCCGCAGGCGGACCGTCGCCTCACCCGGGTAGGACGGGCCGTCGCTCGCCGGGATGCGGACGGTGCCGGCCACCTCGCCGTGGTGCGGGGCCGAGCACGGCACCCGGCGGACCCAGTAGAGCGTCTCGTCGCCGCCCTCGGGGTCGGCCCGGCTGCCGTTGTCGGGGGTGTTGTAGCAGTCCCCGGACTTCAGCGCGGCCCACGGGACGGACCCGGCCGGGGCCTTCACGGACTGGCCGAACCGGCCGCCGCCGGGGGACTCGAAGGTCGAACCGGCCACGACGAGCGACAGCAGCACCGTACCGACCACGCCGAGCACCAGGCCGGTCACCGCCATGCCGAAGCCGCGCTCCTTGCGGCGGTTGATCTGGACCAGCGCGATGATGCCGAACACCAGGGCCACCGGCGCCACCACGATCAGGCCGGTCACCAGGGCGGCGACCGCGAAACCGTTGGTGACGGGGGCGGGCGGGGGGTAGGGGAAACCGGGCTGGAGACCGGGCCGGAGACCGGGCCGGAGACCGGGCCGGAGACCGGGCCGGAGACCGGGCTGGAGGCCTGACTGCGCGGCGGGCGGCACCGACGCCCAGCCGCCGGCGGGCAGCGGCGGGGGCGGGGGCTGCGGCGGGGCCTGCGACCGGGACTGCGACGGCAGGGGCGCGGCCCACGGGTTGGCGGGCGCGGGCGGGAGGGGCGGCACGGGCGGGGCGGTTTCGGGCGCGGACGGGGCGGCGGGCGCGGACGGGGCGGCGGGGCCGGGCTGCGCCTGCTGTTCCGGCTGGTCCGCCCGCTCCGGCTGCTCCGACTGCCCCGCCCGCTCGGCCGGCTTCGCCGGCGCGGCCTCGTGGGCCGGTGTGCGGGGATCGACCGCGGGCGACTCCGGCCCCGGCGCGGGCGGCTCGGACGCAGGCTTGGACACGTGGACTCCCCCGGCCCGCCGGTACGGGCATCGACTCGACAGCTCGACTCGTCGGCTCGCCCCCTCCAGCAGCGGGCCGGACGGGCCCGAACGGCCCCGGTACGAGCGGACGCGCGACTTTACCCGATCTTTCCGAACGCCCGCGCGACCGTTTCGCCCGCCCCGCCGCCCGGCCCCGCCCTCAGCCCGTCGCCGGCCCGGCCCCCGGTCAGCCGCGCGCCAGGATCTCACCGTGCAGCATGGAGAACCAGCCGTCCCCGGCGGCGCTCCACTCCTGCCAGCCGGCCGCGATCCGCGCCAGTTCGGCCTGGTCCGCGAAGCCCCGCTCCACCGCCGTCCGGCCGATCGCGGAGCCGGTCACCCGGTCCGCCCACATCCCGCCCCACCAGGCGCGCTGCTCGGGCGTCGCGTACGTCCAGGTGGTGGCGCTCGCGGCGATGTCGGTGAAGCCCGCCGCCCGCGCCCAGGACAGCAGCCGCCGCCCGGCGTCCGGCTCACCGCCGTTGGCGCGGGCGATCCGCTCGTACAGCTCCAGCCAACGGTCCAGCGCGGGCGCCTCGGGGAACCAGGTCATCGACGCGTAGTCGACGTCCCGGGCCGCGACCACCCCGCCAGGCGCCGCGACCCGGCGCATCTCGCGCAGCGCGGCCACCGGGTCGGCCACGTGCTGCAGCACCTGATGGGCGTGCACCACGTCGAACTCACCCTCCTGATAGGGCAGTCCGTGGACATCGGCGACCTCGAACACGACATTGGACAGGCCTCGGCCGGCCACGTACGCGGCGGCCTGCTCCAGCACCTCCGCGGAGGTGTCCACGGCCACCACGCGACCGCCCGGGCCGACCAGCTCGGCCAGGTCGGCGGTGATCGTGCCGGGCCCGCAGCCGATGTCCAGCAGCGCCTGCCCGGGGCGCAGTTCGGTCAGCAGGTAGGCGGCCGAGTCGGCCGCCGTCCGGGAGCGGTGCGAGCGCAGCACGGCCTCCTGGTAGCCGTGGGTGTAGACGGTCTCGGGCTGCTGTCCGGTCATGGTGTCCCCCTCGGGAGTGGTCGGTTTCCGCGACACCTCCGACGCTAGTGGACGTTCCGCATTTCGAGAAGATTCGTCTCACCTGTCGATCATCCGGCGACCGCAGCACCCCCGTCGGCCGTACCGTGGGGGCGCACCCGACAGAACGGTCCCCCCGCCCATGCCCGGCCAGCGCCCCTTCGTCCTGCTGAGCGCCGCGATGTCCCTCGACGGCCACCTCGACGACGCCTCCCCCGACCGCCTGCTGCTCTCCAACCGGGCCGACTTCGACCGGGTCGACGCCGAACGCGCGGCCGCCGACGCCGTCCTGGTCGGCGGCAACACGCTGCGCGCCGACAATCCGCGCCTGCTGGTCAACGACCCCGCACGCCGGGCCGCCCGGCTCGCGGACGGCCGCGCCGAGTACCCGCTGAAGGTGACGCTCAGCGCGAGCGGCGCGCTCGACGCGGGCCTGCGCTTCTGGCACACCGGCGGCGCCCGGCTCGCCTACACCACGGACGCCGGCGCGACCGCGCTGCGGCCCCGCCTGGACGGGCTGGCCGAGGTGGTCGCGCTCGGCGGCGAGGTGGACCTCGGCGTGGTGCTGGACGATCTGGGCGCGCGCGGGGTGCGCCGGCTGATGGTCGAGGGCGGCGGTGGCGTGCACACCCAGTTCCTGGCCCAGGGCCTGGCGGACGAGCTCCAACTGGCGGTCGCCCCGCTGCTGGTCGGCCAGGCCGAGGCGCCGCGGTTCGTCCGCCCGGCCGCGTTCCCGGGTGGCCCGGCCCGGCGGATGCGCCTGCTGGAGGCACGTACGGTGGGCGACGTCGTCCTGCTCAGGTACGCCCCGAAGGAGCCCGCCCCGTGACCGGAGCCCGTCCCGTGACCACCGACCTCGACCACCTGCGCCGGGCCGTCGAGCTCTCCCGCCGCTGCCCGCCGTCCGCGACGGCCTTCTCGGTCGGCGCGGTGATCGTCGGCGCCGACGGCGAGGTGCTGGCGGAGGGCTACAGCCGGGAGGGCGACGCGCACGACCACGCCGAGGAGGCGGCCCTCGGCAAGCTCCCGGCCGGCGACCCTCGGCTGCGCGGGGCGACCGTCTACAGCTCGCTCGAACCGTGCGGACAGCGCGCCTCGCGGCCCGCGCCGTGCGCCCGGCTGCTGATCGCGGCGGGCGTGCCGCGGGTCGTGGTGGCCTGGCGCGAGCCGGACCTGTTCGTCACCGACTGCCAGGGCACGGCCCTGCTGGCGGCCGCCGGGGTCGAGGTGGTGGAGCTGCCGGAGCTCGCCGAGGCGGCCCGCACGGTCAACGCCCACCTGCTCGGCTGATCTTTTGTATCATCGGGGAACAAAGAGCTCGTCCTTCCTTGCCCGAGGAGCAGCCCCATGCCCGCCACACCCCTCAAGCTGACCGCTCGCGCCCTCCTCCTCGACATGGACGGCACCCTGGTCAACTCCGACGCCGTGGTCGAGCGCTGCTGGCACCGCTGGGCCGAGCAGCACGGACTCGACCCCGTCGCCGTGCTGGCCGTCGCCCACGGCCGCCAGGGCCACGCGACGATGGCCGAACTGCTGCCCGACCGCCCGGTGGAACTCAACCTCGCCGACAACCAGCGGATGCTCGCCGCCGAACGCGCCGACACCGACGGCGTCGTCCCGATCCCCGGCGCCGGCGCCTTCCTCGCCGCCCTGGACGGCCTGCCGCACGCCCTGGTCACCTCCGCCGACGAAGCGCTCGCCCGGGTCCGGATGGGCGCCGCCGGCCTGCCGCTGCCGCCCGTCCTGGTGACCGCCGAGTCCGTCGGCGCCAGCAAGCCCGACCCGGAGGGCTTCCTCAAGGGCGCCGCCGCCCTCGGCTTCACCCCCGCCGACTGCCTCGCCTTCGAGGACTCCGACGCCGGCATCACGGCCGCCCGGGCCGCCGGCATCCGCGTCATCGGCATCGGCCCCCGTGCCACCGCCCACCACCCGGACGCCCACGCCGACACCCTCGCCGCCGTCACCGTGACCACCACCCCGGACGGCACCCTGACCGTCACCATCCACCCCTGACCGACCCGGCCGCCCGACCGCGAGGCCGCCCGACCGCGCCGTCTGCACGATCGACAACGGGGAGTTGGTGATCCGGGTCGTCCACGGGAGACATCGATCCACCGCTCACGAGGCCCGCTGACCGCGGACCCGGCGCCAGAACACCAGCACCCGTCCAGCACGGTGACACGGAAGGGGGTCGGACTCGACAGAGCCCGACCCCCTTCCAACCTGCACGCCCGAACAACCAGGCCATGGGCAGCGCGCGCCCGGCCAGAGGAGGGTCAGTAGTGGTACCGGGCGGCGAGGACGATGATCTCTTCGTCCGTGACCAGGTAGACGAGCCGGTGCTCGTCATCGATCCGCCGCGACCAGGCCCCTGGCAGGTGGTACTTCAGCGGCTCGGGCTTGCCGATCCCAGCGAACGGGTCACGCAGGACGTCCTCGATGAGCTTGTTGATCCGGGCGAGCATCTTGCGATCGCTCTTGAGCCAGGACGTGTAGTCGTCCCAGCCCTGTTCTTCGAAGACGAGCCTCACTCGGCACCCCGCCCGGCATCAGCCGAGTCGGGGTCGATGAGCACACGCTCGGAGAGCCCTATACCGTTCAGCGCATTGTCGTACGCCTTGAGCAGGCGACGGGCATTCGCCGGCGAACGCAGCAGGTACGAGCCCTCGCGCAGGGCGGCGTAGTCCTCGGCGGAGACGAGCACGGCGTTTCCGTGCTTGGACACGATCTCGATCGCGTCGTGGTCCTCGTTGACCTTCTTGATCAACGGGAAGAGATCCCTGCGGGCCTCGCTCGCGGTGATGGACATGACGCGTACCCCCTTTGGCGAGTGGTACCAAATAACGTACCACTCGGACAGGGCTTCCGGACGACCGACACCGGAAGGGTCCCCGAAAGTCAGCACCGAGTCAGCGCGAGAACAAGGAGAGGGCTGGACCCCATGGAGTCCAGCCCTCTCCAACCTGCATGTTTGCCAAATTAAATGACATGCAGCAATAGCTTGATCACACGTTGAAGCGGAACTCCACCACGTCGCCGTCCTGCATGATGTATTCCTTGCCCTCGATGCGGGCCTTGCCCTTGGAGCGGGCCTCGGCGATGGAGCCGGTCTCGACCAGGTCGGCGAAGGAGATCACCTCGGCCTTGATGAAGCCCTTCTGGAAGTCGGTGTGGATGACTCCGGCGGCCTCGGGGGCGGTGGCGCCCTTCTTGATGGTCCAGGCGCGGGTCTCCTTGGGGCCTGCGGTGAGGTAGGTCTGCAGGCCGAGGGTGTCGAAGCCGACCCGGGCGAGGGTGGCGAGGCCGGGCTCCTCCTGGCCCATCGACTGGAGCAGCTCCAGGGCCTCGTCGTCGTCGAGCTCGATCAGCTCGGACTCGATCTTGGCGTTGAGGAAGATCGCCTCGGCCGGGGCGACCAGCTCGCGCTGGAGGTTCTTGAAGTCCTCGTCGGCCAGCTCGGCCTCGTCCACGTTGAAGACGTAGAGGAAGGGCTTCGCGGTCAGCAGGTGGAGGTCGCGGATCGGGGTGGTGTCGAAGCCGGCCTCGAAGAGGGTCTTGCCGGTCTCCAGGACCGCCTGCGCGGCCTCGGCGGCGGCCAGCACGGGGGCGGTCTCCTTCTTCAGGCGCGCCTCCTTCTGGAGCCGCGGCAGGACCTTCTCGACGGTCTGGAGGTCGGCCAGGATCAGCTCGGTGTGGATGGTCTCGATGTCGTCCTTGGGCGACACCTTGCCGTCCACGTGCACCACGTCCGGGTCGGTGAAGGCACGCACGACCTGGCAGATCGCGTCCGACTCGCGGATGTTGGCGAGGAACTTGTTGCCCAGTCCCTCGCCCTCGCTGGCGCCGCGCACGATACCGGCGATGTCGACGAAGTCGACGGTGGCCGGGAGGATCCGCTGGGAGCCGAAGATCTCGGCGAGCTTGGCCAGCCGCGCGTCCGGGACACCGACGACGCCGACGTTCGGCTCGATGGTGGCGAACGGGTAGTTGGCCGCCAGCACGTCGTTCTTGGTCAGGGCGTTGAACAGGGTCGACTTGCCGACGTTCGGCAGGCCGACGATTCCGATCGTGAGCGACATGAAGCGCAGTCCCGTGGGCTTGGAGGAGTTGGGTCGGCACCGTGCGGGCCGACCCCCAAGTCTACGGGCAGCGCCTCACGCCCCGGTCGCCGCCGGGAGGGGCGCCAGGAACTCCGCGCCCGGGTGGCTGGGCCGGACAGGTCAGGCAGCTGAACGACGATCACATCAGCACTCCGCCAGGAGACACGGGGCAAGACCTGAACAGTCCATTACACAGTGTGGCGATGATCGGACCGTACGTTGGGCGGGTGGAGCAGAGCATCCGTACCCAGCCGCCAGGGCCCAGACGCCGACCGCCGACCGGCGCGGCCGGGGCCGCCGTCCCCGGGCCCGGCCGGGCTCCCGAGACCGCCGGAGCCCCCGCCGCCGCCCCTGCCGCCCGGCTACGCCCGGTAGCCGGGCCGCCCGCCGTCGCCCGCCCGGCCACCCCCAGGCTTCGGTTGCGGCTGCCGCTGCGCGGACGCGCCGAGGCCCCGCTGTACGGGCGGCGCCGGACCGGGCGGCCGACCCGGCTGACCGCCATCGGCACGGGCGTGGCCGCCATGCTGGCGACGCTCGCCGTCGCGGGCCTGGACCGGCTGCTGTTCGACGGCCTCGGCTGGCTGTTCGGCGTCGGCTACCTGGCCGTCTGCTTCCAGCTGGCCGTCCGGGTGCGCTACGTCGACCTGCTGGCCGCACCGATCAGCGGGCCGATCGCCTTCGCGCTGGCACTGCTGCTGCTCGGGCCGGTCACCTCCTCGGGCGTCACCGCCCAGGTGGTGGCGCTGGCGACCGGGCTGGCGCTGCGGGCCGGCTGGCTGTTCTCCGGCACCGGGCTGGCCGCGCTGATCGTGCTCGCCCGGTTCGTGGCCCAGCGCCGGATCCAGCGCTCCCGCTGAGCGGTGCCTCGGGCGGGCGGCCTCAGCCCGCCGCCCGGGCCGCCGCCATGGCGGCGCCGACGATGCCCGCGTCGTTGCGCAGCTCGGCCGGCACCACCCGCGCCTCCCGCTCCCGCAGCAGCGGCAGGAACTTCTCGTGCTTGCGGCTCACCCCGCCGCCGATCACGACCAGCTGCGGCGAGAACAGCATCTCGACCAGGTCCAGGTACTCGTCGACCCGCCCGGCCCACTGCTCCCAGGTCAGCCCGTGACGTTCCTTGGCGGCCGAGGAGGCCCGACGCTCGGCGTCCTTGCCGCGCAGTTCCAGGTGACCCAGCTCGGTGTTGGGCACCAGCACGCCGTCCACGAAGAGCGCGCTGCCGATGCCGGTGCCGAAGGTGAGCACCAGCACCACGCCCGACTGGTCGCGCCCGGCGCCGTGCACGGTCTCGGCGAGCCCGGCCGCGTCGGCGTCGTTGAGCACGGTCGCGGGCAGGTCGAGCGCCTCGCGGAACAGGCCCGCGGCGTCCAGGCCGATCCAGCCCTTGTCCACGTTGGCGGCGGTTCTGGTCCGGCCGCCGACCACCACGCCGGGGAAGGTGAGCCCGACCGGGCCCTGGTGGTCGAACTGGCGGACCACCTCGCGGACGGCGGCGACCACGGCCTCGGGGGCGGACGGCTGCGGGGTGAGCACCTTGTACCGCTCCTGGGCCGGCACGCCCCGGGCGAGGTCGACCGGGGCGCCCTTGATGCCCGAACCGCCGATGTCCACGCCGAATACCGCCGCCATCACGTCCACCCTCCGCCGGGGCCGCGGACCGCTTGTCCACAGCCTGTGCACAAAACTACGAGAGGGCACGGGTGGACGCACAGCAGAAAACCCGGCAACCCCGAGGGGGTGCCGGGCTCTGCGCGAAAGGGCCCGGGAGCGATCCGGGAGCGATCCGGGAGCGGCCCTACAGCTTGCCCGCCGCCTCGGCGCGCAGGTCGCGGCGCAGCTCCTTGGGCAGCGAGAAGGTCAGGTGCTCCTCGGCGGTCTTGACCGTCTCGACCGTGTCGTAGCCGCGCGCGGCCAGCCACTCCAGCACGCCCTCGACCAGGATCTCCGGGACGGAGGCGCCGCTGGTCAGGCCGACCGTGCCGACGCCCTCCAGCCAGGACTCCTGGACCTCCTCGGCGAAGTCCACCAGATGGGCGGCCCTGGCGCCGTACTCCAGGCCGACCTCGACCAGGCGGACGGAGTTGGAGGAGTTCTTGGAGCCGACCACGATCAGCAGGTCGGTCTCGGGGGCCATCTGCTTGACCGCGACCTGGCGGTTCTGGGTGGCGTAGCAGATGTCGTCGCTGGGCGGGCTGACCAGCGCCGGGAAGCGCTTCTTCAGCTCGCCGACGGTGGCCATGGTCTCGTCCACCGACAGGGTGGTCTGGGACAGCCAGACGACCCGGGACTCGTCCCGGACCCGCACGTTGGCGACGTCCTCGGCGCCGTCCACCAGGTGGATCCGGTCCGGGGCCTCGCCCATCGTCCCGACGACCTCCTCGTGGCCCTCGTGGCCCACCAGCAGGATGTCGAAGCCCTCGTCGGCGAAGCGCACGGCCTCCTTGTGCACCTTGGTGACCAGCGGGCAGGTGGCGTCGATGGTGGCCAGCCGGCCGGCCTTCGCCTCGTCGTGGACGGACGGCGCGACGCCGTGCGCGGAGAAGACCACGATCGAGCCCTCGGGCACCTCCTCCGTCTCGTCGACGAAGATCGCGCCCTTCTTCTCCAGGGTCTGCACCACGTACTTGTTGTGGACGATCTGCTTGCGGACGTAGATGGGCGCCCCGTACTGCTCCAGGGCCTTCTCCACGGCGATCACGGCGCGGTCTACACCCGCGCAGTAGCCCCGGGGGGCGGCGAGCAGGACACGGCGCGGCGCGGTGTTGGACATGGCTCCATCGTACGGGCGGCGCCGAGCCGCGCCGACGGGAGGCGCTTTCCGGACAGACCCGGTCGTCGGTGCTCAAATGTGGTGTCTATGAGCTCTGCGAACGGGCAAACGGAACCGGGCGGCCTGCGCCGCAGCCTGAGTGTCCGCGACCTGATGGTCTACGGCCTGCTGTTCATCGCTCCGATGGCACCGGTCGGCGTGTTCGGCGTCCTGGACGCCAGGAGCCACGGCGCCGTCGCCACCGTCTACCTGGCCGCGACCGTCGCGATGGGTTTCACCGCCTTCTCGTACGCCCAGATGGTGCGCGCGGTGCCGCAGACCGGCTCGGTGTTCGCCTACGCGCGGGCCGGGCTGGGCGAGGGGCCCGGGTTCGTCGCCGGCTGGATGGCGATGCTCGACTACCTGCTGATCCCGGCGGTCGCCTACCTGTTCTCCGGGATCGCGCTGAACTCGCTGGTGCCCGGGGTCTCCCGCTGGGTGTGGACGGCGCTCGCGGTGGTGCTGACCACCGCGCTCAACCTGATCGGCGTACGGACGGCGGCCGTGGTCGGCTTCGCGGTGCTCGCCCTGGAGATCGCGGTGCTGGCGGTGTTCGTCGCCGCGGCCGTGGTGGCACTGGTCCAGGGCGGCGCCCGGCGCGGCTGGGACACCCCGTTCACCGCCGTCGGCGCCTTCTCGCTGACCGCGGTGATCTCGGCGGTGTCCGTCGCGGTGCTCTCCTACCTGGGCTTCGACGCGATCGCCACCTTCGTCGAGGAGGCGGTCGGCGCCTCGGCGGCGGTGGCCCGGGCCGTGCTCTGGTGCCTGGCACTGGCCGGGGTGCTGTTCGTCGCCCAGACCTACCTGGCGGCACTGCTGGAGCCGCTGGGCCCGCAGCAGCTGGCGGCCGACCCGGCGGCGCAGGGCTCGGCCTTCTACGACACGGTGGAGAGCGGGGTCGGGCACTGGCTGCACGTCCTGGTGGCGGCCAGCAAGGCGATCGGCGCGGCCTTCGCGGCGCTGGCCGGGCAGGCGGCGGCCGGGCGGCTGGTCTACGCGATGGGCCGGGAGGGGCGGCTGCCGCGCGTGCTCGGTACGGTCGACCCGGCCACCGCGGTGCCGCGCCGGGCGCTGCTGGCGGCCGCGGTGATCACGATGGCCGCGGCGGTCTGGGCGGCCGACCGGGACGACGGGCTGGACCAGCTGACCTCGGTGGTCAACGTGGGCGCGCTGACCGCCTTCGCGCTGCTGCACGCCTCGGTGATCGGCTGGTACACGGTGCGGCACGGCTCCCGGGACCGGGTGCGGCACCTGCTCGTCCCGGCCCTGGGGATCGCGGTGATCGCCGCGGTGGTCTACGAGGCCTCGACGACCGCGCAGCTCGTCGGGCTGATCTGGCTGGCGGTCGGGCTGGTCGTGCTGGGTGTCCAGGGCTCCCCCACTCCGGGCGGCCCTGTCGGCCGACGCCGATAGGGCCTGTCGGCCGGCGCCGCTAGCCTCGTACGCATGGCCAACACCAGCTCCCCCGAAGCCCCGATCCCGGTCGGCAAGGTCTCCGCGCTGATCGGCGGCTGGATCGACCGGCTCGGCGCGGTCTGGGTGGAGGGGCAGATCACCCAGCTCAGCCGCCGGCCGGGGGCGGGCGTGGTGTTCCTGACCCTGCGCGACCCGCAGGCGGACGTGTCGCTCACGGTGACCTGCTTCCGCTCGGTGTTCGACCAGGTCGCGGAGGTGGTGCAGGAGGGCGCGCGGGTCGTCGTGCACGCCAAGCCGGAGTGGTACGCGGCGCGCGGGCAGCTGTCACTGCGGGCCTCGGAGATCCGGCCGGTCGGGCTGGGCGAGTTGCTGGCCCGGCTGGAGCAGCTGAAGCGGCGGCTCGCCGGGGAGGGCCTGTTCGCGGCCGAGCGCAAGCGGCCGCTGCCGTTCCTGCCCCAGTGCGTCGGGCTGGTCACCGGGCGCGGCTCGGCGGCCGAGCGGGACGTGCTGGAGAACGCCCGGCGGCGCTGGCCGGCCGTCCGCTTCGAGGTGCGCAACGTCCCGGTGCAGGGGGTCAGCGCGGTGGAGCGGGTGAGCGCGGCCGTCCGGGAGCTGGACGAGCACCCCGAGGTGGACGTGATCATCGTGGCCCGCGGCGGCGGCAGCGTCGAGGACCTGCTGCCGTTCTCGGACGAGGGGCTGGTGCGGCTGGTCGCGGCCGCCCGTACCCCGGTGGTCAGCGCGATCGGGCACGAGCCGGACCAGCCGCTGCTGGACTTCGTCGCCGACCTGCGCGCCTCCACCCCGACCGATGCCGCCAAACGGGTGGTTCCGGACGTCGGCGAGGAGCTGGCCAAGGTCCGCCTGCTGCGGGACCGTGCCCGGCGACACGTCCTCGGCCGGGTCGAGCGCGAGCAGCACGGGCTGGACGGCGTGCGCAGCCGCCCCGCGCTGGCCGCCCCGCACCGGATGCTGGACGGGCGCGGCCAGGAGGTCACCGCGCTGCTGGAGCGGGCCCGGCGCACCCTGCGGCACCGGCTGGACCACGCGCAGAGCGACCTCGGGCACACCCTCGCCCGGGTGGTCGCGCTGTCCCCGGCGGCCACCCTGGAGCGCGGCTACGCGGTGCTCCAGCGGACGGACGGCACGGTGGTGACCGACCCGGCGCAGGTCACGGCCGGCGAGGAGTTGCGCGCCCGGGTCGCGGGCGGGGCCTTCGACGTCGCGGTGGCGGACGGTCAGGGCTCGTAGGACCGCCCGGCGCCACGGTGGACGACGGTCAGGCCTCGTGGGAGCGCTGCCGGGAGAGCGCGCGGGAGTGCTCGCCGAAGCCGAGGCTGCGGTAGAGCGCCTCGCCGCCGCTGCTGGCGTGCAGGTCGATCCGGCCGACCCGCTGGTCGTCGAACCAGTCCAGCAGCGCCTCGGTGCAGGCCCGGGCGTAGCCGCGCAGCCGGTGGCCGGGGTCCGTGCAGATGTTGAAGACGAAGCCGAACCGGCCGTCCGGGTTTCCCGGCGAGGGCAGCCGGTGCTCCAACGTGCCGACCGCGCAGGCGGCGAGCCGGCCGGGCCGCCGCGGATCGTCCACCACGAAGGACGGCATGGTCAGTTCCCCGGCCGGGGCGGCGAGGCGCTCGCGCAGTATCCGC
The DNA here is from genome assembly GCF_044760075.1 of Kitasatospora sp. NPDC098663. Lineage (NCBI taxonomy): Bacteria > Bacillati > Actinomycetota > Actinomycetes > Kitasatosporales > Streptomycetaceae > Kitasatospora > Kitasatospora sp. NPDC098663. The sequence continues at coordinate 76,640 of NZ_JBIWAP010000037.1, read as the reverse complement.
TCGGCGGTGGCCTGCCAGGGCCCCGGCCCGGTCAGGCCGGCCATGCTGGGCATCGCCTCGAACATCAGGTCGCGCAGCCGGACGAGCTCGGGGGCGTCGGCCGGGGCGGCGGGTCGGACCGTGATCATGCGGCGGAGGGTAGCGCCGCCGGCCGGCCGGCTGCATCCGATTTCGCCGTGGCCTTCACCTGCCGCCTTCGCCCGCGGCCTCACCCCGCCACGGCCGTTGCGCCGGTGCCGCGCCGGCTCTGTCGGCTCCAGCCCCTACGCTGGCACGCATGGCAGAGCAGCAGGAGCAGCAGGACGCGGCGGCGCCGACCCCGGACGACGCGCTGGGCTACGAGCACGCCCGGGACGCGCTGCTGGAGGTGGTCCGGCAGCTGGAGAACGGCGGGACGTCGCTGGAGGAGTCGCTGGCGCTGTGGGAGCGCGGCGAGCAGCTGGCGAAGGTGTGCCAGCGCTGGCTGGACGGCGCCCGGGCCCGGCTGGACGCGGCGCTGGCCGCCGAGGAGGACGGGGCCGCGGACGGGCAGTGACGCGGCTCACAGCGGGCCAGGGAATCGTTGAATCTTCATCCATGTTGAGATGGTGTGACCGGCCGCGGCCGGTCAATCCGACGAACCCCCCTCCCGCATGAGGTGCAGACAAGCATGACCACCGACGCCCTGGTACTCGACGCCGCCGCTCAGGACCTGCTGTTCCGCGAGGCCCGCACCGCGAACACCTTCACCGACGAGCCGGTGACCGAGGAGCAGGTCCAGGCCATCTACGAGCTGGTCAAGTACGGCCCGACCGCCTTCAACCAGCAGCCGCTGCGCGTCGTCCTGGTCCGCTCGACCGAGGGCCGCGAGCGCCTCGTCCAGCACCTGGCGGACGGCAACAAGGCCAAGACCAGCACCGCCCCGCTGGTCGCCATCCTCGCCGCGGACAACGAGTTCCACGAGGAGCTGCCGACCCAGTTCCCGCACTTCCCGCAGGCCAAGGACGTGTTCTTCTCCGAGCGCACCGTCCGCGAGCGCTCCGCCTCGCTGAACGGCGCGCTGCAGGCCGCCTACTTCATCATCGGCGTGCGCGCCGCCGGCCTGGCCGCCGGCCCGATGACCGGCTACGACGCCGAGGGCATCAACAAGGAGTTCTTCGGCGACGGCGAGCACTCGGTGCTGGCCGTGGTCAACATCGGCAAGCCGGGCGACGAGGCGTGGTTCCCGCGCTCGCCGCGCCTGGAGTACGACCAGGTCGTCACCACGGTCTGATCCGCCGCACGCGAGAGGGCCCGCACCGGTTCGTCCGGTGCGGGCCCTCTCCGTATGCGCACGGGGGCGTTCGGGGTCGTACGGGCGCGTCCGCGGGGCGTTCGCGGGGGCGTACGGAGCCCTTCCCCCGGGGGCCGCCCGGGGGGAAGGGCTACTTGAGCGCCTGGGCCAGCTCGGCCAGTTCCTCATAGGAGGCGGTGCCGGTGAGCACGGCGGTCGCGTCGCCGGTCTGCACGGTCAGGGCGCGGGACTTCTCGCCCTGCACCCGCTCCCAGGTGCGCCCGGCCACCTCCGAGGTGCCGTCCGGCTTGCCGCCCGCGATCTTGTCGGCCAGCAGCGCGTCGCGCGGGACGTCGCTCTGCTCGACCGCCGCGTACTGGCCGGACGGCGTGACGAAGCCCAGGTGCCAGGCGTTGCCCTTGCCCTTGCTGATCGCGGCCGGCTGGTAGCCGACCGAGGTGGCCCGCCACTGGTCGGACAGCCCGTCCGGGGAGAGCAGCGGGTACGGCGCGCCGCGCTTCGCGGAGGCCGCCGCCACCTTGTACTCGACCACGTGCACCGGGTCGCTGTTCGCGTCGTGCGGAAGGAACAGGTACCCGATCCAGACCACGGCGCCGACCGCCAGCATCGACAGGACCATGTCCCGTACGGTCTCCCGGCCCCTCATGCGTTTGCTCTCTCCAGCCACCCCCACATGGTGACTCATCCCTACGGCGGTACGGCCACCCGGGGTGCCCGCGTACGGGTGAAGCGGGACGAACCGACCTTGTCGGGCCCCGGGTGGCGACCCGCGCCACAGACAGTCATCTCGTAGGCAGATACGATCGCAGGACCCTCACCACGGCGTTCGACCAGGCAGTAGTCGGGCGCTTACTGGCCGTCGCGTACAGAGAGGTAACGACGATGACCACGCAGTACCCGAACCACCTTCCCAGCGCCCTGGAGGTCGCGCCCGAGGCTCCGGACCGGAACCTCGCGCTCGAACTCGTCCGGGTCACCGAGGCGGCCGCCATGGCCGCCGGCCGGTGGGTCGGCCGTGGCGACAAGAACGGCGCGGACGGCGCCGCCGTCAAGGCGATGCGCACCCTCGTCTCGACCGTCTCGATGAACGGCGTGGTCGTCATCGGGGAGGGCGAGAAGGACGAAGCCCCGATGCTCTACAACGGCGAGCGGGTCGGCGACGGCACCGGCGCCGAGTGCGACGTCGCGGTCGACCCGGTCGACGGCACCACGCTCACCGCCAAGGGCATGAACAACGCCGTCGCCGTCCTGGCCGTCGCCGACCGCGGCACCATGTTCGACCCCAGCGCCGTGTTCTACATGGACAAGCTGGTGGCCGGCCCCGAGGCCGCCGAGTTCGTCGACATCACCGCCCCCGCGGCCGTCAACATCCGCCGGGTCGCCAAGGCCAAGGGCAGCGCCGTCGAGGACGTCACCGTCGTCGTCCTCGACCGCCCGCGCCACGACGGCCTGGTCCGGGAGATCCGCGAAGCGGGCGCCCGGATCAAGTTCATCTCCGACGGCGACGTGGCCGGCGCCATCATGGCCGCCCGCGAGGGCACCGGCGTCGACCTGCTGATGGGCATCGGCGGCACCCCCGAGGGCATCATCGCGGCCTGCGCCATGAAGTGCATGGGCGGCGTCATCCAGGGCCGGCTGTGGCCCAAGGACGACGCCGAGCGGCAGAAGGCCCTCGACGCCGGCCACGACCTGGACCGGGTGCTCACCACCGACGACCTGGTCAGCGGCGAGAACGTGTTCTTCGTCGCCACCGGCATCACCGACGGCGAGCTGCTGCGCGGCGTGCACTACCGCCAGGAGACCGCCACCACCAGTTCGCTGGTGATGCGTTCCAAGAGCGGCACGATCCGCGAGATCAACTCCGTCCACAAGCTGTCGAAGCTGCGGGCCTACAGCGCGATCGACTTCGACCGCGCCAACTGACACCGGGCGACCGCACCCGCGGCCTCGGCGGAATCCCCCTCCGCCGAGGCCGCGGCGCGTCCGGCCCGGGGCACACCCGGAGCCCCGTCAGCCCGCTATCCGCCGCTGCCCCGCGACCACCCGGGTCGCCTCGCGCAGCTCCGACTCCCGGCGGCGGCGACGGGCCAGCACCACCCGCCGCTCGGCGGCCGTCAGCCCGCCCCAGACCCCGTACGGCTCCGGCTGCGCCAGCGCGTGCTCGCGGCACTCCAGCAGCACCGGACACCGGGCGCACACCTGCTTCGCCTGCTCCTCGCGCGACAACCGGGCCGCCGTCGGCTCCTTCGAGGGCGCGAAGAACAGCCCCACCTCGTCCCGCCGGCAGGCCGCGCCGGTGTGCCAGGGGCTGTCCTCGCCCGAGGACGCGCCCTGGGCGGCGGTCTGGGGGCCCTGGCCGCCCGGGGGGTGCGGCTGCGGACCGCGCTCCAGCAACTGCGCGGCGGCGACGGGCGAGGTGGTGCGGGACTCGATCGGATGCAGCACGGCCGTACTCCTGACGAGACTCTCGGACACGGGGAAGCTCGCTCCCCTGCCCGGCTGCGAGCCCCCGCTGTCCAACCCCGAGTCGGCCGCTGGGCCGCCTCCGGTGCGCAGCCGTACAAGAAGCGATGTGCGGAAGGAACTACCCCGCCCGCCCGCGATTCATGCACACTGCACGCAATCGACTACGGAGCGCACCTGAGACAACGCGGAACGCCCGGCCGGGAGTTGGCCCCCGACCGGGCGTTCGACCGCCAACCCCGGCTACTCGGTGCCGAGTTGCTTGCGCACCCACTCCTTGAGCTTCTTGCCCCGGCGCGGCTTGGCCTCGCAACCGCCGAACACCGCGACTCCCTTGACCCGGACCACCGGCGCGTACGGGTCCGCCGCCGTCTGCTCCTTGACGTCGAATCCGCCGAAGATGCCGACGCCGCCGCCGTGCAGGCTCACGTTCTCCGGCACCCGGATCTCGACGCCGCCGAACAGCGCCGTCACCTCGATCTCCACCTCGGGCGACTCGAACACGGCGTCGGTCAGGTCGATCTCCACCCCGCCGAACGCCGCGAACGCCTTCAGGTGCGACCCCACCCGCCAGCGGCCCTTGCGGGACGAGCCGCCGAAGATCGCCACCATCGACGGCGACTCCTGGCGCGCGGGCGGCAGCGCGGGCGTCACCGCACGCGGCGCCGGGGCCTCCAGCGGCGGCTTCTCGAACGACAGCGGCCGGTGGCCCGGCAGGTCCCTGGTCAGCGGCACCAGATCGCCGAAGGTCTTGGCGGCGTACGCGGCCCCGATCCGGTCCGCGTGCTCGTCCGCGTCCAGCCGGCCCTCGGCGTAGGCGTCCCGCAGCAGTTCCGCGATCCGCTCGCGGTCGGCGTCCGACACCCGCATCTCCGCCTGCGCCACGGGGGCGTGCGGCGGCTGGGTCTTCGGCTCGGGCAGTGGCCGGAGCTGCGGCTGCGGCTCGGGCCGGGTCTCGGGCTTGGTCATCGGTACGGGCGCCGGCACGGACGGCTGCCCCGGGTCGTCCTGCGACGGCGAGTTGTCCACGGCCCAAGACTAGTGGTTCGCACGTGCGCCCGAGTGAGCCCGGTCACGCAGGCTGCCCTGTCCGCGTGCGACGCGGGTCCGGGTCCTACCCTTGAGGGTGCTTCGCCGACGCAGCCGGACCACGGAAACCTAAGGACCGCCCCCATGGCTCCCACGCCAGACTTCGAGTACAGCGACCTGCTCCCCCTGGGCGCTGACCCGACCCCGTACCGCAAGCTGACCTCCGAGGGTGTCTCCACCTTCGAGGCCGGCGGTCGCACCTTCCTCCAGGTCGAGCCCGAGGCGCTGCGGCTGCTCACCGCCGAGGCGATGCACGACATCTCGCACTACCTGCGCCCCGCCCACCTCGCCCAGCTGCGCCGCATCCTGGACGACCCGGAGGCCAGCCCGAACGACCGCTTCGTCGCGCTCGACCTGCTGAAGAACGTCAACATCTCGGCCGGCGGCATCCTGCCGATGTGCCAGGACACCGGCACCGCCATCGTCATGGGCAAGCGCGGCCAGAACGTGCTCACCGAGGGCGGCGACGAGTCGGCCATCGCGCGCGGCGTCTTCGACGCGTACACCAAGCTCAACCTGCGCTACTCCCAGATGGCCCCGGTGACCATGTGGGACGAGAAGAACACCGGCAACAACCTGCCGGCCCAGATCGAGCTGTACGCCACCGACGGCGGCGCGTACAAGTTCCTCTTCATGGCCAAGGGCGGCGGCTCCGCCAACAAGTCGTACCTGTACCAGGAGACCAAGGCCATCCTGAACGAGGCGAGCATGCTCTCGTTCCTGGAGCAGAAGATCCGCTCCCTCGGCACCGCCGCCTGCCCGCCGTACCACCTGGCGATCGTGATCGGCGGCACCAGCGCCGAGTTCGCGCTCAAGACCGCCAAGTACGCGTCCGCGCACTACCTGGACAACCTGCCGACCTCCGGCGACGCCAAGACCGGCCACGGCTTCCGCGACCTGGAGCTGGAGGCGAAGGTCACCGAGCTGACCCAGAAGATCGGCATCGGCGCCCAGTTCGGCGGCAAGTACTTCTGCCACGACGTGCGGGTCGTCCGCCTGCCGCGCCACGGCGCCTCGCTGCCGGTCGCCATGGCCGTCTCCTGCTCGGCCGACCGCCAGGCGCTCGGCAAGATCACCGCCGAGGGCGTCTTCCTGGAGCAGCTGGAGACCGACCCGGCCAAGTACCTGCCGGACACCACCGACGAGCACCTGGACGACGACGTCGTGCGCGTCGACCTCGACCAGCCGATGTCCGCGATCCGCGCCGAGCTGTCCAAGTACCCGGTGAAGACCCGGCTCTCGCTCACCGGCACCCTGGTCGTCGCCCGCGACATCGCCCACGCCAAGATCAAGGAGCGCCTGGACGCCGGCGAGGGCATGCCCAAGTACCTCCAGGACCACCCCGTCTACTACGCCGGCCCGGCCAAGACCCCCGAGGGCTACGCCTCCGGCTCCTTCGGCCCCACCACCGCCGGCCGGATGGACTCCTACGTCGACCAGTTCCAGGCCGCCGGCGGCTCCATGGTCATGCTCGCCAAGGGCAACCGCAGCAAGCAGGTCACCGACGCCTGCGCCGCCCACGGCGGCTTCTACCTCGGCTCCATCGGCGGCCCGGCCGCCCGTCTCGCCCAGGACTGCATCAAGAAGGTCGAGGTCCTGGAGTACGCCGAGCTCGGCATGGAGGCCGTCTGGCGCATCGAGGTCGAGGACTTCCCGGCCTTCATCGTGGTCGACGACAAGGGCAACGACTTCTTCCGCGAGACCACCGAGGGCCCGCTGATCACCAGTCTCCGGGTCCGCTCCAAGGAGTGACCACCCCGGTCTCCCCCCAGCCGCCCCGGCCGCGCCCGTCGCGACCGGGGCGGTTCCGCACGGGCGCAATGCGGTGGCAGGTGGTACTCAGGACTCGTACCATGGCGGTACCGAGAACCGGTACGGACATGGAGGCGCGGCGATGGCGATCAGTGCGAGCGAGGCACGCACCCAGCTCTTCCCGTTGATCAAGAAGGTCAATGACGACCACGCCCCGATAAGGATCACCTCCAGGAGCGGGGACGCGGTCCTCATGTCGGCCGAGGACTACGACGCGTGGCAGGAGACGATCTATCTCCTGCGCTCTCCCGCCAACGCCCAGCGGCTCATGGCGGCCGTCGCCCGCGACAAGGCCGGCCACCCCGGCGTCACCAGGACCCTGGAGGAATTGGAAGCCCTGGCGGGTGAGGTGTGAGGAGCGTCCACTTCGACCCGGACGCCTGGGAGGACTTCCTGTTCTGGCTCGGATCGAACCGGAAGATGGCTCAGCGGATCACCCGCCTGGTCGGCGAGATCCAGCGCGACCCCTTCAGTGGGATCGGAAAGCCCGAGCCGCTGAAGGGCGACCTGGCCGGCTACTGGTCACGCCGGATGGACGACGAACACCGCCTCGTGTACCGGGCCGACGAGAAGGAAGTGATGATCCTCAAGGCCCGCTACCACTACCAGTAGCGACGCACCCCGCCCCGTCCGCGTTGCGCGCGCTCACGCGTCGAAGTCGTACTCCAGGACGTACGAGGCGGCGTCGAGGATCATCTCGTTGAGCTCGACGACCTGGCCGTCGTCGGCGAAGGCGGTGCGGCAGATCAGGATGACCGGGGTGCCCGCCGACAGCTCCAGGCGGGTGGCCTCCTCCGTGCCGGGCATCCGGGACCGGACCTCCTCGCGGAAGTGGACGGGCTTCGCGCCGATCTCGGCCAGCCGGGCGTAGGTGCCGCCCGGGCCGGTGTCCTCGCGGGTGATGGCCGTGCCGGCGACCAGGCCGGCCGGCAGGTAGGAGGTCGACAGCAGCACCGGCTTGCCGTCCAGCACGAAGCGGCGGTGCCGTACGCACATCGACGCGCCCGGATCCACGCCCAGCACCCGGGCGACGTGCTCCGGCGCGCCCCGTTCGGTGACGGACACCTGGTCGACCACCAGCAGGCGGTTGTCGATGTCCGCCGACCATATGGACCGGCCCGAGCCCCACTGCCCCTGCGCCAGCCGCTGGATCCCGCGCCGGCGCAGCGGCCGGAAGTCCCGGACGAAGACCCCCGCGCCCCGGCGCGCCTCGGCGATGCCCTCGCTCTGCAGCACGCCGAGCGCCTGGCGGGCGGTCATCCGGGCCACGCCGTACTCGTCCATGAGGTCGTTCTCGCCCGGCAGCCGGTCGCCCGCGCGGTAGCGGCCGTCGTCGATGGCCGCCTTCAGCGTGTCGGCGATCCGTTGGTACTTGGGCTGTTTGTCGCCACTGCTGCCGGTCATCGCCGCTCCCTCTCCCTCGGACAAATCGTAGGCGCGACCGCGGCCGACGGTAAGCGGCTACGACTGTTGACATCTCTAGAGATATTAGCTTCTCTAGAGATGCTGGGTAGTCGCCGAGCACCACACACACGGACAGCGACCAGGGCGCGGCCCCCCACGCGGAGCCGCACCCGCACCAGAACAGCGAGGAGCAGTGCGGTGAGCACCCGTCAGCGCGACTCCGCGGCCTACCGGCCGCACGTGGGTGAACTCGTCCTCGACCGGAGGACCGGACGCACCGGCATCTACATGGACACCATCGGCGGGGAGCACTACCTGCGCCCCGAGGGCGGCGGCCGCGAATGGACCGCCGAACCCGGACACATCGACCCTGCCCCCGACACCCCGCGATTCACCTGAATGTGATCAGGCCGGTAATTGCGGCAAAATCCACGCAAACCACGGTATTCGGGGCCTGCAATCCCCCCGGTGAATCCGGAATTCCGGAACGCGCCGGGCCCGCCGCCGGGCACGTTACGGATAACACCGGTCACCATGCGTGCACCACGGGCTCGAATCAGCCACCCGAATCAGCCCGATCGAATCGGCCACCGGCCGGCGCGGACGGCAATTGGCGAACGCGAAACGGCCGGTGCCCCCGCGCCCGAACGGGGGCACCGGGGGCACCGGGTCGATCCGCTTTACGGGTGGCCGGAGATGACGCTCTCGGGCTCGTACCGCTTGCCCGGCCCGCCCGTGGCCGGAGCGGCAGGCTCCACCACGTGCTCGGCCTCGTCACCGAACAGGCCGTTCTCGAGCTCGGCCTTCTGGGCAGCGGTCGGCTCGGCGTACCCGGTCGAGTCCGAGGACGCGGCCACCGCACCCTCGACAGCCTTGCCCGCCTCCACAGCGGCCTCCGGGGCCGGGGTCTGCGCCGCGTTGTCGGGCGTCGACGGCACCGGGGTCTCGCTCTGGTCGTTGGCCATTGGGCGGCCGCCTTTCGGTCATCAAATGTGTCCCGCCCGACCTCCGTGGCACGGGCGTGCGGACAGTATCGTAGGGTTGATTAAATGTCCGATAAACATCGTGCGGCTTGCGGTGCCGTCCGGCAGAGTCGGGCGTCCGCCTAAGCTGAAGCACCACGGCGCACCGCCGAACGCGCCCTTCGCGAAATCAACACAACAGGCCATCAGGGGACTTCATGGAGTTTCGGAAGACGCCGCCTGCGCCTGCGCTGCGCTTCCAGGTCCTCGGCCCGGTCCAGGCCTGGCTCGACGGGAAGCCCCTTTCCCTCGGTTCCCCTCAGCAGCAGGCGATTCTCACCGCGCTTCTGCTGCATTCCGGCCGCCCCGTCACCACCCAGGACCTCGTTGACAGCCTGTGGGGCGACCGGCCGCCCGCCCAGGCCGTGGCCGCGCTGCGCACCTACGTCTCGCGCCTACGCGCCGTCATCGAGCCGCGCCGCGAGGTGCGCACGCCCGCCGCACTGCTGATCTCGGTCGCCGACGGCTACGCCTTGCGGATCCCCGGCGACTCTCTCGACCTGACGCGCTTCGAACAGCTCTCCGCCGAGGCCGCAGCCGCCCGGGCCTCCGGCGACAAGCCCGGGACGCACCGGCTGCTGACGCAGGCCCTGGAACTGTTCAGCGGCCGCCCGCTCACCGGCATCCCCGGCCCCTACGCCGAGGTGCAGCGGCTGCGACTGGCCGAACGCCAGGTCGCCGCCTCCGAAGAGCTGTGCACCGCCGCCCTCGACATCGGCCTGCACGCCGAGATCGTCGGCGAACTCAACACCCTCACCGCCGAACACCCGCTGCGGGAACGGCTGCGCGAGCTGCTGATGCTCGCTCTGTACCGTTGCGGACGCCAGGCCGAAGCACTCGGCGTCTACACCGACACCCGCAAGCTCCTCATCGACGAGCTCGGGGTCGAACCCGGAGCCGGCCTGTCCGCGATGCACGCCCGCATCCTGGCGGCGGACCCGACGCTCGCCCTCCCGGCCGTACCTGCCCCGGCGAGCCGCGAGGACGGTCCGGCCGCTCCCCCGGCGCCCGCCCAACTCCCGGCCGACGTATCGGACTTCAGTGGCCGCACCGATCTGGTGAGCGACCTCTCGACGGTCCTGATGAACGCCACCGGCCAGGCCGTGGTGGTGACTTCGCTGGCCGGTATCGGCGGGGTCGGGAAGACCACCCTCGCCGTCCACGTCGCCCACCGCGTCCGCGGCGAGTTCCCGGACGGGCAGCTGTACGTCGACCTGCGCGGCGCCGGCACCTCGCCGGCCGACCCGGTGGCCGTCCTGGGCGACTTCCTGCACGCGCTCGGTGTCACCGACAGCCCCGACTCGCTCGAACAGCGCTCCGCCCTCTACCGGTCGCTGCTCGCCAGCCGGCGGATGCTCATTCTGCTCGACAACGCGCGCGACGCCGAGCAGATCCGACCGCTGATCCCCGGCGTCTCCGGCTCCGCCGTGCTCGCCACCAGCCGTTCCCGGCTGGCCGGCATCCCGGGTGCGCAGTTGTTCGACGTCGAGGAACTGACCCCGAACGAAGCGCTGGCGCTGTTCTCGGCCATCGTCGGCGAGCAGCGGGTCGCCGCCGAACCGGAGGCGGCCATGCAGGTGGTCACCGCCTGCGGGTTCCTGCCGCTCGCCGTCCGCATCGCCGCCGCCCGCCTGGCCAGCCGTCCGCGCTGGAGCGTCTCCGACCTGGCCAGACGGTTAGCCGACCAGCGGCGGCGACTGGACGAACTCCAGCTCGGCAACCTCGCCGTGGAGACCACCATCGGACTCGGCTACGGGCAGCTCTCCACGGACGAGGCCCGTGCCTTTCGGCTGCTCGCCCTGATCGACTCCCCGGACATCCCCCTGCCCGCCGCCGCGGCGTTGCTCGGCGCGAACGAGTACACCGCCGAGGACCTCGCCGAGGCGCTGGTCGAAGCGAACATGCTGGAGTGCTTCACCCCCGGCCGCTACCGCTACCACGACCTGCTCCGGCTGTACGCCCAGCGCCAGAACGAGCGGATCGGGGACACCGAGGAGCAGGAACAGGCAGTACTGCGGCTGCTCGACCTGCTGATCCCGACCGTCCGCAACGCTGCCGAGGCCGTCGAGCCGGACGACCCGCTGCCGGAGCTGCTGACCACACCCGCTTCGCCGGGCCTCGGCCTGCCGACGAGCCGGTCCGCACAGGACTGGCTCCGTACCGAGGGCACCCTGCTGCTCAGCGCCGTCGAGGCGACCGCGAACGGCTCCGGCACCCTGCAGCGCGCGGCGGTCGACCTGCTGAACCTCCTGTTCAGCCTCGACCCGGACCCGACGCGCGGGCCCCGGGTGCGTCGGATCCTGGAGACCATCGGCCGGGCCGCGGAACGTCGCGGCGACTCGGCCGGGCTGGCCCGGGTGTACTTCGCGCTCGGCACCTTGCAGTCCGTCACCAGCGACTTCCAGGAGGCCGAGCAGTCCCTCCGGCTCAGCCTCGACCACCAGGCACCGGACGCCCCGACCGTTCTTCGCATGGCCGCGGCCAACACGCTGGGCTGGACCCTGAGCGTCGGCAACCGCCCGGCCGAGGCACTGCCGTTCCTCGAACAGGCTCTCGCCATCGGCCGGGTGGTCGGCACGGCAATCGGCGAGGCCAGGCTGATCAGCAACATCGCCCGGGTGCAGAACCGGCTCGGCATGACCGAGACGGCGATCCGCTCCGCCCGCGACGGCGTCGCCGTCGCGCGGACGTCCGAGAACGGACCCCTGCTCGCCCAGACCCTCTACCAGCTCGGCGTGGTGCTCTCCACCGGTGAGGCCGTCCCGCACCTGCGGGAGGCGCACCAGCTCTTCCAGTCCCAGCAGAACCCGCTCTGGGAGGGCTACACCCTCGCCCGGCTGTCCTCGGCGCTACTCGCGTCCGGGCAGCACGGGGAGGCGTCCGAAGCCGCCGAGGAGTCGCTCGTGATCGCCCAGGAACTGGACTCCGCCTACTGCCAGGGCCTCGCGAACGCCACCCTCGGCGAGGCGCTGCTCGCGCTGGCGCAGCCCGCGCGCGGACTCGCCTGCCTGCGCGAGGCGCACGCGATCTTCACGCGGCTCGGTGTGCCGGAGGCCTCCCCCGTGGCGGACCTCATCTCCCAACAGCACACCGAGCCTCCCCCATCTTCCCCAGCGCCGTAGGTCTCCGCCCCCCGGCAGAGCCCCCACCCCCGTTGTGCGCGTCGGCGCCCCCGCAGCCCCCCGGCTGCGGGAGCGCCCTCAACGCTTCCCCGGCGCTGGACTCCACTCTGCACTCCGGCGATTGACGTTCGATAAACGCCCGACGGCCCGCCCTCGCCCCGGCGAAACCGCAGGTCAGTCGTTCCGCCACGGCGCGCCAGGCGGCGCGCGGAGCCCGCGCGCACCACCCCAGCCCGCACCGTCGTGCTTCCGCAACCCCGTCCACACCGGCCCAAGCATGACGAGTTGGCTGGAAAGGGACCCCATGGCACAGAGATCACGCATATTCTCAGATGCCAGTACACACACGAGTGTCTGCCGGCAACGTGTGGGCCGGCGAGGCAGGACGGGCGCCGGGGCGGACGGCATCCCGCTCCCGTGCGGCCGCGTGCAGCCGGCCGGAGGCCACGGGTGGAAGGGTGCCTCTCAATCGTGACGACCGGACAGATATCCGACTCGTTCCCCGTCGACGAGGACGCGGGAGACGACGAGCCAGACGTGCGGCGGCGCCGGGCGGCGCGTGCCCTGCAAGCCGTCGCCTTCGACACCATCGGCGCCGGGTACAGCGAGGCGTTCCCCGCCAAGGACGGGCAGCTGGCCTGCGGACGGCAGCTGCTGGCCGAGCTCGAACCCGGCGCGCGGGTGCTGGACGTGGGCTGCGGCACCGGGGACCCGACCGTACGGCAGCTGGTCGCGGGCGGGCTGCGGGTGACCGGGATAGACCTCTCGGACGTGATGCTCTCGCTGGCCCGGCAGGCCCGGTTCCCGGGCGAACACCCGCCGGAGTTCCATCGGATCGACCTGTTCGATCTGGCCACCGAGCGCGCCGGGCAGGTCTGGAACGCCCCCGGGCTGGGGCCGCTGGGCAAGGACGGGTTCGCCGCCGTCACCGCGTTCTTCTCGCTGATCCTGCTGCCGCAGGACGAGATCCCGACCGTGCTCGCGCGGCTGCGCGAACTCCTCCGGCCGGGCGGACTGCTGGCGCTCGGTATGGTCGAGGCGGATCTGGATCACGTTCCGCTTCCGTTCCTTGGCAGAGAGCTGCGGATCAGTGGGTATCTGAGGGAGGATCTGGAGCGGGTTCTCGTCACGGCGGGCTTCGCCGTCGAGGAGTGCTCGGGGCATCCGTACGCGCCGGCCAGCACCATGCTGCCGCCGGAGGAACAGCTGTTCCTGTGCTGTCGACGCGTCGGCTGACCCACCGCACGGCAGCAGGGCCCGCCAGCAGGACACCGCAGACCACCACAGAGACCACACCGAATCCAGGACAGGCAGCCCGTGCGCGACCAGCTCAAGACCGAGGCCGGACAGCCGCCTGCCGTCCCGGGCCAGCGCGCCCTGCCCCTGACACCAGCACCGGCACCGGCACCGGCGCTCCAACCGACCGCGCGCCCGGAGCGCGAGGACGTGGCGGGCCGGCTCGGCTACCTCGACCTGGCCACCCGGCGGATCAACAGCGCGCTCGACCTGTCCGCGACCCTGCGCAACATCGGCCGGGTGCTCGTCCCCACGCTGGCCGACGCCGCCGTGGTCCACCTGCGCGACCCGCTGCCCAACGTCGAACGCGAACCCGGCTTCCCGGACGAGCTGCGGATCCACCACAGCACCGGCACCCGGATCGGACGGCGCGGCCGGCCCAGCGGCGCGGACGACCGGCACCGCTCCCGGTACGGCTCCCGCTCCACCGCCGACACCGGCCCCGCCACCCCGGTGACCCGCGGCGGGGCGCTCGCGCACGCCCTGCTGAGCCGCCGCCCCGCCGAGTCCGCGGTGCTCGGCGCGCCCGGCGCCGAACGCACCGAGGCACTGCTCCGCGAGCTGTACGGCACCCGCGGGCTGGCCCGGCTGGCCGCGGGCACGTCGGTGCTGGCCCTGCCGCTGCGCGGCCGCAAGGCCGTACTCGGCCTGCTGGTGCTGATCCGCCGCCCTCCTGAACGCACCGGCCGGCCCGCCTTCGACGCCGCCGACACCGCGACCGCCGCGCACCTCGCCACCCAGGCGGGGCTCGCGGTGGACACCGCCCTGCGGTACGCCCGCGAGTGGGAGATAGCCAACGAACTCCAGCGCAGCATGCTGCCGTTGCGCCTGCCGCAGCCGCACGGCGTCCGCCTCGCCCAGCGCTACCTGCCAGGCGAGCGCGGCGCGCAGGTCGGTGGCGACTGGTACGACGCCGTGCCACTGCCCGGCAACCGGGTCGCCCTGATCGTCGGCGACGTGATGGGCCACTCGCTCACCTCGGCCGCCATCATGGGCCAACTGCGCACCAGCGCCCAGACCTTGGCCGCCCTCGACCTGCCGCCGCACGAGGTGCTCTACCACCTGGACGAGCAGGCCCAACGACTCGGCCGCGAACAGCACCTGGCGACCTGCGTGTACGCGGTGTACGACCCGATCGCCAACCGGGTGGTGCTGGCCAACGCCGGGCACGTCCCGCCCGTCCTGGTCCGGCCGGACGGAACCGCCGAGTTGGTGGAGCTGGACTCCGGGGCCCCGATCGGGGTCGGCGGGGTGGACTTCAACTCGGTCGAACTGCCCGCCCCGCCCGGCTCGGCCCTGCTGCTGTTCACCGACGGCCTGGTGGAGACCCGCAGCCGCCCGATCAGCGACGGCCTGGAGGTGCTCCGCGCCCGGATCGCCGCCGCCCGCTGGCAGTCGCCCGAGCAACTGTGCCAGGAGGCGCTGCGGATCCTGCCGCCCGGCGACCGCGGCGACGACATCGCCCTGCTGGGCGCGTGCTTCGACGGCATCCCGGCCGGGGACGTCGCGCACTGGTACCTCCAGCCGCGCAACGAGACACCCGGCCGGGCCCGCCGGCTGGCCGCCCACACGCTGCGCCGCTGGGGACTCGGCGAGCTCAGCGAGGCGACCGAGCTGATGATCAGCGAGCTGGTGACCAACGCCGTCCAGCACGCGACCCGCCCGGTCACCCTGAGCCTGGTGCGCACCACCCGGCTGCGCTGCGAGGTCGGCGACGACAGCCCGCTGCTGCCGCGGCCGCGCCGTACCGGGCCGGAGGACGAACGCGGTCGCGGCCTGCAGATAGTGGCCCGGTGCGCGGACCGCTGGGGCGCCACCCGGCTGGGCACCGGCAAGGTGGTCTGGTTCGAGCAGCGACTGCCCCAACCGCCCGTCGAGCCACGGCTGCCATAACCGCCCGCGGCCGCCCGTCGAACAGCGGCTCGCCCGTCGAGCCGCGGCTGGTGTGACGCACGGGCGCCCGACGGGAGCGGCCCGCCGAGCGCCCTGGTGGTTCAGACCCCGACCGGCTCCTTCGCCGGCCGCTGCTCCAGCCGCGCGATCAGCTGCTCGCCCTCCATGTCGACCCGCGGCACCACCTTCTCCAGCCGCTTCGGGAACCACCAGGCGGCCTTGCCGAACAGCGCCATCGCGGCCGGCACCAGCGCCATCCGCACCACGAAGGCGTCCACCAGCACGCCCACCGCGAGGGCGAAGCCGATCGGCTGCACGATCGGGTCGTGGCCGAAGACGAACGAGCCGAACACCGACACCATGATCAGCGCCGCCGCCGTGACCACCCGGGCGCCGCCGCGCACCCCGGCCACCACGGCGTCCCTCGGCGCCTTCCCGTGGACGTACTGCTCCTTCATCCCGGAGACCAGGAACAGCTCGTAGTCCATCGCCAGCCCGAACAGCACGCCGATCAGCAGGATCGGCACGAAGCTCACCACCGGCCCGACCTTCGGCACGTCGATCAGGCCGTCCAGCCAGCCCCACTGGTAGACCGCGACCACCGCGCCGAGCGAGGCGGTGATGCTGAGCAGGAAGCCGGCCACCGCCTTGAGCGGGACGAGCACCGAGCGGAACGCCAGCGCCAGCAGCACCACCGCGATGCCGACGATCACCGCGAGGAACGGCGGCAGTGCCTGGCCGAGCTTGGTGGAGACGTCGATGTTGGCGGCGGTGGTGCCGGTGACGGCGATGTCCGCGCCGGTCGAGGCCTTGAGCGGCGCGCGCTGGTCGCGGATCTCGTTGACCAGCGTCCTGGTGCCGGCGTCGTCCGGTCCGGTCTGCGGGATGACGGTGAGCAGGGCGGTGCTTCCGGCCCGGTCGACGGCCGGGGGCAGCAGTGTCCGCACGCCCGGCAGGGTCTGCAGCCCGGCCGCCACCCCCTGCACCGCCTGCTCCGGCTGCGGCGCGCCCCCGGCGTCCACGACGACCACCAGCGGCGCGTTGAAGCCAGGCCCGAAGCTCTCGCCGACCAGGTCGTAGGCCTTGCGCGCATCGGTGCCGGCGGCCTGCGAACCGCCGCCCGGCAGGCCGAGCTGGAGGCTGGCGGCGGGCACCGCGAGCAGGCCCAGTCCGGCCAGTCCGACGAGCAGCACGGCCAGCGGGCGGCGGACCACGAAGCGGCCCCAGCGCTCGCCCAGGGTGGTGCGGCCGCCGGTGCGCAGCGCCCGCTTCCAGACCGGCAGCCGGTCGATGGCGCGGCCGGCGAAGCCGAGCAGCGCGGGCAGCAGCGTGATCGCGACCAGGACGGCCACCACGACGGCGCCGGAGGCGGCCAGGCCCATCACGGTCAGGAAGGGGACGCCGGCGACCGCGAGCCCGGCGAGCGCCACGACGACGGTGAGACCGGCGAAGACGACGGCGCTGCCGGCGGTGGCAGTGGCGCGGGCGGCGGCCTCGTCCGGCTCCAGGCCCTCGTCCAGGTGGCGGCGGTGCCGGGAGAGGATGAACAGCGCGTAGTCGATGCCGACGGCGAGACCGACCATCAGGGCCAGCACCGGCGCGGTGGTGATGATCTCGAACGAGCCGGACAGCGCCATGATCGCGGCCATCGCCACGCCGACCCCGACCAACGCGGTCAGCAGCGGCAGCCCGGCGGCGACCAGCGAGCCGAGGGTGACCACCAGGACCACTCCGGCCACGGCCAGACCGATCGCCTCGCCGCCGTCGACCTGTGCCATCCGGTTGTACGCGTCGCCGCCGAAGGCGACGTCCAGCCCGGCCGCGCGGGCCGGTTCGGCGGCGGCCTTGACGGCCTCGCGCTGCTGGTCGGTGACGTCGGCGAGCTTGTGGTCGAAGGAGACCAGGGCGATCGCGACCCGGCCGTCCGGCGAGACGGCGTGGGTGGCGTACGGGTCGGGCACGGCGGCCACGCCGGGGACGGCGGCGATCCGGGCGACCGCCTCGCTGACCGCCCTGCCCGCCTCGGGCGTGGTGGCGCCACCGGGCGCGGGGGCCGCGAAGACGACCTGGGCGGAGCCGTGGCCCTGCTCCGGGAAGGTGTCCTTGATCCGGTCCAGGGTGGTCTGCGCCTCGGTGCCCGGCACCTTGAACTCGTCGCTGGTCTTGCCGGCGAAGGCACCCGCGGCCCCGCCGATCGCGATCAGCACGGCGATCCAGACCGCCAGCACCGCCCGCCGTCTCCGGAAGCAGTAGCGGCCCAGTCGGTAGAGGTACGTGGCCATGGGTGACCCCTCGGTCAGGTCGTCGGGCAGGCAGGTGCCTGAACAGGTCTCGACCCACCGTACGCGCAACCTTGTCAGGTGACAAAGTTGGTCGACAGAATCGAATGACAGAATCGTTCGACGCAGTTATCCGACCATGGCGATACCCTGGCTGGATGGCTCATGTCCCCGCCTCCGAACGCCGACCGCAACTGGTCCAGGCCGCCATCGACCTGATGACCCGGGAGGGGGTCGCCGCCGGCAGCACCCGGGCGATCGCGGCCGAGCTGGGCGTGGCGCAGGCGACGGTGCACTACACCTTCGGCACCAAGAAGGACCTCTACCGGGCCGTCGTCGAGCAGCTGACCGCCGAGTTCATCGGCCACGTCCGCGCCGCCTACCCGGGCGACGGCTCCTTCGGCGAGCAGGTCGCCACCCTGGTCCACGCGCTCTGGGAGAGCTCGACCGGCACGGACGGGCGCTGCGTGCTGCTGAGCGAGTTCGCGGCGCTGGCGACGCGCGACCCGGACCTGCAGGAGATCATGCGGGCGCTCCAGCACGGGATCGAGCGCACGGCGGCGGAGATGCTCACCGCCCTCGCCGAGGCGCACGGCCTCGAACTGGCCACGCCCGCCGAGGAGATCTCCGTCCACTTCCTCACCGGCTTCGACGGCCTCACCGACCGCTACCTGGCCCTGCGCGCGCCCGGCGAGCAGCCCGACCACGACACCCTGCGGGCCCTGAACCTGCTGGTGGCCACCACCGTCGGGCTCTGCCTCGGCGCCCCGGCGAAGCCGTGACCCCATGACTCCGCAAGGCCGCTAGGACGCGATCCGGACCGGGAGTTCGGCCAGCACCTCGCGCAGCGCGGCCGCGAAGCGCTCGTACTCGGCGCTGCGGGCCGAACCCGGCCGGGTGGCCAGCCCGATCCGGCGTCCGGGGGCCGGGGCGGCGAAGCGGACGGCGGCCAGCCGGTCGGTGCGGCCGGCCTCGACGTCCAGCGCGGTGGCGGGCAGCAGCGTCACGCCGAGGCCGCCGGCGACCAGTTGGACCAGCGTGGACAGGCCGGCCGCGCGGGTGGTGGAGCCCCCGGGATCAACGCCGACCTCACGGCAGATGTCGAGGGCCTGGTCGCGCAGGCAGTGGCCCTCCTCCAGCAGCAGCACGTCCAGGTCGAGCAGCACGTCGCGCGGGACGTCGATCCGCCCGGCGAGCGGGTGGTCGGGCGGGGTGACCAGGACGAAGTCCTCGTCGAACAGCGGGATGTCGCGGGTCGGCGAGGTGCCGCCGGCCGGGAGCGCGAGCAGCAGGACGTCCAGCCGTCCGGCGGCCAGCCCCTCCAGCAGCGCGGGGGTGCGCTCCTCGTGGACGTGCAGTTCCAGCTCCGGGAAGCGGTCGCGGACCAGCCGCAGCACGGTGGGCAGCAGGTAGGGCGCGACGGTCGGGATGACGCCGAGGTGCAGCGGCCCGGTGAACGGGCGGCGGGCGGCCTCGACCTCCTCGGTGAGGGCTTGCAGCGAGGCGAGCACCCGGCGTGCGTGCTCGCGCACGCGCTCACCCAGGGGGGTGATAATCACTCTGCGCGTCGTACGCTCGACCAGCTGCGCGCCCAGCGACTCCTCCAGCGCCGCGACCGCCCCGGACAGGGCCGGCTGGCTGGTCCCGGTGGCAGCGGCGGCCTCCCGGAAGTGCCGGTGCTCGGCGACCGCGAGGAAGGCCTTGAGCTGGGCGACGGTCGGCGCCCGGGGGCTGCGGACTGTGGCGCTCGCCACAGCGGTCTCGGGTTTGGCGGCGGCGGCCCTGCGGGGGCGGGGCCGCGACGTGGGCGGTTCGGTACTGATAGCCATCTCCGATCAGACACATCAAGTGTAGCTATTTCCCTGATCAGTCCACGATGTGGAAACGTAGGGCGTGTCCGGAATCCGGACAAAACTCCCCTCAGTCTCACTTCAGGAGAAGCGAACGTGCTCACGATCGGTGACAAGTTCCCCGAGTTCGAACTCAACGCCTGCGTCGACCTGGACGCCGCGAACGCCTTCGCCGAGATCAACCACAAGTCCTACGAGGGCAAGTGGAAGATCGTCTTCTTCTGGCCGATGGACTTCACCTTCGTCTGCCCGACCGAGATCGCCGCGTTCGGCAAGCTGAACGACGAGTTCGCGGACCGCGACGCCCAGATCCTCGGCGTCTCCGGCGACTCCGAGTTCGTGCACCACGCCTGGCGCAAGGACCACAAGGACCTGCGCGACCTGCCCTTCCCGATGCTGGCCGACGTCAAGCACGACCTGATGCGTGCCTGCGGCGTCGAGGGCGCCGACGGCACCGCCCAGCGCGCGGTGTTCATCGTCGACCCGAACAACGAGATCCAGTTCGTCATGGTGACCGCCGGCTCCGTCGGCCGTAACCCCAAGGAGGTCCTGCGGGTGCTGGACGCCCTGCAGACCGACGAGCTGTGCCCGTGCAACTGGACCAAGGGCGAGGACACCCTCGACGCCCAGGCCCTGCTGGCGGGCTGACCCATGGCCCTCGACGACCTGAAGGCCGCCCTCCCGGACTACGCCAAGGACCTCAAGCTCAACCTGGGCTCGGTCATCGGCAACTCCGACCTCCCCGCCCAGCAGCTCTGGGGCACCGTGCTGTCCTGCGCGATGGCCACCCGCAGCGCCGCCGTGCTGCGTGAGCTGGAGCCCGAGGCCAAGGCCAACCTCTCCCCGGAGGCGTACACCGCCGCCAAGGGCGCGGCCGCGATCATGGGGATGAACAACGTCTACTACCGGACGCTGCACCTGCTCTCCGACAAGGAGTACAGCACGATGCGGGCCGGTCTGCGGATGAACATCATCGGCACCCCGGGCGTCGAGAAGGTCGACTTCGAGCTCTGGTGCTTCGCCGTCTCGGCCATCAACGGCTGCGGCCAGTGCCTCGACTCGCACGAGGCCGTGCTGCGCAAGGCCGGTGTCGAGCGCGAGGTCGTCCAGGCCTCGATGAAGATCGCCGCCGTCCTCCAGGCCGTGGCGGGTGTCCTCGACTCCGAGGCCGCCCTCGCCGCCGCCGGCGCCTGACGGACCCCGCACCAACGCCGACGGGCCCTCCCGGACACCACGTCCGGGAGGGCCCGTCGGCGTTGCGCTTCGGCCTCAGCCGTCCGCGGCCGGGGCGGCGGAGGTCCGGCCCGCGGCCTCGCGGGCGGCCTCCATGGCGGTGAAGACGGCCTGGCCGGCCTCGTTGCGCCGGCGTAGGTGGGTGATCACGGTGTTGGTGACGGCGATCAGCGGGACGGCCACCACCGCACCGCCGATGCCGCCGATGATGCCGCCGGCCGCGACGCCGAGGACGACGCCCAGCGGGTGCACCCGCACGGCCCGGCCGAGGATCAGCGGCTGCAGGATGTGGCTCTCGATCTGCATCACCGCGACCAGCACGATCAGCACCATCAGCGCCGTCCACGGCCCCTCGGTGACCAGGGCGATCAGCATCGCGACCGTGCCGGTGACGAGTGCGCCGACCAGCGGGACGAAGGCGCCCAGGAAGATGATCACGGCCAGCGGCATCGCCATCGGCACGCCCAGCAGATCGATGCCGATGCCGATGCAGACCGCGTCGATGAAGGCCACGCAGACGGTGCCGCGCACGTACGCGGTGAGCGTCGCCCAGGCCTTCGGGCCGGCGCCGGCCATGGCGAAGCGGGAGTGCCGGGGCAGTCCGCGCAACGCCCAGTTCCAGATTCGCGAGCCGTCGTAGAGGAAGAAGAAGGTGGTGAAGAAGGCCAGCGCCACGGCGGTCAGCACCTCGACGGCGATCTGCGCGCCGGTCAGGCTGGCCGAGGTGATCTGGTCGGTGTTGGTGGTGATCGCCTTGCCGATCTGGTCGGCGTAGTCGTTGATCTGCTGCTGGGTCAGGTGCAGCGGCCCGGTGCTCAGCCAGTCCCGCAGTTGGTCGACGCCGTCCTTCACCTTGCTGGTGACCGTCGACAGGTTGGTGGACACCTGCCAGACCACGAACCAGCCGACCAGCCCGATTCCGGCCAGACCGCTCAGGAACACCCCGCCCGCCGCCAGCGAGCGCGGCACCCCGTGCCGGCGCAGCCAGGAGACCGTCGGCTCCAGCAGTGCGGAGATCAGCAGCGAGGCCAGCACCGCGAAGGCGACCAGCCGCAGCATGTCGACGATGTAGAAGACGACGTAGAGCGCGCCGCCGAGCAGCAGCAGCCGCCAGGTCGACTCGGCGGCCACCCGCAGCCCCCAGGGCACGGCCTCGGCCGGGGTGGCGGGCCGACCGGGGTGGTACTCCCGTGCCAGGCCGGGCGGTGCGGCCGGCGCGGGGGCCGCCGGGGCGGCGGCCGGCACCGCGGCGGGTTCGACCCGCGGGGCCGGCACCGGATCGGGCGCCTCGGCCAGTGCGGGGACGGCGAGCTCGTGCGGGTCGGCCGCCATCGCGGCACGCCGGCGCCGTTCGATCACGGCGGCCGCGCTCGCCACCACGGCCATGCCCTTGGCCACGGCCTTGAAGGCCTTTCCGCCCCGCGCCATCCTCGCTACCACCGCTCCCCTGCTGAGCCGCCGTGCCCGGCGGTACGCCGTGGGTCCCGACACGGCCGTCAGGGATGACGCTACCCGGCGGCGGGGCGGCGAGTCCGGCCCCCGCCGGGTTCGGCTCGAACAACCTCGTCATCAAACCGGGGCAAAACGCCAGGTTTCAGATGGTTTCGGACCGGAACCGCTGGGGAGGAGTCGAAACGGGGCGCCCGGGGAGAGCGTGGCCTCGGACCACGGACCAACTGTCGGCGGACCGGCCGGCGCGGGAAGCAACCAGGACCCCTTCCCGCGCCCCGCGTCCGCACCGGGCCCGCACCGCCCGCAGGCGCACTGGTCAGCGCAGCCCGGGCGGCGCGGCCCGACCCGGCTCCCGGTGGGCGGGAACGCGACGGCCCCCGGTCGCTCGTCGGGCGAGACGAGCGGCCGGGGGCCGTACCGGAGTCCACCGCCGGGCGGTGGCGGCTCCTAGTACCAGTTGTGCGACTGCCAGAACGACCAGGCGCCACAGGGGCTGCCGTAGCGGCTGTTCATGTAGCCCAGGCCCCACTTGATCTGGGTGGCCGGGTTGGTGCGCCAGTCGGCGCCGGCCGAGGCCATCTTGGTGCCGGGCAGCGCCTGGACCAGGCCGTACGCGCCGGAGCTCCGGTTGGTCGCGGTGTAGTCCCAGCCGCTCTCGCGCTTCACGATCTGGCTGAAGCACTGGAACTGGGCGTCGTCACCGACGACCTGCCGGGCGATGTCCTGGACGGATCCGGGGCTGACCGAGACCGGCGGGGCACTGTTGTCGGTGGCGGCCATCGCCGAACGCGCCTTGGAACGGTTGGCAGCGGCCTCGTCGGCCTTGCGCTTGTCCTCGGCGGCCTTGGCGGCCTTGTCCGCGTCGGCCTTGGCCTGGGCATCGGCCTTCGCCTGGGCGTCCGCGGCGGCCTTCTGGCGCGCGGCCTCCTCGGCGGCCTTCTGCTCGGCGGCGGCCTTGGCCGCGGCGTCGGCGGAGGCCTGCTGGGCGGATGCCTGCTGGCCGATGTTGTCACTGATGGTCTGCGCCTGGGAGCCAGAGGGGACTTCGGCAAGCAGGGTCGCGCCCGCGACGTCGACCGTCTGCGTCGTCTTGCCCTCGCTGCCCGAGGCCACACCCACGACGGCACCGACAGCGGTGACGGCGGTGGCGGAGGCCACAGCGACTCCCCGGACCGAGATCCGAGTCACATGGATTCCTTCCAGCATGCCCACGCGTGACCGTGCGGGCGCAACATACCCCTTGGCACTGACCTCCGCAGGTGCTCTGGTCACGGGAGGTGCTGGCCCGGCGTCCGGCCGAGGTGAGGCGACCGGGCGTTGGAATCGGGCGGCGTACGGCTCATCGGTCTTCAATTGTGCGCCCACCGACCGGAGTTGGTGGACCATTCGGGGCCGGACCCGTGGAGTCCGAAAGCCCTGCCACGCCGTACGCGGGGCCTGACAGAACCCTCACCATGCCGCACCGGACGCTGTCGACGCAATTCCCGTTCGCGTGGCGCACGTCACATTCACCGCACGGGAGTTCTTCGGACGGAAAGCACTCGATGTGATGAAAGGGATGAGGGCCCGCCCCGTCAGGAGCGGGCCCCACATCAAGAGTTGACCGTATTGTCCGACTATGTCCTGGTCAGGGACGGATCACGGGTGGATGTCCTCCAGCATCTCCGTGACCAGCGCCGCGATCGGCGAACGCTCCGAGCGGGTGAGCGTGATGTGCGCGAAGAGCGGATGCCCCTTCAGCTTCTCCACCACCGCCACCACGCCGTCGTACCGGCCCACCCGGAGGTTGTCGCGCTGCGCCACGTCGTGGGTGAGCACCACCCGCGAACCCTGGCCGATCCGGGACAGCACCGTCAGCAGGACGTTCCGCTCCAGCGACTGGGCCTCGTCCACGATCACGAAGGCGTCGTGCAGCGAGCGGCCCCGGATGTGGGTCAGCGGCAGCACCTCCAGCATCCCGCGCGAGATCACCTCCTCGATCACGTCCGGGGTGGTGACGGCGGAGAGGGTGTCGAAGACCGCCTGCGCCCAGGGGCTCATCTTCTCCGTCTCGGAGCCCGGCAGGTAGCCGAGCTCCTGCCCGCCGACCGCGTACAGCGGCCGGAAGACCATCACCTTGCGGTGCTGCCCCCGCTCCAGCACCGCCTCCAGCCCCGCGCACAGCGCCAGCGCGGACTTGCCGGTGCCCGCCCGGCCGCCCATCGAGACGATGCCGACGTCCGGATCGAGCAGCAGGTCCAGCGCCACCCGCTGCTCGGCGCTGCGCCCGCGCAGTCCGAACGCCTCGCGCTCGCCGCGCACCAGCCGGACCCGGCCGTCACCGGTCACCCGGCCGAGCGCCCGGCCGCGCTCCGAGGTGAGCACCAGCCCGGTGTGCACGGGCAGCTCGTCCGCCCCCTCGACGTCCACGGCGGCGTCGTGGCCGGCCGCGAACAGCGCGTCCACCTGCTCCGCCGGGACGTGCAGCTCGGACATCCCCGTCCAGCCGGAGGTGATGGCGAGCTCGGCCCGGTACTCCTCGGCGAGCAGGCCCACCGAGCTGGCCTTGATCCGCAGCGGCAGGTCCTTGGAGACGACCGTGACGTCGTACCCCTCGGCCTGGAGGTTGCGGGCGACCGCGAGGATCCGCGAGTCCGCCTCGCCGCCGCCGACCCGGTAACCGGCCGGCAGTATCGACAGGTCGGAGTGGTTGAGCTCGACCCTGATGGTGCCGCCGAGCTCGCCGACCGGGATCGGCTCGTCGAGCCGTCCGTGGCGGATGCGGTAGTCGTCGAGCAGTCGCAGCGCCTGGCGGGCGAAGTAGCCCAGCTCCGGGTGGTGCCGCTTGGCCTCCAGCTCGGTGACGACCACCACCGGCAGGACGACCTCGTGCTCCTCGAAGCGGGTCATGGCGAGCGGGTCCGCCAGGAGCACGCTGGTGTCGAGAACGTACGTGCGCCGGTCTGGCGTCCGGCGGCTCTTGGAACTGACCACTAGGCCTCCAGAGCGGATGACCCTGCGTCATCCGCGGCAAGCCGGCCCCCGCTGCCCCGGTGGCCTCGGGACCGGACTGCCTGGAGTATTCCCAGGCGAGGGGCGGTGCATTCGCGCCCCCGGCGAACTGACGGATCATTGCCGGTGAACGTTTGGCCTCACGAGGGCTCCGGGTAGGCCAGCCCTACGGCGGTCACTTCACCCGTTCAGAGGCCCAGTCGCCGGTTGCGCTGCTCGAACGCCCGCAGCGCCCGCAGAAAGTCGACCTTGCGGAAGGCCGGCCAGTACGCCTCGCAGAAGTAGAACTCGCTGTGCGCGCTCTGCCAGAGCAGGAAACCGGACAGGCGCTGCTCGCCCGAGGTGCGGATGATCAGGTCCGGGTCGGGCTGGTTGCGGGTGTAGAGGTGCTCGGCGATGTGCTCGACGTCGAGGATCTCGGCCAGTTCCTCGATCGAGGTGCCGCGCCCGGCGTGCTCCTGGAGCAGCGAGCGGACGGCGTCGGCGATCTCGTGCCGGCCCCCGTAGCCGACCGCGACGTTGACCGTGATGCCGTCGATGTCGGCGGTCTCGTCGGCGGCCCGCTTGAGCACGTCGGCGGTGTGCTGCGGGAGCAGGTCCAGTGCGCCGACCGGGTGGACCTTCCAGCGGCGGGCGGCGGCCAGCCCGGTCACGGCGTCCTCGATGATGCCCAGCAGCGGGACGAGCTCGTCGGCGGGGCGGTCGAGGTTGTCGGTGGAGAGCATCCAGAGGGTGACGACCTTGACGTGGGTCTCGTCGCACCAGCCGAGGAACTCGCTGATCTTGTCGGCGCCGCGCTGGTGGCCGTACACGGTGGTGCCCCCGGCGGCCTTCGCCCAGCGGCGGTTCCCGTCCAGGATCACGCCGATGTGGTGCGGGGTGCGGGCGAGGTGGACCTCGACCCGGCGGCCGTAGAGCCCGTACATCCCGCCCAGCAGGGTACGCAGACCCGGCGTCCGTTCGGCGACATCGCGCAGACCCATGATTCCCGGCCCCTCCGTGCTCGTTTCAGCTGGTGCGTCAACGCCCCGGCGCAGCCTACTCCGGCGGGCAGGCACACGGTAAAGCCGCAGGTAGCGGTCTGGTCACGGTCCTGTACGGAGTCCGTCCCGGCGGGCGTGTCGCGGGCCTTCCCCGGCCGCTCCGACGGCGGACACGGAACGGTCTCCGAATCCTTAAAGAATCCGTAAGCCGACTGTCCAATGCTTGACGACCGGCAATGGTCTAGTCCAGCTTTTGATCCAAGGCGGAACGAACCCCACGGCCCCGCCCCACCCCCACGCACCACCGTGCACTCCCATGCGCCACCGCGGTCGCCCACCCCCACGTACGACGACCCCACGCACCACGACGGACCTCCCCTCCCCCACACGCGGCCGCCGCGCCCCCCACCGCGGCGGCCGCTCCCTCCCCAGGAGCGTCACCCCATGGCCCGTACGCTGAACCAGCCCGCGCACAAGCGCCGGCGCAGCCCCCTCCCGGCCGTCGCGGCCGGCGCCACCGCCCTCGCCCTGGCCGGCGGCGGCCTGGCCCTCTTCGCCGGCGGCGCCAGCGCGGCCGTCGGCAACCTGGTCACCAACGGCGGCTTCGACAGCGGGCTGGGCGGCTGGAACTGCGCCGGCGCGGCGACCACCGTCTCCTCCCCGGTCCACTCCGGCACCGGCGCGCTGCAGGCCACCCCGGGCGCCGGCGACACCGCCGAGTGCACCCAGACCATCAGCGTGCTGCCCAACACCAGCTACACGCTGAGCGCCTGGGTCCAGGGCCCGTACGTCTACCTCGGTGCGCGCGGCACCGGCGGCACCGACCCGTCCACCTGGTCGAACCAGAACAGTTGGAACCAGCTGTCCTCCACCTTCACCACCGGCGCGAACGCCACCAGCGTCACCGTCTACCTGCACGGCTGGTACGGCCAGAGCGCCTACCTCGCCGACGACGTGAGCCTGATCGGCCCCGGCGGCCCGTCCACCCCGAGCCCGACCGCCACCGCCACCCCGTCGCCGACCGCCACGGCCACCGCGACCTCCTCCCCCACCGCGACCGGCACGCCGACGGCCACCGCGACCCCGACCGCGACGCCCACCCGGACCGCCACGCCGACCCCCACGGCCACCGCGACCGCCACCACCCCGCCCACCGGCCTGCCCGCGCACGCCGTCACCGGCTACTGGCAGAACTTCGACAACGGCTCGACCCCGCAGCGCCTCGGCGACGTGCAGAGCGCCTACGACATCATCGCGGTGTCCTTCGCCGACGCCGTGCCCACCCAGACCGGCGCGATCAGCTTCACCCTCGACCCCGGCCTGTCCAAGGCCCTCGGCGGCTACAGCGACGCGCAGTTCCGCGCCGACATCAAGGCCAAGCAGGCGGCCGGCAAGAAGGTCGTCCTCTCCATCGGCGGCCAGAACGGCGCGATCACCGTCGGCGACGCCACCGCCGGCAACAACTTCGCCAACAGCGCCTACGCGATCATCAAGGACTACGGCTTCGACGGCATCGACGTCGACCTGGAGAACGGCGTCCAGGCCGGCCCGCTCGGCAACGCGCTGCACACCCTCCAGGCCAAGGTCGGCCCCGGCTTCATCCTGACCATGGCGCCCGAGACGATCGGGATGTACAGCACCGCCGGCGCCTACTTCCAGCTGGCGCTGAACACCAAGGACATCCTCACCGTCGTCAACACCCAGTTCTACAACTCGGGCGGCATGAACGGCTGCGACGGCAAGGTCTACAACCAGGGCACCATCGACTTCATCACCTCGCAGGTCTGCAACCACATCCAGGGCGGCCTGCGGCCCGACCAGGTCGGCATCGGCGTCCCCGCCTCCGCCAAGGCGGCCGGCGGCGGCTACGTCTCGCCGACCGTGGTGAACAACGCGCTGGACTGCCTGGCCACCGGCAACAACTGCGGCAGCTTCGTCCCGCCGGCCAAGTGGCCGACCATCCGCGGCGCGATGACCTGGTCCACCAACTGGGACGCCAACAACGGCAACGCGTTCTCCAACGCGGTCGGCCCGTTCGTCCACAAGATGCCGTAACCCCCACCGCCACATCCCCCACCGGCGCGCCGCTCCTTGAGGGTGGGGCCCGCGCGCCGGCGGCGGGGCCCGCCGTACCCGACCCGGTACGGCGGGCCCTCCCGCGTCCGGGCCCGGTAGCGCCCCGTCCGGTCCGGCCTCCCGGGCCCGGACGCTACCGGGCCAGCACCGCCAGCAGCGCGCCGAGCAGCAGGAACGGTCCGACCGGGACGTCGAGCCCGCGCACCGGGCGCCGGCGGGCCAGCGCGACGGCGGCCCGCAGGATCGCCCAGAGCCCGGCGAGCACCACTGCGGCGAACAGCCCGCCGACCGCCACCGGCCAGCCGTACCAGCCGAGCAGCCCGCCCAGGGCGAACCCCAGCGGGGAGTCACCCGGGCCCAACGCGCCGATCCAGACCGCCAGTTCGAGCAGGGCCCCGACCGCGAGGGCCACCAGTAGGCAGCGCAGCAGCACCCCCGGGCGCCCCGCGGCCAGCGCCGCCACCGCCAGCAGGGCCGCCACCCCGCCGGCCAGCGGCAGGGTCAGCCGGTACGGCAGCCGGCGCACCCGGGCGTCGACGAAGCCGAGCACCACGCCGAGCCCGGCCGCCCAGCCCAGCGCCGCGGCCGACGGCCCGTCCGCCGCGTACGCCAGCCCGGCAGCGACCACGGCCGCCACCAGCTCCACCGACCAGGCGCCCGCGCCCAGCCGCTCCCGACAGCCCGGACAGCGCCCGGTGGGCGGCAGCAGCCGCACCTCGCGCCCGCACAACGGGCAGGCACCGCACCAGGGTTCGCCCTCCGGCACGGCGAACCTGGCGACCAGCCCGCGCAGCAGCGGAGCCACCAGAAATGCGGCCAGCACCGCGCCGACTGCGGCTACCATCACCGGCGCACCCCCTTTCGATCAACGCCCGCACGCCCGCACGTCCGCACGCCCGCACGTCCGTGCGAAACCCGGGGACCGGGCGGGGCGCACCGAGCACATCATCCAACGGGGGAACGACCATGACGAAGACCCAGTCCATCCGGAGAATCGCGGCCGGCCTGCCGGCGGCGGCGCTCGTCCTGGCGCTGTCGGCCTGCGGGCCGGACAACGCCGACCCGGCGGCCGGCCCGAGCGCCTTGGGCGCCACGGCCGGACCGGCGATCCCGCGGTGCGACACCCGGTCGCTGGTCACGCTCGCGGACGGGCAGTCCGTCAAGCTGTGTGCCGTCTATCTCGTCCCGAACGAGACCCCGCCCGGCTTCCTCACGTACGGGAACATCATGGACACCGCGCCCCTGGTTTGGAAGGTCGGCTGACACCCCCGCCTGCCGATCCAAGGAGGCCACTCCGGGCACTTCGGTGCGCGTCCCGGGACGCGCACCGAAGTGCCCGGAGGTGCCCCTAAAGTAGGCAGGCATGCAGGTCATCCAGTCCAGCAAGCTCGCCAATGTCTGCTACGACATCCGCGGCCCGGTACTCGACGAGGCGATGCGGCTGGAGGAACAGGGCCACCGCATCCTCAAACTCAACACCGGCAACCCCGCCGTCTTCGGCTTCGAGGCGCCGCCGGAGATCCTCCAGGACATCCTGCGCAACCTCTCGACCGCGCACGGGTACGGCGACTCCAAGGGCCTGCTCGCCGCCCGCCGCGCGGTGGTCATGCACTACGAGGACCGCGGCCTGCACGGGCTGAGCGTCGAGGACGTCTTCCTCGGCAACGGCGTCTCCGAGCTGATCCAGCTGGCCATGACCGCGCTGCTGGACGACGGCGACGAGGTGCTCGTCCCGGCGCCCGACTACCCGCTGTGGACCGCCTCGGTCTCGCTGGCCGGCGGCACCGCGGTGCACTACCGCTGCGACGAGCAGGCCGAGTGGTACCCGGACCTCGCCGACATCGAGGCCAAGGTCACCGACCGGACCCGGGCCATCGTGGTGATCAACCCGAACAACCCGACCGGCGCGGTCTACCCGCGCGAAGTGCTGGAGGGCATCGTCGAGATCGCCCGCCGGCACCGGCTGGTGGTCTACGCGGACGAGATCTACGACAAGATCCTCTACGACGACGCCGAGCACGTCCCGCTGGCCACCCTGGCGCCCGACCTCTTCTGCGTCACCTTCAACGGGCTGTCCAAGGCGTACCGGGTCGCGGGCTTCCGCTCCGGCTGGATGGTGCTCTCCGGCGACCGGCAGCGGGCCCACAGCTACATCGAGGGCCTGGCCGTGCTGGCCTCGATGCGGCTGTGCGCCAACATGCCCGCCCAGCACGCGGTGGCCGCCGCGCTCGGCGGCCGGCAGTCGATCCGCGACCTGGTGCTGCCCGGCGGGCGGCTGCTCGCCTCGCGCGACGCGGCGTACCGGCTGCTCAACGAGATCCCGGGAGTCAGCTGCGTCAAGCCCAAGGGCGCGCTGTACGCGTTCCCGCGGCTGGACCCGAAGGTCTACAAGATCAAGGACGACGCCCAGATGGTGCTGGACCTGCTGCGCTCCCAGCGCATCCTGCTGGTCCAGGGCACCGGCTTCAACTGGCCCGAGCCGGACCACTTCCGGCTGGTCACGCTGCCCCGGGCGGAGGAGATCACCGACGCGGTGACCAGGATCGGCGACTTCCTGAGCGGCTACACCCAGCCGTAGCCCCGGAACGGCCGCACCCGGCCGCAGCCCCGCGCGCCCAGCCGTGGCCCCCGCGCCCGGCGCGCGCGGGGAAAGCACTACGGCCGGAGTCCCGACCCGGGCGGTCTCCTTGGTCGGGGAAAGACCGCCCGGGGGAACTCCGGCCGTCCTGTCACTCGGCGGGCGCGCGGTTCGTGCCGCGCGGCCGCCTCTCGCTCTGCCGAGGCTCAGGCTCAGCCGAGACGCGCGACGAGGCTCCGGTACTCGTCCCACAGCTCCTTCGGGGTGTGGTCGCCGAACAGCTCCAGGTGGGCCGGCACCAGCGCGGCCTCCTGGCGCCAGATGTCGGCGTCCACGGTGAAGAGCAGGTCGAGGTCCTCCTTGGACAGCTTCAGGTCGCCGAGGTCGAAGCCGTCGACCGTCGGCAGCACGCCGATCGGGGTCTCGACGCCCTCGCCGGTGCCCTCCAGGCGCTCGACGATCCACTTGAGGACGCGGCTGTTCTCGCCGTAGCCCGGCCAGACGAACGCGCCCTCGGCGTTCTTGCGGAACCAGTTGACGTAGTAGATCTTCGGCAGCTTCGCGGCGTCCGCCTGGGCGCCGACCTTCAGCCAGTGGGCGAAGTAGTCGCCCATGTTGTAGCCGCAGAACGGCAGCATCGCGAACGGGTCGCGGCGCAGCTCGCCGACGGTGCCCTCGGCGGCGGCGGTCTTCTCGGACGCGATGTTGGCGCCGAGGAAGACGCCGTGCTGCCAGGTGAACGACTCGGTCACCAGCGGGACGGCGGTGGCGCGGCGGCCGCCGAACAGGATCGCCGAGATCGGCACGCCCGACTGGTCCTCCCACTCGGGGGCGATGGTCGGGCACTGCGCGGCCGGGACGGCGAAGCGGGCGTTCGGGTGGGCGGCCGGGGTGCCGGACTCGGGGGTCCAGTCGTTGCCGCGCCAGTCGGTGAGGTGCGCCGGGGGCTCCTCGGTCAGGCCCTCCCACCACACGTCGCCGTCGTCGGTCAGCGCGACGTTGGTGAAGACCGTGTTGCCCCACAGGGTGTCGATGGCGTTGGCGTTGGTGTCCACGCCGGTGCCGGGGGCGACGCCGAAGAAACCGGCCTCGGGGTTGATCGCGTAAAGCTGGCCGTCGGCGCCGAAGCGCATCCAGGCGATGTCGTCGCCGATCGTCTCGACCTTCCAGCCCGGGACGGTCGGCTGGAGCATGGCCAGGTTGGTCTTGCCGCAGGCCGACGGGAAGGCGGCGGCGACGTACTTGACCTCGCCGGACGGCGGGGTGAGCTTCAGGATCAGCATGTGCTCGGCCAGCCAGCCCTCGTCACGGGCCATGGTCGAGGCGATGCGCAGCGCGTAGCACTTCTTGCCGAGCAGGGCGTTGCCGCCGTAGCCGGAGCCGAAGGACCAGATCTCCCGGGTCTCCGGGAAGTGCGAGATGTACTTGGTGCTGTTGCACGGCCACGGCACGTCCGCCTGGCCCTCGGCCAGCGGGGCGCCGACGGTGTGCACGGCCTTGACGAAGTCGCCGTCCTCGCCGAGCTGGTCCAGCACCGCCTTGCCCATGCGGGTCATCACGCGCATCGACACGGCGACGTAGGCGGAGTCGGTGATCTCGACGCCGTACGCGGCCAGCGGGGAACCGACCGGGCCCATCGAGAAGGGCACGACGTACATCGTGCGGCCCTTCATCGCGCCGCGGAACAGTCCCTTCTCGCCCTGGAAGACCTCCCGCATCTCGGCCGGGGCCTTCCAGTTGTTGGTCGGACCGGCGTCCTTCTCCTGCTCGGAGCAGATGTAGGTGCGGTCCTCCACACGCGCCACGTCCGTCGGGTCCGAGGCGGCGTAGTAGGAGTTGGGGCGCTTTTCCTCGTTGAGCTTCTTGAAGGTGCCCTGAGCCACCAGCAGGTCCGCGAGGCGCTGGTACTCCTCGTCGGAGCCGTCGCACCACTCGACGCGGTCCGGCTGGGTGAGCTCGGCGATCTCGTTCACCCACGCGAGCAGGCGCTGGTGGCGGGTGGGCGCGAAGGCGCTGAGAGCAGAG
Organism: Kitasatospora sp. NPDC098663; assembly: GCF_044760075.1. Classification (NCBI taxonomy): domain Bacteria; kingdom Bacillati; phylum Actinomycetota; class Actinomycetes; order Kitasatosporales; family Streptomycetaceae; genus Kitasatospora; species Kitasatospora sp. NPDC098663. The sequence continues at coordinate 43,799 of NZ_JBIWAP010000037.1, read as the reverse complement.
ATCTCGTACGACACGATCGCTCCGTTTCACACCATCTCGGCGAGGAGGTGGCGTAGCGGGGGTCTGAGGGTGCTTGCAGCGTAGCTCCGGCCTCAACGCCAAACTGCGGCACAGCGGCGAAATTGACTCATCTTTTACTACAGTAAGTACGATTACCGGCCAGTAATAGGTCGTCCACATCCCGGCCCGGACGCCTCCGCGGACGCCCCGAACACTCCAAAACGTCCAAGAGTGATGATCGCCACTTTCCTACGCGTCAGTAACCTACGGCCCCGTAGGTAGCGGGTAGCATGCTGCGCATGACTGCTGAGCTCGTCGAGAGCACGGAGAACGAGGGCGCGGAGAACGAGGCCTCGGGACGCAAGCCGAAGTGGCGCGGCTGGCTGCACGCCGGGATGTTCCCCGCCACCGTCGCCGCCGGGATCGTGCTGATCTGCCTGGCCGACTCCACCCCCGCCAAGATCGCCTGCGCGATCTACTCGATCAGCGCCTGGCTGCTGTTCGGGGTCAGCGCGGTCTACCACCGCTTCGACTGGGGCCCGCGCGGGGACGCCGTGCTGCGGCGGCTGGACCACGCGAACATCTTCCTGATCATCGCGGGCACCTACACGCCGTTCACGATCCTGCTGCTCAAGGGCGCCGACCAGCAGGTGCTGCTCTGGGTGGCCTGGGGCGGCGCGCTGGCCGGAATAGCGTTCCGGGTGTTCTGGGTCGGCGCGCCGCGCTGGCTGTACACACCGGTGTACATCGCGCTCGGCTGGGCCGCCGCCTTCTTCCTGCCGGACTTCCTGCACGCCGGCGGCGTCGCCGTCCTGGTGCTGATGATCGTCGGCGGCGTGCTCTACAGCATCGGCGGCGTGGTGTACGGGCTCAAGCGGCCCAATCCGTCACCGCGCTGGTTCGGCTTCCACGAGGTGTTCCACGCCTTCACCCTGGGCGCGTTCATCGTGCAGTACGTCGGGGTCTCACTGGTGGCGTACAGCGCGGCCGGCTGAACCCGGCGCGCCACGGCGGGCGGCCGCGCGGTCCACGGACCGGGCGACCGCCCGCTCCGCCGTCCAAGGACGCTCGTACGGCGCCCGGCCCTGCGGGCGGCGCGGATACGGCGGGTGGTCCGCCGCGCCGGCCTCCGGCCACGGCTCCACCACCGGCCCGGCGGTGCGCCCGCGCGCCTGCCGGGCGTCCAGCGCCTCGCGGGCCCGGCGGCAGCGCTCGCAGTGCGCGGCGTCCGGGGTGACGGCCGACGGCCGATGCCCCCGCGGGGCGGCCGGCCGGTGGAGCGCCCGCCAGCGGCGGCCCACGTAGACCATGAGCAGCAGCACCTCGACCCCGGCGACGACCAGCACCAGCATCGCCCCGTTGATCAGGTAGGCCGCGACCACGGCGAGCGCGGACGCCACCACCACCGCCGCACCCCACACCTGGGCGCTCGACTCCCTGCCGGCCATTCGACTCCCCTTTCCCGGCGCCGGGCTCGTGGTCGGCTCCGGCCGCCCCACCCCTTCTCCGCTCTCGGCACGCGTCAGTCAGCACTGACCGATTGCCACATGGTATCTACCGTCCGTCACCCGGAGCTGCCCCCGGGCGGCGAACGACAGATCAACGTTGCGTCAATTCCTTGTGCGGAAGCATTACTTCCAGGACACATCACGCAGCGCGCCCGCTCGGCTACAGGTCGACGCGCCGGGGCCGCACACGGCACGGCGGGGCCCGGCTGTGTCAGCCGGACCCCGCCGCATCCCACGTGTGGCGCGCATGTCGCGCCCGAGAGGCCCTACCCCCGTCGGACACCCGCCCTGCGCCGCACGGCCGCACCCGCGCCCACGAGCGCGGTCACGCCCAGGGCCGCGAGCGCCGTCACGGCCGGCAGCGCCGAACCGCCGCCCGCCGCCCGTTCCCGGTCGGCCGCCAGCTGGTAGCCGCCGCCCTTGCCCTCCCGGTCGTACGCCGAGCCGGGCAGCTTGTCCCCGTACCGTTGGTGCACCAGCTTCTGGTACGCGGCCAGCGACACCCCGCCCGCGCCCACCGAGCGCCGGGCCTCGTCGTCCAGCGGCAGCACCCGGCCGTCGCGCAGCACGTACCAGGCGTTCACCTGCGGCTCGCGGAACGCCGTACCGCCACCGCCGCCGGCCGCCTTCGCCGCGTAGTCGCTCTCGTCACCACCGGAGGCGATGTTGACCACCTGCCAGGAGTCGCCCTGCCGGATCGTCCACACCGAGGCCGTCTGCCCGTCCGCCGCGACCACCTTGCTCGCGGTGAACTCGGCCTTCGCCACCGGCGCACCCGGGGCGCCGGCCACGAAACCCGCGTCCAGGGTGTACACCGGCACGGTGTCGCCGGCCAGCCGCGGCGCGGCCGCGCTCGCCGCCTGCGCCTCCTGCGCCGCACCGATGGTCAGCTGCTGGGTCGGCGGGACGCCCTTGCGGGCGAAGAAGTGACCCACCTTGTCGAGGACGGCCCGGTCCTGGACCACGCCACGGGCCTTCGCCAGATCCGCGGCGGGCACCGGCACCGGGGCGCCGGCCGGCCCGTCCGCGTGCGCGGCCGGGGCCAGCGCCAGCCCGAGGCCGGCGGCGAGCAGGGCGGTGACGGCGGCCCGACGGGCCTTTCCGAGGTCAGTCATGGTCGCCCTCACGCGCCGATCCGGTACAGGGAGTGGGTCCACGAGAACGTGTTGTTGTTCACGTAGTAGTTGTAGTCCGCCCAGTTGTAGCGGTAGTTGGACGGCCACGGGTCGCCCCAGTACACCCAGTTGCTGCTGGTGTCGTAGCCGTAGACGACGTGCATGTGGCCGCCGCCGGAACTCCACTGGATCCGGGTCTCGATCGGCCGGTTCGCGTCCACCTCGGTCTGCACGGTGTTGTAGCGCAGGTAGCCGGTGACGTACGAACCCGGGTTGATGCCGACCCAGTCCAGCCCGTTCTGCACATCGGCCAGCGAGGCCTGGCTGTTGGGGCAGCTGGAGTTGACCGAACGGCCGAACGCGGCGTTGCAGAACTGGTTCTGGCTGTAGTTGTAGCCGAACCAGGTGGCGATGGTGTTCCCGCTCGCCGCCCAGCACCAGTTGGTCTGCTGTTGCTGCTGCATGGTGATGTTGAGCTTCTTGAACGTGCCGGCCAGATCGGCCGTGCTGCCGGGCGCGGCGGCCTGGCGGACCTGCGCCGGGGCGCGGTCCTGGACGGGAGCGAGATCCTGGGCGGGGGCGGCGAGCGCCGGAGTGGCCGCCACCGCGGTCAGCGCCGGGCCCAGCACGCCGAGGGCGAGCAGCGAGACCGCGCGGCGCAGCCGTATCCGTGGAACTGGCATGGGGGAAATGCCTCCTTGCACAAGCGGAGCGAGGTGCTGTGTGGGGGCGCGGTCCGGATCGCGCCATGAGCATCCCGCCGCCCCCGGAGGCCGGTCAACGGCCCCCAGAACCATCACAGTTCAGGTGTGAACGACTGGTCACGGGTGTGAACGCCACCCCGAAAACCCCCGCGTGGCACGCCAGGACCGGTGACAAACCGCCGCCCTGATGTGAATATTCACGGTCAAACACGGTCTGCCCGCGCCCGTCCCCCAGGAGGCCGTCATCCACCGCACCGACCAGGCCGACCTCACCGCCGCCCTCCGCACCGGCCCCTTCCACCTCGCCCTGCGCACCGCCATCGCCACCCGCGGCCTCGCCCTCCACCGCATCCGACGCCACCTCGCCCTGCGCGGCGTCCACGTCGGCCTCACCAGCCTCAGCTACTGGCAACAAGGCCGCCGCCGCCCCGAACGCCCCGAATCCCTCCGTGCCGTCGCCGCCCTCGAAGACGTCCTCGACCTCCCCGAACACTCCCTCACCCGCCTGCTCGGCCCCCGCCGCGCCGCCGACACCACCCCCGCCGGCCCACCCGTACGCCCCTACCGCGACCTCATCTCCCCCGCCACCGCCGTCGACGACCTGCTCGCCACCATCGCCGGCCCCCGCGACACCGGCCTGCACACCATCACCCACATCGAACGCATCCGCCTCGGCCCCGACCGCCAACTCGCCCGCCGCGACTCCCAACACGCCCTCCGCGCCCACCGCGACGGCATCGACCGCTACCTCGCCCTCTACCAGGGCGACCCCGGCAGCGACATCACCCGCGTCGGCGTCCGCGCCGAAGAGAACTGCCGCCCCGGCCGCATCCGCCGCGACCAGACCCACCACCTGCTCGTCGCCGAACTCCTCCTCGACCGCCGCCTACGCGCCGGCGACACCCACCTCCTCGGCTACGGCTTCGACGACGCCCCCTCCCCCGACCCCAGCTGCGAATACGTCCGCGGCTTCAACTCCGGCGCCGGCCAGTACGTCCTCCAGATCACCTTCCACCCCGCCGCCCTCCCCGTCCGCTGCCACCGCTTCGCCCTCCGCTCCCCGGGCGAAGCCCCCTACGAGACGGAGGAACTGACCCTGGACGGCCACCACTGCGTCCACCTGGTCGCGACGGCGCTGCGGCCGTGCCTGCTGGGGATCCGGTGGGACTGGGAGTGACGGGCGCGGCGTCAGCGTCAGTGCGACCAGTACGGGTCGTCGACGTCGGGTGCACCCTCGTGGCCGGTCAGGCGGGGGCCGACGGGGCTGGCGCCGTAGTCCTTCTCGGGCTGGTAGCGGACCGTGTCCACCCGACCGCTCAGGTGCACCCCAAGGGTCGATCCATCCGCCGAACTGACCACTGACAGCTTGAAGTACGACTCGCCGCGCCCGGGGCACGACAGATCTGTGTAGTGCGTCGCCGCGTAGCCGACGGTGGTGTCGTCCTGCCGGCACCGATCACCCCAGAGCTGCTTCATCTGGTTCAGCAATACCGGGATCCTCGCCGGGCCGACCTTCGTCCGGAGGGAGACCGAGGCCATGACACCGGACAGCAGACTCGGTTCGCCGTCCGCGTGCTCCGGCAGGCGGTCCACGACGTAGACACCGCCGAAGTAGGCCACTGGTGGGGAGATCGCACCGGTGGCCGCCCGAAGGGTGTCGTCGAGTTGTCCCTTCGCCTCATGCGGGCTCAGCTGGGGGGCTCCCCGATCCTTCAGAGCCATCGGCCCGTAGCCGTTGTAGAACAGCCCAACCCCGGCGGCCAGCACGGCTACTACCGCAGCTGAACACCCCAGTGCCCGGCGCGGCCGCTTCATCGCCCGCCCGTCCGTTTGACGTCCCCGCTGCCGATGACGATGGCCGCGACGTTGTCCAGCGAGGGCCCACCGCGGCCCGTCAGGTACTTGGTGTGCGCGTCGACGGGGTTGCCCCTGCTCCAGTCGTCGACGGCGAAGCGGTTCGCGCCGAAGTGCTTGCTCGCCGGGTCCCGCCCGTACCAGCGTTCGTCCGGGTCGATGCTGAACTTGGACGGAACGTGCGTCACGACGTCGTTGTCGGCCGCGCCGACCCAGACGTGGCCGGGCGGCAGCTTGAGGTCGGCGGCCTTGTCCACTCCTACGCCCGGGCTGCCGAGGAAGACCACGTCGTCCGGGGGTGCGTAGTGCGACCCGGGCTGGGTGGCGAGCTTGGTGGCCTGGCCCACCAGGTACGAGCCGTAACTGTGTCCGACCGCGGTGATGTGCGGCGGCTGGGCGCCCTCGTGGTTCGCCCGCACTCCGCTCAGGAACTTCGCGTACGCCGGAGCTCCGTCCTTGCCCGCCTTGGTCGAGGCGGCCCCCAGGTCGGCGCCCGGCGGGTCGTACCCGAGCCAGACGATCGAGGCGACCGAATGGCCTGCCGGAGCCTTCCTGCTCGCGCTGCGATAGAGGCTCAGCGCGTTCTCCGCCTCGTTGGTGCCGTCGTGGACGTTCCCTGCCACCCCCAGGCTGCCGGTGTCGGTGGTGATCCCCGGCACGTAGGCGGAGATGTCGGTGGCGGTGTCCGGGTTCCCGTACGAGAGGACCACACGGCCCTTTCCCTCGTCGCCGAGGCCGAGCAGATAGATCGGCGGATCTCCCTTGCTCTCCGCGAGACGGGCGGCGACGGGTCCGTAGCGGGCGAGAACAGCCTTCTCACTGGAGTCCAGCGGCAGGCCCGCCTCCGCCTTGTCGCTGGCGGATTTCATGAGGGCTCCTAGGTGCGCCCGGTTCACCTGGTCCCGCACCTCTGCCGGCACCCCGTCGAGGTTGCCCAGCGATTCCGGATGGTGGCTGAGGAACCACTGCTGCCCGTCCGCTCCGAGACCCTTCCACCAGGCGTTGACGTCCGTCGGGGTGGCCTCCTTGCCCGGCATGTTCAGCTTCCAGAGCGGATTGGCCGCCTCGCCGAACTGCAGCAGGTAGACGTCCGCGCTCGCGGTCCTGGCGTCCAGGCCGCTCTTGTCGGTGGCGCGGCCCGTGTACTTCTTGAGTTCTTCGGCCAGCCCCTGGTCGACCCGGGTGGCCTCCGACAGCGCCGCGCCGATCCGCTTGGAGATCTCCTCGGCGGCCGCTTTCTGCTTGGCCTCCCAGTCCGTGCTCTGGAAGGGACTGCTCGCCGGGGGCCAGCTCACCGACCCGCTGTCGTCGACCGACATGCCTTTGGCCTGGGCGTCGACGAGCGCCTTTCGGAGCTTGCCCTGGGCGAGCGTGAGGGAGTCGGCGCAGTCCCGCACCTCGGCGCCGATGCAGTGCAGTTCGGTCGCCGCCGCACGCAGCTTGTCGGTGATGCCGTCCAGGACCGGAATCGCGGCGGCGGCCGCCGGTCCGCTCCACCCGGACCCGTGGACCCGGTCCGCGGTGCCGCTCTTCCAGTCGGCGGCGTGCTGGCCGCACGCCTTGCACAATGCGTCGTAGGCATCCGCCACCGCGTACAAGTCCGCAGGCTTGGCGTTCTTCAGGCTTGCGAGGTCCATCCCCCAGTCCCCCCGTTACCCATAGGTGCCCCCGGAGCACTCAGGGATACCATAACTCCCGCTATCGATACGGAGATCGGGGGGACATCGTGCCGAGCGACCCAGGATTCACCGTCAAACCGAGCGAGTTGACCGTGGCCGGGAACAACGCGCTGACCGTCGCCGGGAAAGTGCCCGACGAGACCGCGAAGTTGGCCGAGCCGAGCGCCAAGGCGGCCGGGGGGCTGGCGGGTTGGCAGAGCGGGGCGGCGTTGCAGGGGTGCGGGGCGGCCTGGAAGGCGCTGTTGGACGGCCTGGCCGGTGACATGAAGTCGGCCGGCGGCAATCTGCTGACCTGCGCGCAGACGTACGTGAACGCGGACCACCTGCCGGCACCCGCCGCGACTGCGGCCGTCGACCCCTTCAACACGAAGGTGGTCGGCGGCCGCCCGGTCGACTACGCGTAGGTTCCGCCCTGCGTCGTGAAGTCCAGCGTCAGGCAGTCCTCGACCGGCCGGTAGCCGATCTGCTGGTAGATGGAGTTGCTGGTCGGGTTGGCGAGGTCGGTGTAGAGCAGGACCTCGGCCGCCCCCTGGGCGAGGGCGTGGGCGGAGGCGGCGGCGGTGACGGCGCTGGCGTAGCCGCGTCCGCGCTGGTCGGTCGGGGTGTAGACGGGGCCGATGCGGGACATGCCGGCGATCACCGGGCTACTGCCGGCCAGGGCGACGGGGCGGCCGCCGTCCTCCCACAGGTGGAGGCCGCCGGTGGCGATCCGGTCGTCGACGGCCTGGGGGACGTTGGGCAGGTCGACCCCGGCTTCGACGAGGAACTCCTCGTACCAGCGGATCGCCAGTTCGCGGTCGGCCGGGGCGGCGGGTCGGTGGTGGCCGGCGGGCGGGCGGGGCGGGTCGGTCAACTCGCCGAGCCGGTAGAGCCGTTCGTTGAAGCGGACGGACTGGCCGGCACCGGTGGCGGCGGTCCAGGCCGCGGCGAAGGCCCGGACCGCGTCCGCACCTCCGCCGACGCCGGACACCTCGGTGAACTCGCTCCCGGCGGCGGCCAGTTCGACCGCCAGCTCGGCTGCCGCCGCCGGTGTGCAGGAGAGCCGGGGGCCGAACGGCGGCGTCTGGAGGAAGGCTCCTTCGACCGGGCCGCCGGCCAACGGGCGCCACCAGCCGAAGACCGGTGGCCGCTGGCCGAACACGTCCAGGCCGCGTTCGGCCAGCCGGTGTACGACCGTGAGCAGGACGGTGCTCTCGGCCGGGCGGGCGGCGAGGAACTCTTCCGCGTGGCGCCGGAAGTCGTCGAACGAGCTGCTCAAGGTCCAGGTCATGGCCCATTCTGGCCCGGCCGCACCCCCTCCCACCAGCGTTTTATTCGACGGCGACGCCCAGCCGCTCGCCGAGGACCGCCGGGTCGGTGGTCGGTGCTTCGCAGGCGAAGTGCCGGCAGACGTAGGCGGCGGGCGCTCCGCCGACCAGCGGCCGGCCCGCCAGCAGCGGCACCTCCGCGCCGCCGTCCTCCGCCGAACCCTCCACCGAACCGTCCGCCGACCCATCCGCCGGGCTCGCCACCGACCCATCCGCCGGGCCCGCCGGCGCGCCCACCGCGACGACCGCCCCGGGCGCGGTCCCGAGCAGTGCGGCCCGGCGCAGTGCGGCGGTGGCCGGGTCGTCGGCCGGGCCGACGACAGCGACTTCGCGCGGCCCATCGAGCAGCGCCTCGGCGACGGCGAGGCCCCAGCCGATGAACCGGGGGGCGCGGGACGCGAGCGCGCCGACGATGCCGAGGGCCCGTTCGGCGGCCGTCCGGTGCCGGTCGGATCCGGTGTAGGCGGCGTAGGTGAGCAGGGCGCCGGCGGCGGCGGTCCAGCCGGACGGGGTGGCGTTGTCGGTGGGGTCCTGGGGGCGCCGGATGAGTTCCTCAGCGTCGTCGGCGGTGTCGTAGAGCGCGCCGGAGGCCTCGTCGGTGAAGTGCTTGAGCACGGTGTCGAGGAGTCCGCCGGCCAGTTGCAGCCAGGCGGCGTCGCCGGTGACGGCGTACAGGGACAGGAAGCCCTCGGCGGTGTCGGCGTAGTCCTCCAGGACGCCCGCATTGGTGCCGGCCCGGCCGTCGCGGGAGGTGCGCAGCAGCCGGCCGTCGGGGGTGAGGTGGACGGCGAGCAGCAGGTCGGCGGCGCGTTCGGCGGCCTCGACGAGGTCAGGGCGTTCCAGGAGGGCGCCGGTCTCGGCGAGGGCGGCGATGGCGAGGCCGTTCCAGGCGGCGACGACCTTGTCGTCGCGGGCGGGGGCGGGCCGCCGGGTGCGGGCTTCGAACAGCCGGGCACGGATGGTCTCGTACTCGGCGAAGTCCTCGGGATTGGCGAGGAGTTGGAGGACGGAGGTGCCGTGTTCGAAGGTGCCGCCGGCGGTGACGGTGAACAGCCGGGCGGCGGTGGCCGCGTCGGCGGGGCCGAGCAGGTCGACCAACTGGCCGGGTTCCCACACGTAGTAGGCGCCTTCGGTGGACTGCCCGGTCTCCTCGTCGAGGCTGTCGGCGTCCAGCGCGGACGCGAACGCGCCTTCGGGGGTGCGCAGTTCGCGCAGCAGGAAGTCTGCGGTGGTCAGCGCGGTCCGGCGCGCCAGCGGGGAGCCGGTGGCCCGCCACAGGTGCACGTAGGCACGCAGCAGCAGGGCGTTGTCGTACAGCATCTTCTCGAAGTGCGGCACGACCCAGCCGGCGTCGACCGCGTACCGGGCGAAGCCGCCGCCGAGCTGGTCGTGGATGCCGCCACGGGCCATCGCCTCGCCGGTGCGGACGGCCATCTCCAGGGCCGCCTCGGATCCGGTGCGGGCGTGGTGGCGCAGCAGGAACTCGACGACCATGGCCGGTGGGAACTTGGGCGCGCCCCCGAAGCCGCCATGCCGGTCGTCGAACTCCCGGCTGAGGGCGACCAGCGCCTGGTGCAGATCGGCACCGGCGGGCGGGTGGTGGGCGCCGGCCGAGTAGACGGCGGCGCGCTCGGCGAGGTCGGCCCGGATCCGCCCGGCGACCTCCGCGACCTCCTGCCGCCGCCCCCGCCAGGCGGCGTCGACGCCTTCCAGCACCTGCCGGAAGGACGGCATGCCGTGCCGGGGCTCCGGCGGGAAGTAGGTGCCGAAGTAGAACGGCTCCTTGTCGGGCGTGAGGAACACCGTCATCGGCCAGCCGCCCTGCCCGGTGGCGGCCTGCACGGCCTCCATGTAGACGGCATCGACGTCGGGCCGCTCCTCCCGGTCCACCTTGACGGCGACGAACCGCTCGTTCAGGTAGCCGGCGACCCCGGCGTCTTCGAAGCTCTCGTGAGCCATCACGTGACACCAGTGGCACGCCGCATACCCGACGCTGAGCAACACCGGGACCCCGCGCCGCTCCGCCTCCGCGAACGCCTCGGGCGACCACTCCCACCAGTCGACGGGATTGTCGGCGTGCTGCTGAAGATAGGGCGATGTCGCACCGGCGAGACGATTCACAGCAGCACCCTACTCATGCCGGGCAACGGGGTGACCACCGAAACGACGGCCTGCCCGAACCGGAACCACCGAGACCATCTCCGTGTCCGCGCCCACCCAGTTCCGCTCCCGAGCCGTCCGCCACGCGCTCGCGTTCTCGCTACATCCAGCGGGATCAAGCAGCATCAGGCCCAGAGTCAGTAAGCCAGGTTGCCCGTGTTCCCACCTGGCACCTAACCGATCGTGAGGGCCTCACCCCCGTGGCGAGGTGCCCGAGGTGCCTCTGCCGTCGGCTCCTTCTGTATGCCGGCTCGCGCCCCCGCGATTGCGCCCAGGTGGCCCAGCGCCCCAGGAGCAAGTGCCGGCAGCAGAGGGATCGTGTGGGTCCACGCATCGGACTTCAGCATCCTCAGCACGATGTGCCGGGCCGTCTCCCCTCCGGTGGGGCTGCCACCTCCATGGACCCGGGCGAGTGCCAGGCAGGTCCGGATCGTCCGATCCTCGGCACGGCTGTCCGTGGTCAGCGCCACCTGACCACCCGCCAGGTACAAGGCGGCGGTGCGGAGCGTCGTCGATCGGTCCTCCGGGGTCCTCGCCGCGTCGGCGTAACGCCATACGGCGGAGGTATCACCGTCCACCGCGGCCAGCAGCGCCAGTTCTGCGGAGGAGTCCTGGCCCGGCCGGAACGAGCGCCGCCATCTGGCGGTCGAGCTTTCGACGATGTCCACGGCTGCTTCGGGAAGGCAGCCGAGCCGGGCCAGCAAGCCAGGAACGGCCATCGGCCGTGTCGACCACGACAAGGAGGGACCTGTCAGGTGCAGCACGGCTCGGTGGAGTGCGTCGCTCAGCATAGGGTCAGGACGCCTTACGTCGGGAAAGGCGAGATGCAGAGCCGCCAGTTCGGGGAGCAGGCTGGGAGGGCTGCCGAGCCCCACGGCATCCATCCGCCGCACCAGGTTCTCGATCAAGGGCCTGGTGACACGTGCCGCTCCTTCGGGGCAGTGCCGTACGAGCCCGACGGCGACGGCCGTCAGCGCCTGCCCCTGCTGACCAATGGTGCGCCCCTGCACCATTGCCAAAGCCGCGGGCTCGTCCCCGGTGTGGGCGAGCGCCTGGGCTACGGCGTTCGCCAGCTCAGGAGTGGCGCCGTCGGGCATCAGGCGTGCCGCCTCTCGGGCATGGCGGGTGCCCGAGCTGTCGTGGCCGGCGAGAGAGCACCCCAGCGAGAGGGCTGCCAGGTGTCTCGCGCGCTCATGGGGGCCGGGCCGACTCCGCGCGAGCGCTTCGGCCTCGTCGGCCCTGCCCAGCGCGCCCATGGCCTGGCAGAGGTCCACCGTCCAGCCGTCCGTGAGGTGCGGGCTGTTCGCGGGTGTCGACGGCCGTGCGGTGGAACGGTTGCGCAGGGCCGTCTCCAGCAGTTCCCGGCTGCGTAGGAGATTGCCCGTTCCCAACTGATCCTCTGCCTCCAGCAGGAGAAGGACGGAGGGGTGATCGGGGTGCGGGTCGTCGCCCGCGGAAGGCAGGCCGGCCGACCTCCGGTGCGTTTCCAGGCGCCTGGACGTGGCTCCGCGCCTGGTCGCAGACGGCATCCGTGCGCCCTCGGACTCCTCCGTCCTGCTCTCGCGCCCGGCGTCCTTCCTCCTGCGCTCCGCCCTCCTCTTCTCCTCTGCGGCAGCCGCCACCACACGGTCCTGCCATGCCTTCTCGTTCCTGGCCACCTCGACGACCCACTGCGCCCGTTCCAGTTGGGGATCCCCGAGCACCCCGACGCGCAGTTCTTCCGGCAGGGTCTCCAGCAGGCGCCCGATATCGTCAATGTCCGCCCTCGTCGCACCCGTGTCGGCCGCTGCTTGGGCAAGGCGCGCCAGCGTCCCGGCCAGTTCGTGGCCGAGATGGGCCTGGTCCTCTTCGGACGACGAAGCAGGATCCTTCGACGCCTCGATGACCTTGTGTACCAGGGCCACGGCCCTCCGCGTCAGTTCGAGGGCCGCGCGAGGTCGCTTGGCGGGCAGGGCGATGAGCGCCGAAGCCGCCGAGGCCAGAACGTCTACCGCTGCCAGCCCGTCCACGTCGCCGAGCCCCTCGCAGACGGCCTCGATACAACTGCCGGCGTACGGGCTGAGGGACGGGACAGCCCGCGCCAACGCACCCCACAGATCCACGGCCGCCGCCTGGGCACGCATGCCACCCGAGCCGAGTGTCTCCGCCCGGCCCCGCAGAACCGCTACTACATCCGCATCTCGCTCCGGATCCAGCATCCCCGCCGCCTTGGCAAGGGCATCCGTCCCGACTGCCGGATCCTGGAGCACTGCTCGGACCAAGGGCCGGGCGGCGGCCTGGCCGGTCAGCCCCGCGAGCGTGCGGGCGGCGGCGAGAAGCCGTACGTGCGTCCCGGGGTCTGGAACGGCTCCGGGAGACGTCCGGCGGGCGCAGTCGTGGACCAACCACTCGACTGCCTCCCGGACAACGGCGGCGACATCCGGTTCAGCCCGCCCCTCGTACATATGTCCCTTGTGGGACTGCTGCGCGTACGCCAGTTCCACCGCCACGTCGGCCAGGTGCACGGCCCTGGTGACCGGCGTAGGCGCGGAGCGGGCCAGGACGCAGGCCCGCTCCGCGTCACCAAGCCTGACGAAGAGGGAGGCGGCCCCGTCAGGCACTTCGTGCGTCTCCCGCAGCAGCAGGGACCGCGCGGCGCAGAGCGGTACGAGCATCGCCAGTCCGTCATCGTCCGATGCCTCGCCGATCTCCCCCTCGAAGGCGTCCAGTTGGGCGAGTGCGGTGTGCGGGCCGGCCGTGCGGGCGAGTCGGCGCAACCGGGGCAGGTCCAGAACGTACGCGGCCCGCTCGGCGGAGTCGGTCAGCAGGCGGAGCTGATGCGCCAAGAGGTACGGGGGCGTACCGTCCGGCCAGCCGTCCGTCCGCCATCTCCGCGACCAGGCCAGCAATGCGCGGGTGTGCCGCAGAACCCCCGCCTCTCCCAGCTCCTCGCGAACCACCTGAGCGAGGCTGAGGCCGGCCAGGGCATACGTCCCGAACACCGGGTCGTCGGTCATGAGGGCACGCCCCGCCGGTCCTTGCAACAAGCGCTCGACGCGCTCTGCGGGGAACCCGGTCAACTCCGCCAGGTCCGTCGTCCGCAGACCGCCGCGCGCCACGGCCAGCAGCCCCGCGACCGGTTCGCCGAGCGCGGCGGCGTCAGGCGGCGGCTGCCGGATCAGCGCCACCCCTGCGACGGGCAGGAGACTCCGAAGATGTCGGAACTGGCGTAGCGGGTGCCTCCGCGGGGGCAGGTCGTCGGGAAAGCGCACCCAGCGCCGAAGGGAGACGATGATGCGCATGCCGGATGGCGGACGGGCGGGCAGGAGTGCGGCGATGCTTCCGCGCACGGGCCTCCGTCCGGCCCCGGACCCGAGGTCTGCCTCGGTCCCGGACTCCGGCGTCCCGCTCTCGGCAGCGAGGCCCGACCAGGCCAGGTCGTCATCAAGTCCGTCGACCACGAGCAGGAGCTTCCGTCCGTGGGTTGTGCTCTTCGCGGCCGCTTCGGCGAAGAGCGCGAGCCACTCCCGGGCGTTGCCCGGGACGGGGCTCCCGTCCCTGCCGAGGAGGTCGTCGATCTGATCGACGATTTCCTTCTCGAACTCGGCGCGGGTGTTCGTACCGTGCGCCGCGGAGACGAAGAAGGTCAGGATGTCGGCTTCCACCGGGGGCCGTCGGCTGACGTAGTCGGCGAGCAGCACAGTCTTGCCGACGGGAGCATCGCCGTGCCAACACAGGTACGACGGCGCGTCGACGCGGGACGCCCGGACGAACGCGTTCATTTCCGTTCGCTCGTCCGTCCGGCCTCGGACCTCGACCTCGGATGCCTCAAGGGCCGGCCTGTGCACCCGGACGAAGCGGAGACCGGGGTTCACCCGCCTCCGGTTCGCAAGGATTTGGCCGTCTCTCAAGCCTCTTGATTCCTCCCCGGCCGCGCGGATGGCGGCTTCCCACTCCGCGTCCGAGGGTGACTCCGAGCCGGAAGCGTCTCGCAGCATCCCTACCGCGGCCCGGAAGTCGTCCGTGCGCCCCGGTGAGGGGACCGATCTTCCCTCGAACCAGTTCCGCCAGGTCGAGGGGGCGATCCCCAGCCCCTCGACCACTTCTTCGGGAAGCGGCCGGCCAGCGGCTCCCCACACCTCCCTCAGCATGTCGCGCAACTCGTCACGCGCGCGTCTCGGCGAAGCCGCCACTGCCCACTCCTGTTCTGGCCCGCTGCCCGAGAACTCGACCGGCGCCGTACGAATTCACCAGGTCCCACCTGCGGAAACCGCAGTGGTGCCGTCAGTGCAACTTCCCGCTCTCACTGGCGCACGCGAGTCTGAAGACATCACCGAATCAGTCGGATCCGGCTCCCGATACGAGGATGGCTCATGCTCGACCTTCCCCAACTGTTCGCCTGCGCCGCCGCCCTGAGCGGGTCGGCCGGCCTTCTCTACACGGGCGTCCTGTTCGTCGTGGCCCTCGTCTCCGTCCTCGCCCCCACAGCGGAACGCCGCAAGGACGCGCGGACGACGCTGGGCATCCTCGTGCGTCGGCGGTCGCGCTGAGACGACCGCATCCTCCCTCCCCAGGCATCCTCACCGGCGGGATCGCCCGCACCATCCTCTGTCGGAACTCGGGTGCCCGCAGGGCACTTCTGGATTAATCGCCCTTCGGCTGACGCAGAATGGCCTGAAGTGACCCATCGAGCACGGAGAGTGGTGTAGAAAGGTTCCCGCTCGCCACCGATCACCCAAGCCGTGTCGCCGTCTCCGATTCCGCAACTGCGGCGCCGGAGGTCTCGACACGGAAGGAGTTCCATGGGCAGAACGGCACGTGAGTGGCTGGGGCACCACGGAGGGGATCTGATCCTCATCGTGGTCGCCGCAGTGGTGACCAAGGTGGTCGACTACCTCTGGTAGACGGCCGTTCTCGACGCGAACAGCGCGTCGAGAACGGCCTGCCCCAGCAGTGAGTGGGTCCCGTCCCGTCTGCGCGGGGCGGGCCCCAGTCACACCTCGCCGACGTGCCGGCGGTGTACTACCTGGGGTGCCGAGATATCGGCAATCCCTCAGTCTAGATCCCCGGCCGACGCCGTCCGGTCGGCCGGTCCCGCTGCCGGACGAACGGGGAGCGGGGAACGTCGAGACCAAAGAGCACACCTCCCCGCCGACTGCGGGGGTAACCCGTCGGGAGCCTGCAGGGCCCTGGTTGGTCTTCTCCCTGCACATGCAGGGACACCCAGCGCTCCAGATTCGGTGGAGCGTCCGAAGTGCGGCAGGGAACCGGAGAGCTTCCGCACCGCTACCAACGCCCGTGGAATTCCGGGCCGTCAGCTCCGAAGGTGGTGAAGCAGATTGCACGAGACCCGACCGCTGGAACCTGCCGGGCAGCGACCCCGTTGGGATCCTCGCTTCGAGCCATGCATCCCTACGGTCAGTATCAGAGGCGGGACCGCCCGCAACTCCCTGTGCGAGATCTTCGACCAGGCCGACGACCTAGTCGCCCTCGACTGCGCCTCGCCGGGCGAGGTCGTCGCCGTCATCGAGTACCTCCTGGCCATCTGCTTCGCGTCCGGCACCTTCCCGTCGTCCGACGCGGAATGGCTCACCTGGGTCCTCGACCGGCGGAGCCTCGCATCGGCCGCCGCATGGCTGGCGAAGCAGTCAGCGGACTCCTGGGACCTGTTCCACCCCACAGAACCCCTGGCCCAGAACTCTCAGCTGGCAGCGGATCTTCGTGAGAGCGGCACCGGAACAGCCCAGCTGATCATCGAACATGCCGGCGACTACAACCAGCACTTCGACCAGCATCACCTCGAACGCGACAACCCGCTCCCAGCGGCGGACGCATTCCGCGCCACTCTCACGCAGCACGTCTACAGCCCTTACGGGCGGGCCCGTATGTCCGGAAAACGCCTCGGGCCAAGGGTCACCAACCTCACGGCAGGCCGGCTGACGGGACGCATCCGGGTCATCGCCCTGGGGGCGACACTGGCCGAGACCCTACGCCTGAATCTCTACCCGCCCGATGGGCCAGGAGAGCCGCTCAACACCTCCTGGACCACCCCCGGCTTCGAGCGGCACACGTTCAGGGAAAAGGCGTCCCGAGTGCCGCGCAGCTCCGCGGACCTGCACAGCTCCCTGGGCCGTTCTGTGCTGTTGCGTCCGGCGCACGGACCACGCGGAGAGGCCATGGTCGACCGGGTCCTGATCGGGGCCGGCGAGGAACTGGAGCTCGACCCGGCCCGTCACCTTCAGGACGCCGTCTACAGCAGGACGACGAACGGCATGCGCAAGCCACTTTGGCCCTCCCCGAGCAGGGCCCTCTGGCAGCAGGCCCATGCTCTCTACAGCGCTGTCATGGACGACGCCACCGGGATGTACGCACGACTGCGATCCATCCTCCCTCTCGCGCGAACGATTCCGGGCACCCCCTACCATCTGTGGGCCGTGGGTCTGCTGACGAACCAGACACTGCCGGTCGCCTGGACCCAAGGGTCCTACCCCTATGCCCCGGGGATGGCCGCACATCTCTACAGGGCGTCCCGCCGGGGCTCGGTCATCGCCGAATACCTCGCGCAGGTCCTGAAGAACGCGGCAACCGTGGCCGCCGGGATTGCTTTCCCGGCCATGCGGGTCGCGGACGAGAGCAATCAGGTGTCGCGGCTCGATGCCCGCTATACCTTCTGGCCCACAGCTGAGGACCCCTTCGAAAGACTGCTGGTCGAGGTGGTCGGCCGGGGATTCGAGGACGACGACCCGGTGTCCGCGCCGTTGGTCGCTTATGCGCTGGAGTTGACGGCCACGGCTCGCACCCAGTTGCTCCGACTCCTCGACACCCTGCCCTCCAACGATCGCAACCACCGTGCGCGAGCCCGGGCAATACAGCTCTTCGAAGAGGCAGTGTCCGGGAAGCGGGCCCCGGCCGAACTGAGAGAGGAGACCTCACTTGACTGAGCAGAGTCCGTCGACCGTTGCGGGCATGGAGCAGCCCCGGTTTCCCCACGACAGCAAGGCACTCACCACCTGGCTCACCACCCTCGTCCACAACCGCGAGTACGGGACTCTCGCCGAACTCCGCCGGGCCAGGCTCCCTACCAATGCGCACATCCGCGCGGGCTGGTACGGGGGCGACGATCACCGCGACCTTTTCGAGCGGGTGGCGTTCCTGTTCGCGATCTACCACCAGGGGCGCTCCACACCCTTGTACGGCCATGGCAGCCTTGGCGCCGCGGCCCGCAGGATCGGGGACGGGGTCGGACGCGGGCCGGACAACCCCGGCGCCCAGCGGCTTCTGAACCGTGTCGTCGCCAGCCGGCGGATCCCTTGGCGTCACCTCCAGCACGCGGTCACCCGGCTCCGGTCCTGCGAACAGCCCCCACCGTCCTGGACCGGTCTGACCGAGGACCTCATCAAATGGAACGACCGAAAGGCACGCGTCGCCTATCAGTGGTCGGTCGAGTTCCACACTCCCCCGGAAGCGATCGGAAAGCACCGGGCCAACCGATGACGCAACCAATGTATCCACCAACGATTCGACCGACCGCGCGAAAGGACACCACCTCGTGACCGAGCCACCCCGGAGCCAGTTCCTCTCCCTGCACCTCATCGAGACCCTGGCAGCGGTCCTCCCGGTACGCGACGAAAACGCACAGCCCAAATCCCTGGTCTTCGGCGGCGTGGAACGCCACATGATCACGAGCCAGGCACGCAGGCGCGCCGAACGGGTCCATGCCCGCAACAGGGCGAACGCCGGCCGCGGGGCGCTGAAGGGACGGAGCATGGGTGTCCGCACCCGGGAGTGGGCGCTGCTCGCCGGACATGAGCTCGAATCCACTCATGGCTGGGACCACGACAGAGCTCTCGTCACCGCCCGTGCAGTGCTGGAGGCAACCGGTCTCAAATTCGGCGACCCGAAAAAGAAGACGGTGGCCAACCTGACCAAGGTGCTCATCTTCGCGCCGTCCGATGCGGGGACGAGGATCGCGCACCACATCGCCGACCGGGCGTCCGAGGTAGAAGAGTGGCGCGACACGTATTTTCAGGCCCAGGCCCACGCCGAGTCTGCGAAGAAGACGCGACGCGGAGCCGCCCAGAAGGCCTCGGCGCCGCCACCGGAGACAGCGGAAGCGTCCACTACTGCCGCTGTCACTGCGAGCCTCCCCCCGCTGCCCAAGGCCACACGTGACGCTGTTCTGCTGGCCCTCGCCCCTCGCGATGCCGTGGACATCGCTCTCTACGGTCGTTTCCTCGCCGAAATTCCCGACTCGCCGAACGTCGACGGTGCCGTCCAGACCGGGCACGCTTTCACGGTGCACGAAGCGGAGCAGATCGAGGACTTCTACGCGGCCGCCGATGATGCAAAGCTGGAACGCAGGCGCAACGCTCTTGATTTCCTCGACGCCGCGGACGACGCGGGCGCAGGTATGACCGGCTATCAGTCTCTGATCTCCGGCACCTTCTACCGGCATGCGGTTCTCGACCGGATTCAGCTCCGCAGCAATCTGCGGGCGGCCGGAATGGCCGAAACCGAGGCCGAACAGGCTGCGGCGGAGGCCGAGAAGGAATTCGTGAACTCTTTCGTCGAGGCGTTTCCGGAGGCGAAGAAGAACTCCACCGCGTCCACCGGATCGCTCCCCGTGCTCGTCCTCGCGTTCGAGGGGGAGCGCCCCTACAACTACGCGTCCGCCTTCCAACGGCCGGTCGACGAGGGATCCCTGTCGACCGGAGGGGAGGGACCGGCGGGGCCTGCCGCTGTACGCAGGCTGCTGCGCCACCACACGTTCGTCAGCCGCCGCCGTGACGATCTGCGTACCGCGCGGGTGCTCACGTACGATCCCGAGATCGATCTGCTCCTGGGCGAGTTGGGGCTGCCAGAAACGCTGTCCGTGGTGGAGCGATCCGAGGATCTCACCCCGTGAGCGAGGCGAACGACTCACATGTCCTGCTCATTCGGCTGGCCGGCCCCCTGCAGTCGTGGGGGACCAGCGGGCTCGCCCATCGCGACACCCACAGCCGTCCCACGAAGTCAGGCGTGATCGGCCTGTGCGCAGCGGCCCTCGGCGTGCCTAGGGGTGAGCCCCTCGGAAGACTCGCCGAGGTCCTCTTCGGGGTGCGGGCCGATCGGCCCGGCACACCATTACGCGACTATCACACGGTCGGCGGAGGAAGGTACCCGCTGCGCCCCCGCGACCTCATCACCGATCACCAACGAGCCGCCAAAGCGATAATGGATCCGCCGCCGCTCTCACCGTCGGGCACTCCGGAGCCAGGTCCGTTCGGCCTCGGGGAACTGGAAGCCTGGTACGGATCACCGAAGTACGTCACAGCCGATCCGACGTCAGGAACCCTCGTCTCCGGAGAGGTCCGCCGCCACAGTCTCATCACCGAGCGCTGGTACCTCGCCGACGCCGCCTTCCTCGTCGGTCTGGAGCACCCGGACACCGCCTTCCTGGAACGTATCGCCCACGCCTTGGAGCACCCGAGGCACCTGCTCTGGCTCGGCCGCAAAGCCTGTCCGCCTACGGGGGACCTCGCTGTCGGTATCGTTCCCGGCCCCCTCCAAAGGGCGTTCGAGACACACGCGCTGCTTCCCGACGGGCTCGGCCACGACACTGGGCGGCCGGCCTCCGGGACGGGTGTACGTCCGTGGGCCTGGATCGAAAGCCCTCAGCCGCTCCCCGGGGTGGGCCCCCTGCACGACCAGCCCGTGCTCTTCGGAGCGGACGGAGGCACCTACAGCCTCCGCTGGGAGACCCGCCACCGCATCACGATCGCCGCAGACGCCCAGGGATGGGACATCATCCTGTGAACATTCCCACCTCCACGCCGAATGTGCCGTCAGGCGCGGCTGGGGCTGCCAGGTTCGTCGCCGCGCAGACCCTGCTGACCTTGGATTCCCGGCACCCTTTCATCAGCAAAATGCTCATCGACGCGCAGGACATGCACCGGACCGTCATGAGCGGCTTCCTCGGCTGGTTGGACGACGGCAGCCCGGACCCGCGTGCCCAGATGGGCGTCTTGTCGACCTGGACCGTCGATCTCCGTCAGGCGCGGCTCAACCTGGTGGTCCAGTCGTCGCTCCCCGCCGACTGGAGCAGCATCCCCCGTACGGCCCTGGCCGAGAAGCCGGAGCCGCTCACCGTCGACCGCACCTTTCGTGTCGGTGACCAGGTCGCCTTCCGCACAGTCATCAATCCGGTCCGCAGCATTCCGGCCCCGCCGGGCTCTTCGCCGAAGGCCCGGGGCACCCGCGTTCCTCATACCCACCCCGAACACGTGAAGAACTGGTTCGCGAGCCGCCTCCAGGCACTCGGCGAACCCGCGGTCGCCCCGAACGGAGTGACCCGCATCGGTGCGGAGACCGATACCGACCGGATCGCGGTGCGCATGCTCCCGACCGTCTCCAGCCCGGCACCGCACAAGGGCTTGCGCATCAACCGCGCGGAGATCAAGGGCACGCTCACGGTCACCGATCCCAGGACATTCGTCACGGCCCTCACCCAGGGCATCGGTCACGCGCGTGCGTACAGCTGCGGGCTGATCCTCGTCCGCTGAACCGATCCACCCCTGCCCCGGGGCGGCCTTCCTGGCCGCGCGGCCGCCCTCTCCGGGGAGCATGTCGGCCAGGGCAGCTGGTCCCAACCCAAGGAGGGGTGAGGACCACCGACTACTGGGTTCGCGAGTTCACTGGCACCAGTGGCACGCCGCGTACCCGACGCTGAGCAACACCGGGACCCCGCGCCGCTCCGCCTCCGCGAACGCCTCCGGCTCCCAGGGCCACCAGTCGACCGGGTTCTCGGCATGCTGCAGCAGGTACGGCGAGGTCGCGTCCGCGAGACGGTTCGGCATGCCCCCCATCCTCGCGCATCGGGGGCCGGGCGCCGGGACGCCGGCTGCGGCGAGCCGGGCCCCGCGCGCGCCCGCGCGCTACTCCTTGGGGGCTTCCGGCTCCTCCGCGAAGTCGACCTTCTTGAACTGCCGGTTCATGGACTTGGCCAGGAACCAGGTGGCCACGCCGAGGGCGGCGAAGACGACGAAGCCGAGGAGTCCGGGGGTGACCTTGGCGTCGTCGACGGCGAGGTCGGCGGCGAGGTTGACGAGGTTCACGGGGGCGCTCATATCTCTATGGTGGCCCGGCTCACGGGGAGCCGGGCCATCGGGGGGTGGTTCAGTCGCGCGTGTCGGCGGCCTCGACGGCCAGGGTGGGGGTGCGCAGGCCGGCGAACAGGTCGTCCTCCGGCAGGTCCACGTCGATCAGGGTACGGGCGAGTTCGTAGTCCTCGGTGGGCCAGACCTCGCGCTGGACGTCCAGCGGGACGCGGAACCACGGCCCGTCGGGGTCGATCTGGGTGGCGTGGGCGATCAGGGCGCGGTCGCGGGTCTCGAACCAGTCGCCGCAGCTCACCCGGGTGGTGATCTCGCGCTCCTGGCGGCCGCTCTTCTCCCAGCCCGCGATCCACTCGCCGTACGGCGAGTCGTGGCCGTGCTCGGTGAGGTACTGGTGCAGGGCGCGGATGCGGCCCATCGGGAAGCCGTGGTTGTAGTAGACCTTCAGCGGCTGCCAGGGCTCGCCGGCCTCCGGGTAGGCGTCCGGGTCACCGGCGGCGTCGAAGGCCAGCATGGTGATCTTGTGGGTCATGATGTGGTCGGGGTGCGGGTAGCCGCCGTTCTCGTCGTAGGTCGTGATGACCTGCGGCTTGAACTCCCGGATCAGCCGGACCAGCGGTTCGGCCGCCTCCTTCACGTCCTCCAGGGCGAAGCAGCCCTCGGGCAGCGGGGGCAGCGGGTCGCCTTCGGGCAGGCCTGAGTCGACGAAGCCGAGCCAGGCCTGCTTGACGCCCAGGATCGCCCGGGCCTCGTCCATCTCCTTGCGGCGCACCTCGTGGATGTTCTCCTCGATGTACGGGTCCCCCTGGAGCTTGGGGTTGAGAACCGACCCGCGTTCGCCCCCGGTGCAGGTGGCCACGAGCACGTCCACTCCCTGGTCGACGTACATGGCCATGGTGGCCGCGCCCTTGCTGGACTCGTCGTCCGGGTGGGCGTGCACCGCCATCAGTCGCAACTGCTCAGTCAACGCCTTGCGTTCCTTCCACATATCGGGCGTTCCGCGAAGTCCGGTCCGCCCACCGTACGAGCCGCTCACGTCGGGGCCGCGTCGCCGCGGGACCGGCCGCGGACGAACCCCGGCCCGGTCGAGCCCCGCCCCCGCCGGACCGGCCGCGGGCGTGCCCCTCCTATAGTGACGGACTGGAGGAGCGTCGCATTCCCCCGCACCACCCGCGCGGCCCCTCCCGTCAGGAGAGGACTGGGTCCGATGAACGCGAGCACCACCACCGCGCAGCTGCCCGAGGGGCGCTACGGTCGGCGCGGCGACCGCGATTCGGACCGCCGCCTGAAGGTGGTCGGCGCGGTCTGCGGCGTGCTGGGCCTGGGCCTGGTGGCCTGGCTGGGCGGCTCCTACCTGCTGCGCGAGACCACGATCAACGGTTCGGTGCCGACCTTCCAGGCGGTCTCGGACTCCGAGGTCGAGCTGCACCTGGCGGTGCGCAAGAGCGGCGGGACGGCCGGCAGCTGCACGGTCCGCTCGCAGGGGTCGGACGGCTCGGTGGTCGGGGTGGCCGACTTCCCGGTGCCGGCCGGCGGCTCCAGCTACGACGCCGTGGTCACGCTGCGGACCACCGCCCGCGGCACCACCGCCGAACTGCTGGGCTGCACGCCGGCGAAGAAGTAAGCCCCCGAAGAAGCAGGCCGAAGAAGTACGCCCGCGAAGAGGCGTGGAGGAGGGGCCCGCCCGCCGAGTCGCACCGGCAGCGCGCCCCGCTCACCGGTACTCTGCCGGGCACCACCGGTACTCTGCCGGACACCGGCGCATAACCGATCGGGAGAACGGGCATCCGTAGGAAGTCCCGCACCCGGCCCGGCAGGCACCGCCCCCGTACACCGTGGCACATTCGCTGTACACCGTGGCGCAACGCCAACGTCAATGGCGCGCCAACGACCCTTCTGCTTGTCGGCAGGACTTGTTAGGCTCGTGGTTTCGCCCCTTCCGCACCGGATGGTACGGGAGCGGGCGTTGCTTTGTAGTTACGACCGATATCACCACCAACCCTGCTGACGACTCACACCCTCAGCACAGCCCCAGCACCTACGAGGAGCACCCGTGACCCAGACCAGTGAGAACGTGACCTGGCTCACTCAGGCCGGCTACGACCAGCTGAAGGCCGAGCTGGATCACCTGACCGGGCCCTGGCGCATCGAGATCGCCCAGAAGATCGAGGCGGCGCGCGAGGAGGGGGACCTCAAGGAGAACGCCGGCTATCACGCGGCCAAGGAGGAGCAGGGCAAGTACGAGCTGCGCATCCGCCAGCTGACCCAGCTGCTGGAGCGTGCCAAGGTCGGCGAGGCTCCGGCCGACTCGGGTGTGGTGGCCCCGGGCATGGTCGTCACGGTCGCCTTCGACGGCGACGAGGACGACACCATGGAGTTCCTGCTCGCCTCGCGCGAGGTCGCCGGCTCCGACACCATGGACGTCTACTCTCCGCAGTCGCCGCTGGGCCGCGCGATCGACGGCAAGCAGATCGGCGACGAGGCGACCTACGAGCTGCCGAACGGCAAGCCCGCCATGGTGAAGATCGTCAAGGTCGTGCCGCACGCCGGCTGACCAGGTCTGATCCGACCTGATCCGACCTGACCAGGCCGGACCGACCGACGAGGGCGGCCGCGGAGTCCAGGGACTCCGCGGCCGCCCTCGCGGCGTACCGGGCGCGGTTCAGCCCACGGCCGAGCGGTACTTGCGCACCGACAGCCAGGAGAACACCGCGGTGATCAGCACCGACCAGAGCACCGACACCAGCGCGGCGTGCTGCATCGGCCAGGCGGCGTCCACCGGGCCGACCTGGTTGCCGAACAGGTCCCGGCAGGCCTGCACGGTGGCGCTGAACGGGTTCCAGTACGCGACCGTCTGCAGCCAGCCCGGCATCGAGCTGACCGGCACGAAGGCGTTGGAGACGAAGGTCAGCGGGAACAGCCAGATCAGGCCGGCCGAGGTGGCCGCCTCGGGGCTGCGCACCGAGAGGCCGATCAGCGCGCCGATCCAGGAGAACGCGTAGCCGAGCAGGAGCAGCAGGCCGAAGGCGCCGAGCGCGTTGAGCACGCCGTCGTGGATGCGCCAGCCGACCAGCAGCGCGACCAGGGCCAGCACGACCACGGTGAACGCGGTCTGGCACAGGTCGGCCAGGGTGCGGCCGACCAGCACCGCCGAGCGGGCCATCGGCAGCGAGCGGAAGCGGTCCACCAGGCCCTTGGTCATGTCCTCCGCGATCCCGGCGGAGGCGCCGGCGACGGCGAAGGTGACGGTCTGGGCGAAGATGCCGGCCATCAGGAACTGGATGTACGAGTCGGAGCTGGAGCTCGCCCCGGGGATCTTGATCGCCCCGCCCATCACGTACGAGAACAGCAGCACGAACATGACCGGCTGCATCAGCCCGAAGACCACGATCTCGGGGATCCTGGTCATCCGGCGCAGGTTGCGCTTGGCGACCACCCAGGAGTCGTGCAGGGTGGCGGCGACGCCGCGGCGCTGCCTGGGCATCGCCTCGCCGATGGCGTGCTCGGTGGCGGTGCTCATCTCAGCGCTCCGTTCCGGCCGCGACGGCCTGCTTGTCCGGCCCCTGGCCGTCGGAGCCGTCCGGCGGCCCCCCGGCGGCCGACCCCTCGGCGGCCGGCCCACCCTTACCCCGGCCGCCCCGGCCGCGCCCGCCGGAGCCGTTCTCCTCCTCCACCGCCTCGGCGACGTGGCCGGTGAGGGTGAGGAACACGTCGTCCAGGGTCGGGCGACGCAGGCCGATGTCGTCGATCTCGATGCCGCGCGCGTCCAGTTCGCGGATGACGTCGGCGAGCACCCGGGCGCCGCCGCTGACCGGCACGGTGATCCGGCGGGTGTTCTTCTCCACCGCCGGCTCGCCCAGCGCGTACCCGGACAGCGCCGCGACCGCGTCGGTGACCAGGCCCGGCTCGTGCACCACGACCTCTATCCGCTCGCCGCCGATCTGGGCCTTGAGCTGGTCGGCGGTGCCGCGGGCGATCACCCGGCCGTGGTCGACGACGGCGATGTCGTGCGCCAGCCGGTCGGCCTCCTCCAGGTACTGGGTGGTGAGCAGGAGCGTGGTGCCCTGCTCGACCAGGGTCTCGATGACCTCCCAGAGCGCGAGCCGGTTGCGCGGGTCGAGGCCGGTGGTCGGCTCGTCGAGGAACATCACCGGCGGCCGGACGACCAGCGCGGCGGCGAGGTCGAGGCGGCGGCGCATGCCGCCGGAGTAGGTCTTGGCGGTGCGGTCCTTGGCCTCGGTGAGGTTGAACCACTCCAGCAGCTCCAGCGCCCGGGCCTTCGCCTGACGGGCTCTCATCTGGTAGAGCTCGCCGACCATCTGGAGGTTCTCGAAGCCGGTGAGGTACTCGTCGACCGCCGCGTACTGGCCGGACAGGCCGATCAGGCTGCGGACCTTGTTGGGGTGCTTGAGCACGTCGACTCCGGCGACCACCGCGCGGCCCGAGTCGGGGCGCAGCAGGGTGGTGAGGACCCGCACGGTGGTGGTCTTGCCGGCCCCGTTCGGGCCGAGCAGCCCGAGCACCGTGCCCTCGGGGACGTCGAGGCTCACGCCGTCCAGGGCTCGTACGTCGCCGAAGGTCTTGACCAGGTTCTCGGCTTGGATGGCTGGCGCCATGGCCTGCCTCATCTCCTCGGACGAATATGGGCGATCTGTCACACTCTGCCCCTTTTTTGGGCATGCGGGCGACTCGGTTTTCGCCTACCGGCGCACAGAACGCGATGTATCGCGAGTCTGGCAGCACGCGATATATCGCGTCAAGGCATAGGGCTCCGCCATCGTGACAGGGACCACTGACATCCACCGAGATCCGCTGAGGCCCGCCCCGCACCATCCGGCGCCCGAGACACCAAGCCCCCCGAGCGCCCAAGCGCCCCGACAAGCGCCCCAGGCACCCCAAGCGCCCCAGGCACCCCAAGCGCCTCAGGCGCCTCAGGCGCCTTCGGAACTCAGCCGGAAACGACGTACCCCGCGTCCCGCAGCTCGCCGACCACGGCCGCGCAGTGCTCCGGCCCCTTGGTCTCCAGGTGCAGGTCCACCTCGACCTCGGTCAGCCCCAGCCGCGGGTCGATCCGCACGTGCGCGACGTCCAGTACGTTGGCGTCCAGCCTGGTCAGTACCCCCAGCAGGTCGGCCAGCGAGCCCGGTTTGTCCGCCAGCCGCACCCGCAGCGACAGGTACCGGCCGGCCGCCGCCAGCCCGTGCCGCAGCACCCGCTGCATCAGCTGCGGGTCGATGTTGCCGCCGGACAGCACGGCCACCACCGGCCCCTCGAAGGAGTCCGGCTGCTCCAGCAGCGCCGCGATCGGGGCCGCCCCGGCCGGTTCGACCACCAGTTTCAACCGCTCCAGGCCGAGCAGCAGGGCCCGCGACAGCGCGTCCTCGGAGACCGTCCGGACGCCGTCCGCCAGCGAGTTGACCACCTCGAACGGGATGTCCCCGGGCCGGCCGACCATGATCCCGTCGGCCATCGTGGCGTAGTGCTCCAGCGACACCGGCCGCCCGGCCGCCAGCGAGGGCGGGTACGCGGCCGCGCCCGCCGCCTGCACCCCCACCACCCGGACGTCCGGCCGCAACGGCTTGACCGCCGCCGCGATCCCGGCCAGCAGGCCGCCGCCGCCCACCCCGACCAGGATGGTCCGCACCTCGGGGCACTGCTCCAGGATCTCCAGCCCAACGGTCGCCTGGCCGGTGACCACGTCCCAGTGGTCGAAGGGGTGGATGAACACCGCGCCGGTCGCCTCCGAGTACCGCTGCGCGGCCTGCAACGCCTCGTCCACCGTCGCGCCGTGCAGCCGGACCTGCGCGCCGTACTCCCGGGTCGCCGCGACCTTGGGCAGCGGCGCCGCGACCGGCATGAACACGGTCGAGTGCACCCCCAGCAGCGCGGCCGCCAGCGCCACCCCCTGCGCGTGGTTGCCCGCGCTCGCCGCCACCACCCCGCCGGCCCGCTGCACCGGCGAGAGCCCGGCGATCCGCACGTACGCGCCGCGCAGCTTGAACGAACCGGTGCGCTGGAGGTTCTCGCACTTCAGGTGGACCGGCGCGCCGATCAGCCCGGACAGGTACCGGCTGCCCTCCATCGGCGTCACCCGGGCGATTCCGGCGAGCATCTTCTGGGCGCCGCGGACGTCGTCGAGGGTGACCGGCCAGTTGTGCATAACGCCAGCCTACGGTGGTCGACACCGGCAATCCGGGATGCCGGGGCTGTTCCCGGGCCCGCTCCGCCCGCGTACGCTGCTGCTTCTGAGCCTCCCTCACCGCACGACGATCGTGAGCCGCGATGACGACGACCTCGCCCCAGGCCACCGACCGCACCGACCCCGTGCACGCCCGACTCCAGTACCAGTTGGCGGTGTTCGCCCGCCGGATGGACCAGGTCCGGACCACCGGCGGCGGTCTCGGCGCGCTGGACCGGGCCGCCTACCTGCTGCTCGACCGCCTGGAGCGGCACGGGCCCGCCAACGTCAAGGCGCTGGCCGAGTCGCTCGGCGTCGACTCCTCCACGGTGACCCGGCAGGTCGCCCCGCTGGTCGCGGGCGGGCTGGTCGGCAGGGTCCAGGACCCGGCCGACCGCCGCGCCGTACGCCTCGCGCTGACCCCGGTCGGCTCCGGCCGGCTGGCCGAAGTCCGCGACGGGCGGGCCGAGTTGACCCGCCGCCTGACGGCCGACTGGCCGCCCGAGGAACAGCAGGCGTTCTGCGCCCTGCTGGCCCGCTTCAACCACGCGATGGAGTCGTACACCGCGGACCAGCAGGGCCAGTGACCGCCGACGGCCGGAAGCCGTCCCCCGCGCCCGGGCCGATCAGTCGTCGACACACAGCCGAACGAGTGCATTAACACGATTTTCAGATGACAACACCAGTGAGTCGTGATGCTCGGCCCTCCAACCCGGAACACTCCGAGGGCCCATTGTGTCCACATGGTGAGAGGACTGAGGTGAAGCCCAGTCAGAACCCGGTGACCACCGTCACCTGGAGACGCCGACTCGGCAGGACGGTGGGTTCCGTCCTGGCCCTGACGCTCGTGCCCTTCGGCATGTCGCTCGTCGCACCACCGGCCGCGTACGCGGCCGGTCTCCCGGGCGGCCTCGGGCCGTGCCTCGGTGCGGACTGTCCCGCGACGTTCCCCCCGGTCAACAACGGTCCCTTCGCAGGCCGCGACGCCGGCATCAACATCTTCGTCGGCGGCGACTTCAACGTCGGCGGTTCCGCCGCCGAGGCCGAGGGGCACGTGGTGACCCTCGGCAACTTCGACCTGAACAAAGCCCCGGGAGCCAGCTCCGTCTACAACATCGGCATCGTCGGCGTCGGCTCACGGGTCCCCCCGCCGAACGGCGCCGACTTCCTCACCGCCGGAGGCAACGTCACGGTGGCCCCGGGGCAGCGGCTCCTGGCGGAGGGCGGCGTCGTCCGCTACGCGGGCACGGCCACGGGCACCATCGTCGGTACGAAGGTCCAGGAAGCTCAGGCCGTGGCCGCCTACACGCCGCTGCGCGGCCAGCTGCAGACCGCGAGCGAGTGCTACGCCGGGGTCGGCACACCCCGCCCCGCCACCGGAACCGCGGTCAACCAGGGGTTCCAGACCCTGTTCACCGGTGACGGCACCTCCGCACTCCAGGTCTTCAACGTCGACTTCGACATCGCCGGGAGGGGAGGCTCCACCCAGGGCATCGCGTTCGCCGGCATCCCCGCGAACGCGACGGTACTCGTCAACCTCGTGGGCGGCGCCCGCACCATCAACACCTACAGCGGGAGCCTCCAGGACACCGATCCCTGGAACCGGCTGCGCGAGCGCCTCCTGTGGAACTTCCCCGCCGCGACGTCCGTCACGCTCACGGGATCGGGGCAGTTCCAGGGCAGTGTGCTGGTCGGCAACCCGGCCAGCACCGCCACCATGAGCCTGCCCGGTCTGAACGGACGGTTCTTCACCACCGGTTCGCTGCTGCAGAACTCCGGCTCGGGGATGACCGGGACCGAGTTCCACGCCTATCCCTTCAACGGCGACCTTCCGGCGTGCGGAAGTCCCACTCCCACCGCCTCGACCAGCGTGACGAAGGTCGACTCCGTCACGGGGCAGCCCCTGGCGGGGGCCACCTTCCAGCTGTGGCGTGAAACCAACGGCGTCCCCGGCCTCCAGACCTCGGGGGTCACCCCGGACACCGAGGTGGGCGCCCCCTGCACGACCGGGGCGAACGGCGTCTGCTCCACGGCCGACCTCCCGCTGGGCACCTACTACTGGCAGGAGACCGCCGCTCCCCCCGGCTACGACCTGCCCCAGCCCGCGGTGACGACCGTGGTCCTCGACACGAACGGACAGAACGTCCCGGTCACCGTCAAGGACACCAAGTCCCCGATCGTCGAGACCGGGTCCACGAGCGTGACCAAGGTCGACTCCGCCACCGGGCAACCGCTGGTCGGCGCGACCTTCCAGCTGTGGCACGAGACCAACGGCGTCCCCGGCCTCCAGACCACCGGGACCAACCCCGACACCCCCGTCGGCTCCCCCTGCACCACCGGAGCGAACGGCACCTGCTCCGCCAGCGGCCTCCCGCTGGGCACCTACTACTGGCAGGAGACCGCCGCTCCCCCCGGCTACGACCTGCCGGAACTCAACGTCACCACCGTCGTCCTCGACACCAACGGACAGAACGTCCCGATCACCGTCCAGGACACCAAAGCCACCGCCCCGACCGCGTCAACGAGCGTGACCAAGGTCGACTCCGCCACAGGCCAACCACTGGCCGGCGCCACCTTCCAGCTGTGGCACGAGACCAACGGCGTCCCCGGCCTCCAAACCACCGGGACCAACCCCGACACCCCCGTCGGCTCCCCCTGCACCACCGGAGCGAACGGCACCTGCTCCGCCAGCGGCCTCCCCCTCGGCACCTACTACTGGCAGGAGGTGTCGGCGCCCAACGGCTACGACCTGCCGGAACTCAACGTCACCACCGTCGTCCTCGACACCAACGGGCAGAACGTCCCGATCACCGTCCAGGACACCAAGACCATCGCCCCGACCGGCTCCACCACGGTCACCAAGGTCGACTCCGACACCGGACAGCCTCTGGCCGGCGCCACCTTCCAGCTGTGGCACGAGACCAACGGCGTCCCCGGCCTCCAAACCACCGGGACCAACCCCGACACCCCCGTCGGCTCCCCCTGCACCACCGGAGCGAACGGCACCTGCTCCGCCAGCGGCCTCCCCCTCGGCACCTACTACTGGCAGGAGACCGCCGCTCCCCCCGGCTACGACCTGCCCCAGCCCGCGGTGACGACCGTGGTCCTCGACACGAACGGACAGAGCATCCCCGTCACCGTCCAGGACACCAAGACCACCACCCCGACCGGCTCCACCACGGTCACCAAGGTCGACTCCGACACCGGACAGCCTCTGGCCGGCGCCACCTTCCAGCTGTGGCACGAGACCAACGGCGTCCCCGGCCTCCAGACCACCGGGACCAACCCCGACACCCCCGTCGGCTCCCCCTGCACCACCGGGGCGGACGGCGTCTGCTCCGCGGACAACCTTCCGCTGGGCACCTACTACTGGCAGGAGGTGTCGGCGCCCCCCGGCTACGAACTGCCCCGGACCGCGGTGACCACGGTCGAACTGACTGCGGACTGCCCGTGTGTGACGATCACGGTCGAGGACAGGAAGTGCCCGCCGAAGCCGTGTCCGCGCCCCCCTCACCCGCCGCACTCATGGGCCTCGGCGGACTCATGGACCCTGCGGGGCGGGTGGAACCTCTGGGACCTGGTGCGCGGTGAGTCCGGTCCGAACGAGGACTGCACTTCCGCGTCCCTCACTTCCTGGAAGCGCTCCTGAAGGACCGCTCCGGCGCGAGCGCGTGAGGGCATGAAGTGATGGACCGGCCGGAGGAGCCCGCAGGGGCTCCTCCGGCCGAGTGCGTCGACAGCGCGTCAGGTGACCATCGCGGTCCCCGGACTGCTCACCGAGGCCGGAGATCCTCGACAGACTCCGGGCCTCTGAACGCGTCCTAGCCCAGCGCCTGCTTGAGGTCGGCGAGCAGGTCGTCGATCGACTCGATGCCGACCGAGACGCGCACCAGGTCGGCGGGCACCTCCAGCGCCGAACCGGCCACCGAGGCGTGGGTCATCCGGCCCGGGTGCTCGATCAGCGACTCCACACCGCCGAGCGACTCACCGAGGGTGAACAGCTGCGCGCGGTTGCAGACCTCGACCGCCGCCTCCTCACCGCCCTGGACCCGGAACGAGACCATGCCGCCGAAGGCCTTCATCTGCTTGGCCGCGATCTCGTGGCCGGGGTGCTCGGGCAGGCCCGGGTACAGCACCTGGCTGACCTTCGGGTGGCTCGCCAGCAGCTCGGCGACCTTCTCCGCGTTGGCGCTGTGCCGGTCCATCCGGACACCCAGCGTCTTGATGCCGCGCAGCACCAGCCAGGCGTCGAACGGCCCGGAGACGGCGCCCATCGCGTTCTGGTGGTACGCCACCTCCTCGCCCAGGCTCGCGTCGGCCAGCACCAGCGCACCGCCGACCACGTCCGAGTGGCCGCCCATGTACTTGGTCGTGGAGTGCACGACCGCGTCCGCGCCGAGCGCGATCGGCTGCTGCAGGTACGGGCTGGCGAAGGTGTTGTCGACCACCAGCAGCGCGCCGGCGCCGTGCGCGACCTCGGCGAGCGCGGCCAGGTCGGTGATGCCCAGCAGCGGGTTGGACGGGGTCTCCACCCAGACCGCGCGGGTGTTGGGGCGCAGCGCGGCCCGGACGGTGGCCAGGTCCTGGGTGTTGGCGACGGAGAACTCGACGCCCCAGCGGGTCAGCACCTTGGCGAACAGCCGGAAGGTGCCGCCGTAGGCGTCGTTGGGGATCACGATGTGGTCGCCCGGCTTGAGGATGGTGCGCAGCAGGGTGTCCTCGGCGGCCAGGCCGGAGGCGAAGGCGAGGCCGCGGGCGCCGCCCTCCAGCGCCGCGAGGCACTCCTCCAGCGCGGTGCGGGTCGGGTTGGCGCTGCGGCTGTACTCGTAGCCGCCCCGCAGGCCGCCCACCCCGTCCTGCTTGTAGGTGGACACCTGGTAGATCGGCGTGACGACGGCCCCGGTCTGGGGGTCTGCTTCCTGACCCGCGTGGATGGCGAGGGTCTCGAAGCCCTGGGGAAGCTGGTGCTCGGTCATGGGTCGAGCCTAGTGGCCGTACGGCCCGGCGCCCTCCGGAACGTCCCAGCCCGCCGTGAACCTGGCCAACTGCGAACCGGGGCCGCGCCGGAATCCGGGCGGCGCCGGAATCCGGGGGCGGCCCGCCGCGTTGAACCCTGCGCAACCCTCCCTACCCCGCAGGAGCAGGCCGTGCTGTTCAACCGCCACAAGACCTCGCTCGTTCCCGCCGACCAGGCGCTGCCCGGCCGGGAGTCGCCGGGCTTCGCTCTGCGCGAGCCGCACACCGTGCTCGGCCACCCGCTCACCGGGCCGTACCCGGACGGCCTGGAGGTGGCCGACTTCGGGCTGGGCTGCTTCTGGGGCGCCGAGCGGACGTTCTGGCGCCTGCCCGGCGTCTGGACGACGCTGGTCGGCTACCAGGGCGGCTACACCCCCCACCCGACGTACGAGGAGGTGTGCAGCGGGCTGACCGGGCACACCGAGGCGGTCCGGGTGGTGTTCGACCCCTCGGTGATCTCCTACGAGCGGCTGCTGAAGACCTTCTGGGAGGCGCACGACCCGACCCAGGGCAACCGCCAGGGCAACGACGTCGGCACCCAGTACCGCTCCGCCGTCTACACCCACTCCCCCGCCCAGGCCGCCGCCGCGGCCGCCGGCCGGGACGCCTTCCAGCCGGCCCTGACCGCGCTCGGCTACGGCCCGATCACCACCGAGATCGCCCCGGCCGGCCCGTTCTACCCGGCCGAGCCGTACCACCAGCAGTACCTGTCCGACGCCAAGAACCCGAACGGCTACTGCGGCCTCGGCGGCACCGGTGCCTCCTGCCCGATCGGCGTGGCCCGCACGCAGGGCTGACCGTCCGTGACCGTTCCGGCGGGCCGGCCACCCGAGGTGACCGCCCGCCGGTCGGGGCGCAGACTGGAAGGGCCAGCAGACGGGCCTGCCTCCTCTCCGCGCGGGCGGCCGGGCCGTCCGCGCGGAGAGGAGTGCGCCATGTCCGGTCTCGTCCGCATGAACTTCGACGCCCCCGAGGAGGTCCGCCCCTTCGAGGAGGGCACGGGGGAGCTGCGCCTGGTCAACCTGGACGCCGGCCCGGTGGGCCGGGCCGTGTTCCACCCGGGTTGGCAGTGGTCCAAGCACGTGAAGCCGATCGCCAGGACCGACAGCTGCCGGGCCGCCCACACGGGGTACGTGGTCTCGGGCCGGATGAGGATCGTCATGGACGACGGTCAGGAGACCGAGTTCGGCCCCGGCGACCTGATGATCTGCCCGCCCGGGCACGACGCCTGGATCGTCGGCGACGAGCCCTGCGTCATCGTCGACTGGCAGGGCTTCGCCGACTACGCCAAGCGCTGACCGGCGCTGACCGGCGGCTCCCGGCGTCAGACCGCGCTGCCGGCCTTCCAGGCGGCCCAGCCGAGGTTCCAGCCGTTCAGGCCGTTGTCCGGCGCGACGGTCTTGTCGCCGGAGTTCACGACCTCGACCACGTCGCCGACCATGGAGCTCTTGTAGAACTTGTAGCCGTCCGTGCTGCCGTCCTGCGCGCCCTTGGCGTCCTGGAGGCCGATGCAGCCGTGGCTGGTGTTCTGGCCGCCGAAGATCGACGACGAGGACCAGTAGTTGCCGTGGATGAAGGTGCCCGAGGTGGTGAGCCGCTGGGCGTGCGGCACGTCCGCGATGTCGTACTCGCTGCCGAGGTTGACGGTCTGCGAGTTCATCCGGGTCTGCTGGAACTGCTCGGAGATCACCATCTTGCCGCCCCAGGTGCGGTGCTCGGGGGACCCGCCGGAGATCTTGTAGACGGCGCTGACCTGGCCGTCGGTGGTGACGGTGAGCTTCTTGGCGCCGAGGTCGGCGACGCTGGTCTGGGCCCGGCCGATGGTGAAGCGGACGTCCTTGGACTGGGTGCCGTAGACGCCCTTGGCGCCCTCGACGTCCTTGAGCCGGAGCTTGAGGGTGACCTTGGTGCCCTTGGCCCAGTACTCCTGCGGCCGGAAGTCGAGGCGGGTGCTGGAGAACCAGTACCCGACGATCTCGACGCCCGGCTCGGCTATCACGGTGATCGCCTGCTGGACGGCCTTGCGGTCGGTGATCGGCTTGCTGAACGTGATCGAGACGGGCATGCCGACGCCGACGACCGAGCCGTCCTCGGGCGTGAAGTAGCCGACGAAGGTGTTGGCCGGGGTGGCCGTGGTGAAGGTGGCGTTGGCGTCCGCCTCCAGCTTGTCCTTGTCGAGGGCGGTGGCGGCCACGGTGTACTTGGTGCCGCTGGCGGGGGCGGCGGCCGAGGTCCAGCTGGCGCCGTCGGAGGCGAGCTGGCCGGCCAGTTCCTTGCCCGTGGAGTCGGTGACCTTGACGGTGCCCAGGGTGCCGTTGCTGACGGTGACCTTGACCGGCTCGCTGAAGCTGGCGGAGGCGGCCCCGTCCGCGGGAGTGACGGTGATGACGGCGGTCGAGGTCTTCGGCGCGCTGCTGGTCCCGCCGGAGCCGCTGCCGGTACCCGGGGTCCCACCGGAACCACCCGAGCCGCCCGAGCCGTTGGCGTCGGCGCTCTTGGTGTCGTTGCAGGCCGCGAGCAGCAGGACCGGCGCCCCGATCAGGCCCGCGAGCACTCCGCGCCGGCTCCAGTTGCCTCCGCCTGCCCGCCCCTGACCGTCCCGTGCCGTCACGTCGCGTCTCCCTGCTGATCATCCCGGGCATTTACGGATACAGAAACGCAATCCGGCCGTGCACGGTTCCACCTCCGAAGGGTAAGCGATCGTATGAGATGACCCAACTTCCCGGTGAACAGGGAGAAACGCCCGGCCTGCGGGGCAGACCGGGCGTTCACGAGCGCTGACGAGCCGGCGGGGTGAGGCCGCTACTCGGCGGACTCGTCCACCACGTACTCGTCCCACCCCTCGTTCTCGGGGTCGAACTCGGTCTGCGCCGACTCCCAGGTCGCCGAGGCCAGCTCGACACCCGGCACGTCGCCGAGCAGCGCCACCGGGTCGATGAAGTGGGCGAGCGAACCCGACGGGTCCACCTCGATGGCGTCGACGGACTGGGCGCGCTCGTCGTCGTCGAGGTACTCGTCCTCGGTCACCTGCTTCAGGGCGGCGGCCTTGAGCGCGCCCTCGTCGGTGATCTCCGCGATGAGCTCGATCTTGAGCCGGACGTAGCGCGGCTCGTCCTGGGTGGTTTCAGTGCTGGTCATGCGTGTGAGCGTACGGGAAGGGCCGGTCCCTCGGAGAAGGACCGGCCCTGCCGTTCTCCGCCTCGGTTCCCCCACCCGGGAACCGCGGAGACGCGCCGTGCGGCGCGCGGTGCCGCGGGAGCCGCCGCACCCTGTCGACCGGCCGCAGCCGGGCAGGGGCGGGACGACGACGCCTCCCGCGGAGGCCCCTCTCCCCCGTTGCCGGGCTGGAGGGCGGACACGGAGGGCCGGGTCAGGACCGCCCGACGTGTCCGGAGCCGACCGCGTCCGCCGGGGAGCCGCTCCCGGACGGTTGCC
Source organism: Kitasatospora sp. NPDC098663 (assembly GCF_044760075.1). Classification (NCBI taxonomy): domain Bacteria; kingdom Bacillati; phylum Actinomycetota; class Actinomycetes; order Kitasatosporales; family Streptomycetaceae; genus Kitasatospora; species Kitasatospora sp. NPDC098663. The sequence continues at coordinate 7,771 of NZ_JBIWAP010000037.1, read as the reverse complement.
GTCGTCTCGCTCGGCGTCTCGCCGTTGACCACCACGATGCCGGACCGTTGTTAACCGCGTGCTGCGGGCAGGTGACGCCGGTGTACCACTTCGCCCGTGGGCGAACCGCGGGCAAAACGTGGGCGAAACCTCGTCCGCCCCGCCGACCGGAGCCGGTGGCGGGGTCGGGGCCGGTCAGGGCCGGCCGGGGCCCGGGGCCGACGGGTCAGTGCGCGGCGCGGCCGGCGAGGAAGCCCAGCAGGTCCTGGCGGGTGACGATGCCCTGCGGCTTGCCCTCCACCAGCACCACCGCGGCGTCGGCCTTCTCCAGCACGGTCATCAGGTTGGTGACCGTCTCGCCCGCACCGACGACCGGCAGCGGCTTGGACATCACCCGGTCCAGCGTGTCGGTCAGCTCGATCTCCTTCGCGAAGACGCCCTCCAGCAGCAGCTTCTCCGCCACCGAGCCGATCACCTCGCCGGCCATGATGTCGGGGTGCCCGGCACCCGGGGAGACCACCGGCATCTGCGAGACGCCGTACTCGCGCAGCACCCGGACCGCCTCGGCGACCGTCTCGTTCGGGTGCATGTGGACGAACTGCGGGATGCCCTCGTGCTCGATGGCGTCCTTGCGGGCCAGCACCTCGCCGATGTGCGCCTCGTCGGTGGCCGAGGGCAGGAAGCCGTAGTCGGCCATCCAGTCGTCGTTGAAGATCTTGGACAGGTAGCCGCGGCCGCCGTCCGGCAGCAGCACCACCACGACGTCGTCCGGGCCCAGGCCCTTGGCCACCTCCAGCGCGGCCACCACGGCCATGCCGCAGGAGCCGCCGACCAGCAGGCCCTCCTCCTTGGCCAGGCGGCGGGTCATCTGGAAGGAGTCCTTGTCGGAGACGGCGACGATGCCGTCGGCGACGTCACGGTCGTAGGCGGTCGGCCAGAAGTCCTCACCCACGCCCTCGACCAGGTACGGCCGGCCGGTGCCGCCCGAGTAGACCGAGCCCTCCGGGTCGGCGCCGATCACCTTGACCTTGCCGCCCGAGACCTCCTTCAGGTAGTTGCCGGTGCCGGAGATGGTGCCGCCGGTGCCGACGCCCGCCACGAAGTGGGTGATCCGGCCCTCGGTCTGCTCCCACAGCTCCGGACCGGTGGAGTGGTAGTGCGAGGCCGGGTTGTCCGGGTTGGAGTACTGGTCCGGCTTCCAGGCGTTCGGGGTCTCCCGGACGAGCCGGTCGGAGACGTTGTAGTACGAGTCCGGGTGCTCGGGGGCCACGGCGGTGGGACAGACGACCACCTCGGCGCCGTACGCGCGCAGGGTGTTGATCTTGTCGGTGGACACCTTGTCCGGACAGACGAAGATGCACTTGTAGCCCTTCTGCTGGGCCACGATCGCCAGACCGACACCGGTGTTGCCGGAGGTCGGCTCGACGATGGTGCCGCCCGGCTTCAGGGCGCCCGAGGCCTCGGCGGCCTCGATCATGCGCATCGCGATGCGGTCCTTCACCGAACCGCCGGGGTTGAAGTACTCGACCTTCGCCAGCACTGTCGCGCTGATGCCCTCGGTGACCTTGTTCAGCTTGACCAGCGGAGTGTTGCCGACGAGGTCGATGATCGAGTTGTGGTACCGCACGGGGGTCCTCCCGGTTGTGGGCATGCGAGTGCTTTCGGTACTGCAAAGCCTAGGCCGTGCCGCCCGCCCCAGCCCGCCCTTCCGCCCCACCCGCCCCCCACCCCGCCCCGGCCCCGCGCGGCGGCCCACCACCCGCCTTCCTCCCCCAATGGCCCAGCCCCGCAGGTAGCCCCGGCCCCCGCGCGGGTAGGAGGGGGGGTGCAGGCATCGCCATGGCCCCGGAGGGGGCGGCACCAGGACGCGAAGGGGGCATCGGATGCCAGGGGCACAGGACTCGCGGGCCCGGGTGGCCCGCCGGATCGCCACCGCGGCGGCGTACGGCGGCGGCGGGCTCGGCCTGCTGGGCGTGGGCCTGGTGGGCGTGCTGCTCACCGAGAGCAAGCTGGCGATCCAGGCCATCGGCGTGCTGGAGGGCGATCCGCCCAAGGCCGACGGCGTCTACGGCGAGGCCTTCGCCGACAGCTCCGCCGCCACGCAGCCGCCGCTGGTGCTGGCCGTCCTCGGTGACTCCACCGGCGCCGGCCTCGGTGTGCTGCGGGCCCGGGAGACCCCGGGCGCGCTGCTGGCCGCGGGCCTCGCCTCGGTGGCCGAGCGCCCGGTCCGGCTGGTCAACGTGGCCCGCACCGGCGGCCGTTCCGCCCACCTCTCGGGCCAGCTGGAGCAGGCGCTGCCGCACCACCCGGACGTCGCCGTGCTCATGATCGGCGCCAACGACGTGACCCGGCACAGCCCGGCCCAGCTGGCCGTCCGCCAACTCGGCGAGGCGGTCGCGGCGCTGCGGGCGAACGGCTGCGAGGTGGTGGTCGGCACCTGCCCGGACCTCGGGACGATCAAGCCGGTGCGCCCGCCGCTGCGCTGGGTGGCCCGCCGGCTGAGCCGGCAGCTGGCGGCCGCGCAGACCATCGCGGTCGTGGAGGCCGGCGGCCGGACGGTCTCGCTGGGCTCGCTGCTGGGCCCGGAGTTCGCGGCGCGCCCGGAGATGTTCGCCGCCGACCGCTACCACCCGTCCGCCCAGGGCTACGCGACGGCCGCGATGGCCGTGCTGCCCTCGGTGTGCGCCGCGCTCGGTCTCTGGCCGGAGGAGGAGCGCCCGGCCGCACCCCTGCCGGGCGGGACGGTGCTGCCGGTGGCGATGGCCGCCGCCGCCGCGGCCGGGCGTTCGGGCACCGAGGTCGCGGCCGTCGAGGCGGAGGGCGCCGGCCGCCGCTGGGCGTTGCTGCGCCACCGGCTGCGGGTCGGGCTGCCCGGCTCGTGGGCGCCCGAGGAGGCCCGGGAAGGAGGCGTTCCAGAGGCCGGCGACACGTCGGCCAGCTCACACGCCGGGACGGGTGACGCCTGATCTACCAGGCGGTAACTTTCCTCCCGGACGCCAGTCCGCCGTCACCCAGCGAGGAGCCCGCCATGCCCGAAGCCGTCATCGTCAGCGCCACCCGTTCGCCGATCGGCCGGGCCTTCAAGGGCTCGCTCAAGGACGTCCGCCCCGACGACCTGACCGCCCACGTCATCCAGGCCGCGCTGGCCAAGGTCCCGCAGCTCGACCCGCGCGAAATCGACGACCTGATGCTCGGCTGCGGCCTGCCCGGCGGCGAGCAGGGCCACAACCTGGCCCGCATCGTGGCCGTCCAGATGGGCATGGACTACCTGCCCGGCGCCACCATCACCCGCTACTGCTCGTCCTCGCTGCAGACCACGCGGATGGCACTGCACGCGATCAGGGCCGGCGAGGGCGACGTCTTCCTCTCGGCCGGCGTGGAGACCGTCTCGCGCAGCGTGAACGGGACCTCGGACGGCATGCCGGGCACCACGAACCCGGTCTTCGACGAGGCCCAGGCCCGCACCGCCAAGCGCGCCGAGGAGGGCGGCGGGGAGTGGCACGACCCGCGCGAGGACGGCCTGCTGCCGGACGCCTACATCGCGATGGGCCAGACCGCCGAGAACCTGGCCGCGCTCAAGGGGATCACCCGCGCCGAGCAGGACGAGTTCGGCGTCCGCTCGCAGAACCTCGCCGAGGCCGCCATCAAGGCCGGCTTCTGGGAGCGCGAGATCACCCCGGTGACGCTCCCGGACGGCACCGTGGTGAGCAAGGACGACGGCCCGCGCGCCGGCGTCACGCTGGAGGGCGTCTCCGGCCTGAAGCCGGTGTTCCGACCGGACGGCACCGTGACCGCCGGTAACTGCTGCCCGCTGAACGACGGCGCCGCCGCGCTGGTCATCATGTCCGACACCAAGGCCCGGGAGCTGGGCATCACCCCGCTCGCCCGGGTGGTCTCCACCGGCGTCAGCGCGCTCTCCCCCGAGATCATGGGCTACGGCCCGGTCGAGGCCTCCCGGCAGGCGCTGCGGCGGGCCGGCCTGACCATCGACGACATCGACCTGGTCGAGATCAACGAGGCCTTCGCCGCCCAGGTGATCCCGTCCTACCGGGATCTCGGCATCGACTTGGACAAGCTGAACGTCAACGGCGGCGCGATCGCCGTCGGCCACCCCTTCGGCATGACCGGCGCCCGGATCACCACCACCCTGATCAACTCCCTGCAGTGGCACGACAAGCAGTTCGGTCTGGAGACCATGTGCGTCGGCGGCGGCCAGGGCATGGCGATGGTGATCGAGCGCCTCAGCTGACCCCGCCGGCCACCCCGAAAGGGTCTGGACCACCCATTTGGAGTGACCGTGAGTAATTGAGGGCCGGATCACATCGCGAGGTCGATCCGGCCCTCTTTTCGCTCGTTTTCGGCTCGGAAATCGACACTGCGGAGCGGATCAACTCCACTGCGTAGAACGGTGTTACCTAACAATTTGGGGACAAGAGCGAAAGTCCCCCACAAATTAGACATTCGCCACTGCGGCAACAGCCCCGGATGCGGCAGTGTGGACACGTAACCCCGTTCCGCTCCTCGCTAGGAGTACGTTCCGTGAGCGCCGTCTACACCATCCTGCTGCTGATCCTGATCACCGTGTCGACCGCCGTGCTGCTCCACCTCCGGGGACTCTCCCGCCGGCTGGACGCGCAGGCCGCGGCCCAGGCCGCCCCCGCGCCGGTGGACCAGGCCGCGATACGCCAGGCCGTCACCGAGGCACTCGCCGCCGACCGCGAGCGGGAGATCACCGAGGCCCGGGCGTTCTGGGCCGAGCAGGAGGCCCGCGCGGCCGAGGACGCGCCACTGTTCGACTCCCCGTACACCGGCCCGTTCGCCAGCACCGACGAGTGGCCGCTGTTCTTCCCCCGCCCCACCGGCCCGCAGGACGCCGTCGACAACGCCGGCACCATGGACCCGGAGTTCGGCGAGGCGCTGCGCTCCGCGCTGGAGGACCTGATCAACGAGGGCCCCGCCGAGCCCGGCCCCGAGGGCGGCTCGTCGCTGTTCCCCGGCCAGGGCGCCGGCACCTCCTCCGGCGGCCCCACCGTCGCCTCCGCCTCCACCGGCTCCGCCGAGCCCACCGGGGACGCCCGCGCACGCCGCGAGGCCGACCTGCTGGCCACCGGCCTGGAGGCCGGGCTGCTGGACGCCGACCAGGCCGTCGAGGACGCCCCGGTCGCCACGCCCGACCCGCGCCGCCACCCCTCCCACCCCGACTTCGTGCCCAGCCAGGCGCCGTCCCGCGAGTGGACCGACACCCGGCTGGCCACCCTCGCCGACGAGGCCGTCGCCCTGATCGACGTCCGCCCGGGCCCGCTGGGCACCCTGGACGTGTACGCCTTCGCCGACGGCACCACGCTCTGCGTGGCCCCGGGCGACCGGGAGGCGGCCTACCGGCTGATCGACGCGGTCCGTGCCGGTGAGCACGTCCGGCTGCTCGGCGGCTCGCGCTTCTCCGGCTCGTACTCGCTGACCTTCTCCACCGACGAGGAGGCCGTCTACGTCCTCGCGGACCGGGTGGTCGCCAGCATCTGACGCCTCCCCAGCGGCGGGGCAGCACAGCACACACGGCGCAGCACGCCGAAGGCCGGCCGGGTCAAGGGGTTACCGACCCGGCCGGCCTTCGGCGTGTACCGGACGTCTACCCGCAGAGCGCCGTCGTCGCGCGCACCGCGGCCACCGCGCCGGCCAGCACTTCCGCGGCCGCCACCGGCCCGCCCGGCAGGGCGACCGCGTCGCCCTCCGGCAGGGCCGCCAGCGCGGCCGCCAGGTCGTGTCCGGCGACGGCCAGTTGGTCCCCCGCCGCGAAGGCCCCGGCGTCCGGGAACTCCCGCTCCGGCCCGCCCTCCGCCGCCAGCGCCGACTCGGCCAGCCGCCGGGCCAGCGCCAGCACGGCCGCCGCCCGCGAGGCGTGCCCGGGCACGGCACCCAGCAGTTTGCTCTGCGGCAGCGAGCGGAAACGATCCGCCAGGGAGTCGACGGCTTCGACCAGGAGCTGTACGTCATGCATGACAGGGAGCCTAAACGCCGCCGGGCCCCCGGAGCGTTTCGCTCCGGGGGCCCGGCGGCAGTGGTACGGCGGGAACGCGATTAGTCGTCGCCGCGCAGGATCGCGATCAGGCGCAGCATCTCCATGTAGATCCAGACCAGCGACAGGGTCAGCCCGAAGGCGGCCCGCCAGGACTCGCGCTGCGGCGCGCCCTGGGCGATGGCCTCCTCGACCGCCGCGAAGTCCAGCGACAGGAAGAACGCGCCCAGGCCGATGCCGACCAGGCCGACCACGATGCCCAGCGGGCCCGATCGCAGGCCCATGTCGGCGCCGAAGGCCATCGCGATCATGTTGACCAGCATCAGCAGCACGAAGCCGATGGCGATCGCGATGCCGATCCGCTGGTAGCGCGCGGTGACCCGGATCCTGCCGCTCTTGTAGGCGAACAGCATCGCCGCGAAGACCGCCGCCGTACCCAGCACCGCCTGGAGCACGATGCCGTTCAGCATGGTGTTGAAGGCGTGTGAGACGGCACCGAGCGCGAAGCCCTGGAGAGCCGCGTACGTCAGGATCAGCGGCGGGCTGACACTGCGCTTGAAGGCGATGACCAGGTAGACGATGAAGGCGACCACCGAGGCGCCGATGGCGTAGCCGTAGTTCTCGAACGGCAGCGCGAACCAGGCCACCGCGCCGCCGGCGACCAGGGTCAGCAGCGTCATGGCCGTGCGCGCGACCACGTCGTCGAGCGTCATCCGCCCGGTGGCGGCGGGGCCGGCTGACGGCCCGTTGTACATCTCGTACAGCTGCTCGTCGGTCATCGGGCCCTGCGCCTGCGGCTGCTGGGCGTAAGGGGTCCCCGCGTAGGGGTTGTTGCCGTACTGGCCCCCGGCCTGCGTGGTGGTACCGAACCCCGCGTAGCCGGGCTCGCGGGTGAAGGACCCCTCCCGCGAGAAGACCGGGTTGCTGCTTCTCATTGCACATTCCCTCCGTGGCGGCACTGCACCGCCCAGCCACCAGGGTAATGGCTTGGCAAAAATATCGGGATACGCCGCGAGGAGGATCACTGAAGGACTCCCGGCGGGGACGCCGTCGGCGCCCCCGCGAGTCGAGCGGTGCCCGGAGCCGGACTCGAACCGGCACGGCCTCACGGCCAAGCAGTTTTAAGCTGCCCGTGTCTGCGTTCCACCATCCGGGCGTCCTGCGGACGGGCCCCTCCATCGGCCGGAGAAGAAACGCTCCACCCCCGGTGCGGGCCACCCCAGAGCCTAGTCGCCCGGCTCACCCTTTCGCATGTTCCCAGCCAGGGAAGTTGTCATGTTTCCTTGCGATCTGACGAACAGTCCGCAATTCGGCCACGAAGTGCACGAGTTCCGGCCACCGCCCAGCGCTCAGGGTCGGCGTCATACCCCAGGAGGAGGGCGTCACCTGGCCGTACGCCCAGCGGTGGTCAGGCCAACCGTCCGGCGGAGCGACGAGAACTCATGATCACACGGCGGAGCATGGAGGTACGGCCGGGCGCCCCTGGCGGCCCGGCCGTCCAGGCGCCCAACGCGTCTCCCGCAGCCCGCGACCACCAAGGAGCACCCCCGTGACCACGCCGACCGCAACCGCCGTCCGGACCGGCCTGGCGGCCGCCCGCGCCACCGGCCTCAACAAGGTCTACGGGGACGGGGAGACCCGCGTCGTGGCCCTCGACAACGTCAGCGTCGACTTCCCGCAGGGTCAGTTCACCGCCATCATGGGCCCCTCCGGCTCCGGCAAGTCCACCCTCATGCACTGCATGGCCGGCCTCGACACCATCAGCTCCGGCTCCACCAC
>NZ_JBIWAP010000036.1:0-97387 GCF_044760075.1 Kitasatospora sp. NPDC098663 | reverse complement strand
CAGTTGCGCTCGCGTCACGCACCACGGTTTACCGGAACTGGACCCGCTGCGAAGGTAAATCGCGCAGATTGATCACGACCGAATACGCGCCCTAGGTCGTCCCGCACTTTTGCCGCGGTGCACAACTCACTGCCCTTGTGCACCAGTTCGACGCGCCATTCGAGGCCTGCCGTTGTTCCGCGTTCGACGGTGGAGAGCACGTCGAACGGCGGACTCGGAGAGGAGGCCCCGGCAGCGCAGGCGGTCAGTAAGGTAAACGCTGTGATCAGCCCGGCACAGCCGGACATGACCTTCGACACCAGGCCGTTCCCGTGGATGCCCACACGAGATCGGTTCCTTCCTCTCGGTCTGCCCGGCCGGGTGGACCGCCCGGCGGACCGACAAGCCGTGAGGGCCGGATGGTCCACCCGTACCGGCCGGTTCAGGAGTCGAACCCTGCGCCGGAACACTTGGCGGGGAAGCCGTTGTTCTCATTGCTGTCCTGCCCGTACCAGCGGACGTAGTACGTGGTTCCGGGCGAGGTTGCCCCGTAGAAGGTCTGGTACTGGTAGGCCCCGTCGGCCGCCCAGCTCTTCGTGGACCGGATCTTCGTTCCATCGGATCGGACGAGTTGCACATAGAACAACGTGGCGCTCCAACCGCCGCAGGCAAATCCGCCGAGTGTCACGTTGTTACTCCCGGCGGTGCCGTCGCGGCCGGCGTGATAGCTGCCCAGCCCCCATTCGTTCCACGCACCGCCCGCCTGTGCGGGCGCCGCGGAACCCAGCGCACCGAGAAGTGCGCCGCTGATGACGACGGCAGTAGAAGCCGTCCGACCGTGAAATCGCATGGAATTCCCTTCGATGATGGAGGGAGCGGAAGGGCTCGTCCTCGGTTCGGTCCCGGAATGCTTCGCGGGTTTTACGGACCCGCCAAGTTGCCCGACGAGCCGGTGGATGTCCCACCGTGAGGCATGTCGGATTGTCCGTCCACCAGAAGTCGGCAACACCCAGGTGAGCGGCGGACAACCCGATTCGGCCGCGGACAAAGCAGGGGGCGCGGGGTGGGTGTTGGAGGTCCGCAGGGGCGACTCAAAGGGGAAGACCGAGCAGGCGGATGCCCTGGCCCGGTTCGTGCGGGAGGTGGCATCTGGGGTCGCCGTTCGCGAGCTCGCTCAGCGGCACCAGGCCGGCAAGACCAGTTGGAGCGAGTACCGCTCCGGAGAGAAGGACATCCCGTGGCACCTGCTCAAGCAGGTGGTCCACCATCATGTGGCGGACCCACGGGCTCGGGTGGTGCTGGCGGAGTGCGCTGCCCACACCACTCGTTCTGAAACGATCAGTTAGGCTGATCGAACCTCAACCAACCCACCACCGAGGGATGTTGGATGATCAGGCGCCGTTCACTGCTGGCACTCGCGGGCCTCGGCGGCGCCGCAGTCCTGCTGCCCGCCGGGCCCGCCCAGGCCGCCCAGACCACCCGGTCGCGCACCATCGACCTACCCGCACCCACCACCGGTCACCCGGTCGGCACGACCACCCTGCACCTGGTCGACCGCGACCGACCGGACCCGTTCGTGCCCGCCGCCGGCCCGCGTGAGCTGATGGTGCAGCTCTGGTACCCGGCCCGCGCCGCCGCCGGCCGCCCCCGCGCGCCGTACACCACACCCCGGGTCGCCGCCGCCATCGATCAGCGGCTGCCGCTGGATCCGGGCACCATCGCGGCCGTCCGCTCCACCGCCCGCACCGACGCCCCCGCGCTCCCCGGCCCGCTCCCGCTGCTGCTGCTCGGCCACGGCCGCACCGGCTTGCGCAGCAACTGCACCGCGCTGGCCGAGGAGTTGGCCGCCCACGGCTACCTCGTCGCGTCGGTCGACCACACCTACGACGCCCTCGCCGTCGAGTTCCCGGACGGCCGGCTGGTGCGCACCGTGCTGGAGGACGAGCCGGCCGACTGGGAGGCCGCCGAGCGCCGCGAGATCGCCGCCCGGGTCGCCGACCTGCGCTTCGTCACCACCGAACTGACCGAGCGCCAGGGCCGTTTCCGCGTCGACGGCGGCCGGATCGGCGCGCTCGGCCACTCGATGGGCGGCTCGGCGGCCGCCGAGGCGATGCGCCAGGACGAGCGGTTCCGGATCGGCCTCAACCTGGACGGCGGCCTGTTCGGCTCGCCCGTTCCCGACCTCGGCCTGGACCGGCCCTTCCTCCTGCTCACCTCCCTCGCCGACCACGAGACCTGGCAGCGCTGGCGCAGCCACCAGCACGCCTGGGGGCGCCAGTTGCACACCCTCGGCGCCGGCCACCTCAGCTTCACCGACCTGCCGCACGCCGCCCTCCCCGGCAACCTGCCGGGCCACCTCCCCGCCGACACCTACGCCGCGCTGCTCGGCACCATCGACCCGGCCAGGGCGACCGCGCTCACCCGCGCCTACACCCTGGCGTTCGCCGACCACTTCCTCCGCGGCCGCCCCGCTCCGCTCCTCGACGGCCCGTCACCGCGCTTCCCGGAGATCGAACTCCGCTGGAGCCGCGACTGACGCCCGACCGGCGCCACGGCCTCGGGCGTCAGGCCCGCCGGGTCGCCCGCAGCGAGTTGCCGTCTCGCCGCACCCGGAGGAAGAGCACCGTCAGCGCCACGACGGTGAGCGCCACCAGGATCCCGGCCTCGACGAGCTGGATCGGCACGAAGTGCCCGACGGGGTGGTACTCGATCCAGTTGCTCGTGGCGCCTTCGCAACCCCTCGTCCGGTCGCCGTCCCAGCAGAACTGGTCCGGGGCCCACCGACCGTCCTGGAGCACGACCCCGCGGTCGATCAGCCACGCGTTGGTGGGCTGCCCGAAGTAGACGCCGTGCGGGGCCATCTCCTTGACCGACGGATAGAAGGAGGCGCGGCCCCACCGGAGCAGGCCGTGGACGACCGCCACCAGGACGCCGGTGACCAGGACCGAGGCCACTGTGCGCCGCAGCAGTTGCCCGACCAGCAGACCCAGCGCCAGCGCGAACAGCGACCAGGCGACCGGCACCACCCCGAGGGCGGGATAGGTGAGGCCCTGGAACGGCGGATCGAAGGCGAACGGGCGGCCGCCGATGTCCGCGCGCCACACCCAGGTCGCCAGGACGGCGAGCACCGCACTGGCGGTCAGCACCACCATCCCGGGCAGGGCGATCCGCGCGGTGAGCCAGCGCAGCGGGCTGACGGACTGGGTCCAGGCGAGGCGGACGGTTCCGCGCTCGTACTCCTGGGCGAGCATCGGGGCGCCGAGGAACATGCCGATCAGCAGGGGGAACGCGACCAGGGCCGGCTGGAGCCAATTGGTGTACAGGTAGGTGCGGCGGGTGATGGGCGAGACCATGCCCTGGCAGCCGGCGTTGGACCAGCTGGCCACGTCGGAGCACTCGGCCTGACGCAGATCCGACATCAGCGGCTGGACGGAGAAGTGCAGCCAGAGCAGGGTGGCCGACGCGGTGACGACCAGGGCGGCGATCGCCCACAGCGCGGTGCGGCTCTGACGCCAGCTCAGCCAGAGCAGGCCGCCCGGGCGGGGCGCGGTCCGCGGCTCGCGCGGTGGCGCCGCGGTGGTGGCGCGATCGGCCAGGACGTTGGTGCTCATGCGGCGATCCCGTTCTCGGTCGTCCGGGCCTGCGTGCCCGGCCCGGTGGCGGCCCGGGCGCTGCCGGCCGGGGTCCGGAGGTAGCCGAGCAGCAGTTCCTCCAGGCTCGGCCGGCCGCTCTCCCACGGGCCGTCGACCGGATCGCCGGTGCGGACCAGCGCGTCGATCCGGCGGCCGGTGGCACGCTGTTCGACCAGGACGTCCTCGGGGAGCGCGCTGCCGGCCGGGCCGGTGAGCAGTCGGTGTCCGTCCAGCAGATCCTCCACGTCGCCGCAGAGCCGGATCCGCCCGGACTGCACCAGCAGCAGGTAGTCGATGACGCCGTCCAGCTCGGGGATGATGTGCGAGGAGACCACGATGGTGGTGCCGCGCTCGGCGGCCTCGGCCATCAAGGTGCCCATCAGCTGGTGCCGGGCGAGCGGGTCGAGGTCGGACATCGGTTCGTCGAGCAGCAGCAGGTCGGGGCGCTTGCCGAGGGCGAGCGCCAGGGCGACCCGGGTGCGCTGGCCGCCGGAGAGCGAGCCGATCTTCGCCCTCATCCTCAACTCACCCTGATCGATGACCTGTTGAGCGAGGTCCTGGTCCCAGGACGGGTTCAGCTCCCGGCCGAGCCGCAGGGTGTCGGCCACCGTGAAGCCGGGGTACAGCGGCTTGTCCTGGGCCACGTACGCGACCCGGGCGCGCAGGTCCTCGGTGGTGGCGGGCTCACCGAACACCCGCAGCTCCCCCTCGGTGGGGGTGAGCAGCCGGGCGGCGATGCCGAGCAGGGTGCTCTTGCCCGCACCGTTGGGGCCGGCCACCCCGCAGATCCGCCCGGCCGGGACGGCGAAGGCGCAGTCGCGCAGCGCCCACTCTCCCCGGTAGCGCTTGCCCAGGCCGTCGGCCGCGAGCGCCGCCGGAGCCCCCGGTGCCGCCGTTGCCGGTGGTGTGTTCATCGGGTCGTCCACCCGGTCCCCCCACTGTCCTCTAACTCGGTGTTTCCGGGGAGACCCCGGTGTCGAATCGCTGCTCCAGGACGGAGGCCATCAGCGCGGCGATGTCCTCACGCTCCAGTCCGACCTCGCGGGCCCGGTCCACCCAGCCGACCAGGTCTGCGCGCAGCGGCCCGTCGGCGGCCGCCTCCGGCCGGGCGAGCGAGCGCCGGACGAAGGTGCCGAGCCCCGGCCGGGGCTCGACCAGGCCCTCGCGTTCCAGTTCGCGGTAGGCCTTCAGCACCGTGTTGGGGTTGATCGCGGTCAGCTCGACGACCTCCCGCGCGGTCGGCAGCTTGTCCCCCGGCTGGAGCAGGCCGAGCCGCAGGGCCTGCTTGGTCTGCTGAACGATCTGCTGGTAGGTGGAGACGCCACTGCGCCGCTCGATGCGGTACTCGATCACACGCGATTCGACCTTTCACTAGTCCAATAGTGGAATAGTGACCCACTGCGGCGCCCGGGTCAAGCCGGACCGGGGGCCCGGCGATGCGGACGGTCAGGGCCGCCGCAGCAACAGCAGGGAGTCCTGGTCGACGACCCGCCGGTAGCCGCGCTGCTCGTACTCGACCAGCATCCGGGCGGTGTCGGCGGTCGCGCACGGGGCCTGCACGCTCGGGTCCGTCCGGTCCACGGCCACCCACTCGGGCCCTGGCCCGGTCGGCGCCCGGCAGACCAGGGTGACGGTGGCCCGGCCGGTCAGCTGCGCGGCGAGGCGGTTGGAGGCGGCGACGGTCGCGCCGTCGGGTATCGAGCCGAGCAGCGCCCGGGTGTGCGCGAGCCGGGGCGAGGTGCGCCACGCCTCGGGCATCACCACCTCGTGCAGCGGATAGACCGGCACCGTCACGGCCGCCACCAGGGCGCTGACGGCCAGCGCGCGCCGCGCCCGACGCGGGTCGGTACGGGTCAGGGCGTCCACCAGCGCGGCGAGCACCAGCGGCATCAGCACCGCGCTGTAGTGGTAACTGACGCCCCAGTAGTGCGGGTTGGCCGAGAGCAGCCGCCAGCCCAGGGTGGGCACGCAGAGCAGGAGCAGCGGCGAGCGCAGTCCGAGGAAGCCCGCGGTCGCGGCGAGCAGGAAGAGCAGCAGCCACTTGACCGGGGGCCAGCCGATCCGGGCCGCCAGCGCCCAGGGCGAGGGCTGCCCGCCACCGTCCAGCTGCTGCCAGTAGTCGAACCCGCCGTGCGGATTGAACGAGGGCAGCACCACCGTCACGGTGAGCACGGTGGCCGCGAGCCCGACGCCCGCGAGCACGAGCCCCGGCAGCGGGCCGCGCCGGCCGCGCCCGCCCCGGCGGGCCCGCCAGGCGATCAGCAGACCGACGGCGGCCACGGTCAGGCCGAGGTCCTCCTTGACCAGCAGCAGCGGCAGCGACCAGAGCGCTGCGGCCAGGTGGCGCCGCCGGCCGAGCGCGGTGGCCGCGAAGGCCAGCAGCGGTACGGCGAAGGCGATTTCGTGGAAGTCGTCGCTGGCGGCCCGGACGATCCCCCAGGACGCCCCGGTCACGCATCCGATCACCAGCGCGACCCTCGGCCCGCCCACCTCGTACGCCCACCGGGTGAGCGGCACGACCGCCAGCGCCATCAGCAGCGCCTGGGCGACCAGCAGGGTGACGGCCCCCGGGAACACCCGGTAGACCGGAGCGAGCACGGCGATCAGCGGGTGGAAGTGGTCCCCGAGCAGGTGGTAGCCGGGCCCCTTGAGCGGCACGATCGGCGCCTGTCCGTGCGCGTACGCGCGGATGGCCTGCTCGAAGATGCCCAGGTCGTAGGCCTTGCTCAGGCCGCGCCGGTAGCGGTTGACGGCGACGCAGGTGTAGAGCGCGGCGAACCCGGCGGCCAGGCCCCAGGGCAGGACGGCTGGTCGACGCGGCGGACGGAACAGGCGCATCGGCAAAGTACCCTTTCACTATTCGATTAGTGGAAGGGTGGTGGAAGGGCACACCGTCGTCAACCCCGGTCCGGCCGCGCCGACCGGGCCTCTGACCTGCCCGGATGCGGTCCGCTAGGTGGGTGATGCGGAGCTTGTGGGACCCGTGGAGCCCGCCGACTCAGTGGGACTCAGGGCCGCACGGCCTCCGGGTCGCGGCCGAAGAAGCCGGCGAGCCGGTCGTACGGCGGGGCGTCCTCCGGCACGGCGACCTCGGGACCGAAGGCGTGCTGCTCCTCCTCGGCGCTGCGGTACTCGGGCGTGAGGGCGCCGCGGGCCCAGGCCAGAGCGGCGAGGGCCACCTCATGGTCCAGGCCATCGGTGGACTGGTCGGTGGCATGGGCCAAGTCCCAGTCATGGACGGCGAATTCGGCGATCTGCTGGTCCACCGGGAAGCGGGCCGGCAGGGCGCCGACACCGGGGACCTCCAGCGTGCCGGTGAGGTCGCCCGCCGCCCGCCAGGCGTCGACCAGTTCCTCGGCGCCGGCCTCGAAGGCGTGCAGCCAGTCCTCCTCCACCCGTTCGAAGGGCTGCGACCAGTCCGGCTGCCCGCCCTCGGCCCGGACGGTGAACTGCCGCAGGTCGAACAGCAGATGGCTGACCAGGTCGCCGACGTCCCAGGAGCGGCAGGCCGTCGGGTGCCCGGCCAGCTCGACGCCGACGCCGTCGATCAGCCCGGCGGTCTGCGCGAGGGCCCGGGCGAGCAGCTCGATCGGGTCTTCCGCTGCGGTCATGGCACACCTCTCGGTCGGGAGCGCGTCGCCGGCGTGGCCGGGTGCGGTCGGGAGCACCGCTCGGACCGGGCGATCGTAAACGCGTCCGTCGACGACCGCCCGCCGCGACACCGGCCCGGTGGTCGGACCACCGGGCCGGTCTCCGTACTGCGACGTGCTGCGACGTGCTGCGAGCCGTCAGGCCCGGACCGTCAGGCGGCCCTGGCCGTCAGGCCGCGAACCCGCCGTCCACCGCGAGCTCCGCGCCCGTGACGTACCGGCCGTCCTCGCCCGCCAGGTAGGCGACGGCGGCGGCGACGTCCGTGCCCGTGCCGAAGCGGCCGAGTGCGGTCAGGCTGCTCTGGGGCTCGGCGGCCTCACCGTCCATCGGGTTCATGTCGGTGTCGATCGGGCCGGGGTGGACCACGTTCGCGGTGATCCCGCGCGGGCCGAGCTCCCTGGCCAGCGCCTTGGTCAGGCCGATCATCGCCGCCTTGCTGAGCGAGTAGACGGTGGCGCCGGGGAAGGCGACCCGCTTGGCGACGCAGCTGCCGATGGTGACGATCCGCCCGCCGTCGGCCAGGTGCGCGGAGGCGGCCTGGGCGAACAGGAACGGCGCCCGGACGTTCACCTCCAGGACCCGGTCGACGTCGTCGAGCGCCAGGTCACCGATCGGGCCGAGGACACCGACGCCCGCGTTGTTCACCAGGACGTCCAGCCGCCCGAACCGCTCCGCGACCTGCGCGACCACGGACTGCACCGCCTGCGGGTCGGCGCAGTCCGCGCGGACCGCCCAGCCGCGGCGCCCCATCGCGGTGATCTTCGCCGCGACCTCCTCGGCCCGCTCGGCCCCACCCTGGTAGGTCAGGGCGACGTCGGCACCGTCCTCGGCCAGCCGCAGCGCGACCGCCGCCCCGATCCCCCGGCTGCCACCGGTCACCAGGGCCACCTTGCCGTCGAGCTTCGCCGCACCGTTCATCGTCATATCTCCAGAACTCCTCATTCGGATGTGATCCGACTCGTTCCGATCAGAACCACCGGTTCCGACCTCGGACATGACTCGATCCTGGGCCTCGGCGCCGGAAAGCTCCGGCGGTATTCAGACATCGCGTTCAATCTTCAACTATCTCCCGAAGCCGCTGCTCGCGCGACCTCACGCCCGCTCGCACGCCCCCTCCCTCACGCCCGATCCCGGAAACGCACCCGGCCCCGGAAACGCGCCGGGCCGAGCGACCGACCCCGGGGAGGGGCGGCCGCTCGGCGCGGGTGCGAGGAGGTGTCAGACGGTCAGGGTCTGGCCCGGGAAGATGAGATCCGGGTCGCCGCCGATGGTGCGGGCGTTCTTGTCGTACAGGTTGCCGGTGTCGGTGCCGAACTTGGCCGCGATGCCGCTCAGCGTGTCGCCACTCTTGACGGTGTAACCGCCACCGGAGGTGTTCTTCTCCGAGGACGGCGCCGACTGCGCCGGCTTGGCCGACTGCTGCGGCTTCGACGCCTCCTGCTGCTTCGGCGTCGGCTTGCTCTTCGGCGCCTGCGGGACCTGCGGCGCCTGGGTCCTGGGCGTCTTGGCCTTGGGCGCCGGCTTGGCGGCCGGCTTCGAGGGTGCGGTGTCGGCGGTGTCGGTGGTGTCGACGGCGGCCGGGGCGCCGCCCTTGCTCAGACCGGCCTTCTTGGAGCAGACCGGCCACGCGCCGGGCCCCTGCGAGGCGAGGACCTTCTCGGCGACCGTGATCTGCTGCGCCTTGCTGGCCTGGTGGGCCTGGGGGGCGTAGGCGGTGCCGCCGTACGCCCTCCAGGTGCTGGGGGTGAACTGCAGTCCGCCGGAGAATCCGTTGCCGTTGCTGATGCTCCAGTTGCCGCCGCTCTCGCACTGGGCGACGGAGTCCCAGCTGGAGGCCGGGGCGGCGGAGGCCGAGGTGGCCGTGACGAGGCCGGCCACCGGCAGGGCCGCGACGGCGGCTCCCGCGACGACCGCCATCCGCACGCGGTTGCGCTTGGTGGCGGTGGTGTCGGTGGCAGCGGCGGTCTCGTGACGGGAAGTCATATAAGTCCTCTCGGCAAGCCCCGGGCGGGCAGGCGGAACCAGACCCATGACGGGCCGACGGTCGCGCTCACCTCGCTCGACGGGCGGCCGGACACGTCTGGGACGCGCCGTGCCGCCCCGGCCACCTCCACTCGCCGACGACCTGTTCGAGCTGGTCGCGTCGGCGGGCACGGCCCTCGCGCCGGGGGTCAGGTCGGCGGGCCGTGCGTCGGGGTGAACCCGGGTGGTGCTCGTTGCACCGCCAATGAAGCTACGGGCCACCTCGGGGTGCAGCAAGCAATTCTTGGTCTCCGCAGGTCAGTTGACTGTTACCGGCGGTATCGATCAAGGAGACGTGCCCAGTTCGACCGGGTTTGACCGCATTCTCAAGATCAACTGATCAACTTTCACGCCCCCCTTCACCTCTGTCCACCTGTGAGGCCGAGCACACCATCCACCCACCGCGACCACTGGCTGACGCACCGTCACCACCAAAGCCGGAGTTCCCCGTTCCGACGGGCCGTTTGGTGGCATCCGCCACACCCGACACGCTCCGCGACCGGCCGGACGCTCTCAGTCCCGGGCGCCGAGCTCCGCGTCCCGCGCCAACAGCGCCGCCTGCACCCGGTTCTCACAGCCCAACTTGGCCAGGATCCGGCTGACGTACGTCTTCACCGTCGCCTCGCTCATGTGGATCCGCGCCCCCGCGTCCGCGTTGGACAGCCCCTCGCCGAGCAGTTCCAGCACCTCCAGCTCGCGCGGCGTCAGCACCTCCAGCCGACGCCGGGCCTCCGCGCCCCGGGCGGCCGCCGAACCGCTGCGCCCGGAGGCCAGCGAGTCGACGATGTGCCGGGTGGCGGCCGGGGACAGGAAGGCGTAGCCGCCGGCCGCCGCGCGCACCGCCTGGATCAGCTCGTGCGGCGCCGTGTCCTTGAGCAGGAATCCGGCGCCGCCCTCGGTCACGGCGCGCAGGACGTTCTCGCGCTCCCCGAAGGTGGTGAGGATCAGCGCTCGCGCGCCGGGCGCGACCCTCGGCAGCTCCGCGAGCGCCGTCAGCCCGTCCATCACCGGCATCTGGATGTCCAGCAGCACCACGTCCACCCGGTGCGCCCGGGCCAGCTCCAGCGCCTCCCGCCCGTCGGCGGCCTCGGCGACCACCTCGATGTCGGCGGCAGAGCCCAGGATCATCCTGATCCCGGCGCGGATGAGCGGCTCGTCGTCGGCGACGAGGACTCGGATCACGGCTGGTCATTCCCCTCGAACGGTGCTGCGGCAGGAACACCATCCTCACATCCGACCGAACCCCGCGCCCCACCCGGTCGGAGCGGCCAGGGCCGTCAGAGCCATCAGGGCGTCAGGGCGGTCAGGGCCGTCAGGACTTCGTGAGGTAGTGCTCCTTCTCCACCAGCACCCCGTCCTTGAAGCAGAACCGCACCACGTTGTCCTGGCCCCAGGTGTCGCTGAGGTCACCGGACAGGTACCAGCGGCAGTGCGAGCCCTCCGGGACCTTGGGCCCGCTGCCCTGGTAGTCGTCGGTGAAGAAGGTGTTCCCCGGCGGCAACCGGTGCAGCACGTCGGCCTCCGGCGTGCCGACCTCCAGCCCGTCGTACACCGACTTCGGCACCGTCGCGTCGCCGGTGCCCTGGACGAAGGCCACCACGCCCCAGATCAACAGCCCCAGCACGGTCAGGCCGACCGCCCCCACCCCGACGGCGCAGCCGATCGCCGGGCTGCGCCGCCCGTCCTCCGCCCCGGCGACCGGCGGCAGGCCGTCCAGCACCCAGTCGTCGACCCCGGCGATCGCCGCGGCCCCGTCGCCCGCGCCCTCCGCCCCCTCGTACGGCAGCACGCCGGCCAGCCGGAACCCCTGATCCGGCGTCGGCCCGGCGTGCACCATGCCGCCGACCAGCCGGGCCCGCTCGCGCAGGCCGGTCAGCCCCTGGCCGCCGCTGACCGCCGGGCCCGCGCCGGCGCGCACGCCCACGGGCTCCGGCGCGCACGGATTGACCACCTCCACCACCAGCGCGTCCGGCTCGTACCGGAGCGCGACGGTGATCGGCGCGCCGGGGGCGTGCTTGTGCGCGTTGGTGAGCGCCTCCTGCACCATCCGGTACGCCGCGTGGTCCACCGCGGCGGCCAACGGGCGCGGCTCGCCCTCCCGGGAGAAGGAGACCCGCGCCCCGGCCGCCCGCGAGGAGTCGACCAGCCCCTCGATCCCGTCCACCCCGCCCCGGGCCGGCACCGCGTCCGTCACCGGCCGCACCGCCGTCGACTCGTCGTGCAGGACGCCGACCACCTCGCGCAGCTCGCGCATCGCCGCGACCGCCGCCTGTCGCAGCACCCCGACCGCCTCGCGCTGCCGGTCGTTGAGCGTGCGGTCCACCTCCAGCGCGCCGGAGTGCACGGAGATCAGCGCCAGCTGGTGGCCCAGGCTGTCGTGCATGTCCTGGGCGATCCGGTGCCGCTCGCGCAGCCGGGCCTGGTGCACCACCATGACCCGCTCGCGCACCAGCTGGTCGTTGCGCTCGCGCAGCGCGTCCAGCAGGGCGCGGCGCTGAGCCCGGTAGCGGCCCCACAGCGCGGGCAGCACGGCGACCAGCAGGAAGCCGCCGAGCGAGAGCCCGACGATCAGTTTGGGCGAGGCCGAGCCGGCGTCCTTCAGCACCCCGGTCACCATGAACAGCAACCAGCTCAGCACGAAGGTGCCGACCAGCGCGGTGACCTTGCGCAGCCTCGCCCCGGCCGACCAGCCCGCGCAGACCAGCAGCGGCATCGGCCCGACGGCCCAGCCGGCCGCGGCCGAGGTGAGCACCAGCACGGTCGCCGGGAAGGCCGGCCGCAGCACCCACAGCAGCGCGACCCCCAGCCCCACCAGGACCGGGTGCCCGGCACCGGCGGCCACCTCCAGCAGGGCCGCGGCGCCGCCCATCAGCAGGGCCACCGCGCCCTGGCCCACCACCCGCCGGGGCGGCCAGGGCCCGGGAAACGCCGTCCGTACCGCCTTCTTGCAGGCCCGCGCCATCGCATCCACCCGTCGAGGCTATCGGGCCGCGCCGCCCGGCCGCCGCCACCGTTCGTCGCCCCCGCCCCCGACGAAAGTCGCCGCTCACGGAGCTCGGGGCACCCCTGCGGGCATGCCTGTGAAGACGTCCTCACCGAAGGCCATGAGCAGCAGCGCCACGTCGTCCACCCGGTGCGAGGAGCCGACCTCGCGCAGGATCCGTTCCGCCAGCAGCTCCAGGCCGTCCGGCCCCTGCTCCTCACCGCGCCCGAGTGCGGCCCGCAGCAGGTCCACCCCCTGGTCGATCGCCACCGCCGGATCCTCCACCAGCCCGTCCGTGTACAGCGCGACCACCGTGCCGGGCTCCAGGAGCAGCTCGCTGACCGGGTACTCGGCCCGCTCCTCCACACCCAGCAGCGGCCCGCCCGGCACGTACAGCGCCTCGGCCCACCCGTCCGGGAAGCGCAGCACCGGCGGCAGGTGCCCGGCCCGGGAGATCCGGGCGCGGCCGTCGGCGGGGGTGAGGCGGACCAGGCAGCAGCTGGCGAGCAGTCCGGGGTCGAGGTCGAGGAGGAGCCGGTTGGTGCGGGCGAGCACCTGGTCGGGCGGGTCGTCACCGGTGGCGAAAGCGCGGACGGCGCTGCGCAGCTGGCCCATGGTGGCGGCCGCGCCGACGCTGTGGCCCTCGACGTCGCCGATCACCAGGGTGACGTCCCCGCCGGTGACGATCGCGTCGTACCAGTCGCCGCCGATCTCCATGCCCTGGGTGCCGGGCAGGTAGCGGGCGGCGATCCGGATGCCGGGCACGTCCGGGAGGCGGTGCGGCAGCAGCGCCTGCTGGAGGCCGCGGGCCAGGGCGAACTCGGCGTCGTACAGCCGGGCCCGTTCCAGGGCCTGGGCGATGAAGCCGCCGAGGGCGGTGAGCAGGCCGCGGTCCTCGGCGGTGAAGGGGCGCGGCCGGTCGAAGCCGAGGATGCAGCTGCCGACGGGGTGGCCGGAGGCGATCAGCGGCAGGAAGGCCCAGGCGCCCATCTCGTCGAGCGCGAGGCCGGGGTAGGCGGCGGCGAGTTCGCGGACCGATTCGAAGAAGATCGGGGTGCCGGTGCTCAGCGTCTCCGCGCCGGGGATGCGGGCGGCGACCGGGGCGCCCTCGAAGCCGTCCAGGAAGCCGTCCGGGTAGCCGGTCTGCGAGATCAGGTGCAGGTGCTTGTCGCGCACCCCGTAGATGGCGAGCTCCTGGCCGCCGAAGGCCGGCAGGATCTCCTCGGCCACGGCCCGGCAGACCTCGCGCACGGTGACCGCCTCGGTGAGCGCGCTGGCGAGCTGGAGCAGGTGGTAGGTGCCGCCGATACCGGCGGGGGCGTCGGTCCGGGGGCCGCCGCGGGCCGTGGGCGGCGGGGGCGCGGCCCGCGGCTCGGCCGCGCCCGGCGGGGCTTCGGCGGCCACCACCC
Source organism: Kitasatospora sp. NPDC098663 (assembly GCF_044760075.1). Lineage (NCBI taxonomy): Bacteria > Bacillati > Actinomycetota > Actinomycetes > Kitasatosporales > Streptomycetaceae > Kitasatospora > Kitasatospora sp. NPDC098663. The sequence continues at coordinate 83,711 of NZ_JBIWAP010000036.1, read as the reverse complement.
GGCCGGTGACTCCGTGCGTGTCGGGGTAGAGCGAGAAGGCGAGCCAGCCGTCCGGCGGCCGGGCGGCCAGGAAGGCGGTGGGCTGCTGGGAGAGCAGGGCGGCCCGGTAGCGGTTCTCGAAGAAGGGGTCGGCGAGCCAGGGCAGCACGTCCCACAGGTGGTGGCCGACCAGGTCCTCGCGGCGTGCCTGGAGCAGTGGCTCGGTGGCGCGGTTGGCGTAGCTGACCCGGCCGTCCGGGTCGAGTGAGAAGACGCCCTCGCGCAGTCGCTCGACGGCGGCCGCGGCCGCGGTGAGGGTGCGGGCGTCCAGCACGGCACCGACCAGATGGGTGCGGCCGTCCGAGATCGCCGCGGGCACCCTCGCCCAGAGCTCCACCGGGTGCGGGTGGCCGTCCGGCCCGAGCACCCGGACCCTGGCCGCCAGCACCTCGCCCCGGGCCAGGGCGGTCCGGGCGGCGGCCCGGAACCCGGGCAGGTCACCGGGGGCGATCCGGCCGCCGAGGGCGGCCAGCGTGCCGTCGAACTCGTCGGGTTCGAGACCGAAGATCGCGAGGAACTGCTGGTCGGCGGCCAGCGCCCCGGTGGCGACGTTCCAGTCGAACATCCCGAGCCGGCAGGTCGGCGCGGACGGCGGCGGCAGCTCGACCACGGCCGCGTCGCCGCCCGGCTCCACCGGGTGCCCGGCCGCCGCCAGGCCCGCCAGCCCGGCGGCCAGCCGCCCGGCCACCTCCGCCAACCGCGCCGGGGCACCCTCCGGGACGCCGTCGTCGGAGGCCGGCCAGAACACGCTGAGCACCCCGAACCGCTCCTTGCCGCTCGCCACCGGCACGCAGGCGGAGGCGAAGTCGTACGGCATGCCGACGGCGAGCTGCGGGAAGCGCCGCATGGTGTCCTCGGTGTCGGCGAGGGTGATGGTCCGCCCGGTGCGGAAGCTGACGGCGACGGGCAGCGGCCCGGCGGCGGCGATCCGCCGGAACGGCCTCATGATCGACAGCGGTACGCCCGCGATCGTGCAGAGCACCAGCGAGCGGCCGTCCCGCGAGCGCAGGTACACCATCGCCCCGTACGCCCCGGTGCCGCCGAGCGCCCCGCGGACGGCACCCGTCAGCAGGTCGTCCCGCTCGGCCGCCGCCGGGGCGGCGTCGGGCTCCAGCGGCCGGTGCGGGCCGGGCGGCGCCGCCCGGTCACGGCCGCCCGCGTGCGGATGGCGCATGCTCTTTTGCTACGCCGGGCCCCGGGGCGTGTCAAGGCGAGCCCCCGGGGGCCTCCGGATGCCCGTCGGCCCCGGTTGCGCCACCATGGGCGGCATGCCGACCGCCTCCGGCCGCACCACCGTGGTCAACCTCAAGGGCCACCGCGACGACCCCTCCTGCGCCGACGTCGTCTACGTCGGCCGCGCCATGCACCGCGGCGGCTGGCACCTGCCCGAATCCCCGCTGCACTGCCCCTACCGGCCCGGCCCCGACCTCACCCGCGAGCAGATGGTCGCCGACTACCGGGCCTACCTCCTCGCCCGCCCGGACCTGCTCGCCCTCGTCCCGCCCCTGCGCGGCCGCCGCCTCGGCTGCTGGTGCGCCCCGCTCCCCTGCCACGCCGACGTCCTCGCCGACCTCGCCGACCGCCCCCCGCACCACTGACGGGCGCACGCCTCACGGCCCGGAGAGACCGGCCTCCACCACGGGTCGGGGATTTCGGGTGGTTCGGGGGCTGTTCGATATCCTCCGGGCGAGTGGTGGCGCGTGGGGCGCCATGGGGGAGGTGGGAGCCGGTATGCAGTCGCCGTCGTCCGAGGGGCCCGTGCGCGAGGCGTCGTGGCAGTGGGACGGCGAGGCGGACGGGCCCGCGCGGGAGCCCGTGGACGTGGTCGGCGGGGGCGGGGACGGGCCGCGGCTGAGCCGGCGCGGGCTGCTGGCGGGGGCCGGGGTGCTGGCGGCGGGTGCGGCGGTGTGGGCGTTCGGCCGTTCGGGTGCGGACCAGCCGGCTCCGCAGCCGAAGCCGCGGCCGACCGCGCTGTCCGGGCCGACCCCGCTGTGGACGTACCGGGGGCCGGAGGCGATGACCCCGGAGCGGCTGGCCGGCCCCCCGACCCGGCCGGTGTTCCTGTCCCGGGCCGGGCTCCAGGTCCTGGACCCGGCCACCGGCGAGGCGGCGCGGCTGCTCACCCTCGACCGGCCGCGCGGGGACTGGCCGAGCGACCTGGAGGTGCTCGGCAAGGTGGTGCTCGGACCGGACCGGCTCTTCACCACCTCCCCGGGCCACCTGGACGCCCGCCACCTCGGCGACCCCGCCGCCGACTGGAGCCTGCCGCTGCCCGACGACCTGCAAGGCTCCGTCGAGCTGTCCGGCTTCGACGACGGCATCCTGTACGGCTACGTCTGGGGCTGGTCGCGGGAGAGCTCGACGCCGAACGGCCGGCTCCTCGCCGTCCGGGTCGCGGACCGCTCGATGCTGTGGCACCTCCCCACCGACCGCAACGAGCAGCCGTTCACCCCGGTCACCGCGCCCGGCGGCCACCTCCCGTGCCTGCGCGACCTGGGCAACGGCAGCGAGCTGGTGGTCCGGGACACCGCCGACGGCCGGGAGCTGTGGACGGCCCCCGGCGCCGGGGGCCTGGACTGGTGCGTCGGCGGCCCGGTGCACGTCTACGTCCCCGACGGGGCCGGCGGCGTCCGTGCGCTGCGCCCCGGCGGCGAGCCGGCCTGGACGGTGTCCCCCGGCCGGGGCGAGTCGTGGCGGGCGATGCCCGCGGTCTCCGACGGCCCACGGGTCTACCTGGCCCGCGACAACGGCCTGGTCACCGGGCACGACGCGGTCACCGGCGCACGGCAGTGGTCCTACCGGCTGCCGTTCCTGCTGGACCGCCGCAGCCACCCGCTGGTGGTCGGCGGCACGCTGTTCGTCCCCGGACCGGCGACCGCCGGGGTGTGCGCGATCGACACCGCGAGCGGCACGCCGCGCTGGACGTTCCTCGACTCGGGCCCCGGCAAGGACGTCTGGTCGCTCGCCGTCGACGCGAACCACCTCTACGTCGGTCACGACGACGTCCTGCACGCCCTCCCACTCAGCTGACCGCCCGGCACCACAGCCACGACGGCACCACAGCCACGACGGCACGACAGGATGGCCTGATGCAGGTACGCCCGATCTCCCCCGACCGGCTGGCCGACGTGCTCGCCGACCGCATCGCCGCGCTGTCCGACCCCGGCGGCCGGTGGCTGCGGGTCGCGGTGGACGGCGCGCCCGCCGCCCGCCCCGACCTGCTCGCCGACGCCCTGGTGGAGCCGCTGCTGCTGCGCGGCCGCCCCGCGCTGCGGGTGTCGGCGGCCGGCTTCCTGCGTCCGGCCTCGATCCGGCTGGAGTACGGCCACCAGGACGCGGACGCCTTCCACGACCTCTGGCTGGACGACCGCGCCCTGCTGCGCGAGGTACTGGACCCGCTGGAGCCCGGTGCCAGCGGCCGCGTGCTGCCCTCGCTGCGCGACCCGGTGACGGACCGCTCGACCCGCGCCCCGTACGCCGAACTGCCGCCCGGCGGCGTGCTGTTGCTGGACGGCGCGCTGCTGCTCGGCCGCTGGCTGCCGCTGGAGCTGGCCGTCCACCTCGCGCTCACCCCGACCGCCCTGGCCCGCCGCACGCCCGCAGACCAGCAGTGGACGCTGCCCGCCTTCGCCCGCTACGAGGCGGAGACCGGCCCGGCCGAGGCCGCCGACGTCACCGTCCGGGTGGACGACCCGCGTCATCCGGCCCTGGTCGAGCGGACCTGACACCCGTACCGGCCGGGGCCGGGCCGCGCTGGCAGTAGGGGCACCAGTACGCCGCCCGGTCCTGCGGGGGCGCGCCCTGGCGGGCGGTCCGCACGAGGGTGCCGCAGCGCGGGCAGGGGCGGCCGGCCCGGCCGTAGACCCAGTGCTGGTGACCGCGCCGGGTGTCGCCGGTGGTGACGTGGCCGGGGCGCAGCCGGTTGGCGTCGAGGAGCTCCCGGGCCCGCTCCACCAGCCGGTCGGGGCGCGGGAGTTGGCCGACCTCGGTCCACGGGGTGACGCCGGCCAGGTAGCAGAGTTCGGCGGCGTAGACGTTGCCGATGCCGGCGAGGTTGCGCTGGTCCAGCAGCGCCTCGGCGAGCGGGCGGCCGGGGTGGGCGAGCAGCCGGCGGACGGCCTCCACCGGGTCCCAGTCGGCGCCGAGCAGGTCGGGGCCGAGGTGGCCGACGGCGCGTTGCTCGTCGGCGGTGCGCAGCAGGTCGACGACGGGCAGCCGGTAGCCGACGGCGGTGCCCCGCTCGGTGCCGAGGACGGCGCGGATCTGCCAGGCGGGGCCGCCGGACCAGCGCTCGCCGGGCCGGTAGACCTCCCAGCGGCCGTCCATCCGCAGGTGGGTGTGCAGGGTGAGGCCGCCATCGAGGCGGGTGAGCAGGTGCTTGCCGCGCGGGGCGACCTCCAGCACCCGGCGGCCGGCGAGGACGGCGGTGGCGTGCGCGGGCACCCGCAGGTCGGCGCTGGTCAGCACCTGCCCGGCGAGGACCTCGTGCAGCCGGGCCGCCGCGCGGTAGACGGAGTCACCTTCTGGCATGCCTCCATCCTCCACCGCGCGGCGGCCCGGCGGGGCGGTGCGCTACTCGGCCTCGGCCACCTGGCCCTCCCGGACGACGACGACCGGGCAGGGCGCGTGCTCGGTGAGGTGGCGGCTGACGGAGCCGAGCAGCACGCCGGAGAAGCCGCCGAGGCCGCGGCTGCCGACGACGAGCAGCGCGGCGCCCTTGGCGGCCTCCAGCAGGGCCTGGGCGGCGCTGCCGGGCATCACGCTCTCGCTGATCCGCACGCCCGGGTCGTCGCCGACGACCCTGACGACGGTGTCGGAGAGGGTCTTGCCGGCCAGTTCCTCGGGGTTGAAGACCTCGGCGGACGGCACGTTCGGCGCGGCCCAGCCGTAGAACGCCGGGTACTCCCAGGCGGCGATCGCGGTGATGGTCCCGCCGACGGCCCGTGCGTAGTCGACCGCCCAGCGCAGCGCCTGCTCCGAGGCGGGCGAGCCGTCCACGCCGACGACGATCCGGGGGTTGGCACTCATGGCGTTTCTCCTTGGCGCTCAGTTCCTGCTCGGTCCCGACACTCCGAACATAGATCAGATCGGGCTCGTGGTCGGCATTTGCCACGCCGTGATCGGCGTTTTGCATTCAGATCGATGGCAACAGGCCCTACCGATCTGCGGTTCTGTGGTTCTGTGGTTCTGCGAGGGCGCCCGGGGCGTCGAACGGGCCCTGACGGGTCAACTCCGGTAGGCGGCCCAGGAGTCGGCCATCCGCTGGACCTGGCCGGGGGTGAACTGGCTCATGCAGGAGTCGTAGCTGTAGTCCATGAAGTTGTGGATCGGGTCCAGGCCGGGCCCGGTGCAGGTGTGGCGGCCCTCGGGGCAGCCGTAGGCCGGGGTGCGCTCGGGCGGGGTGTCGTCCACGTAGTCGCCCGGGGGCAGGCAGCCGCCCTGGAAGGTGTGGAAGAGGCCGAGCCAGTGGCCGATCTCGTGGGTGGCGCTGCTGCCCTCGTTGTAGTGGGCGGCGGCGCCGCCCGGCAGGGAGGCGTCGAGGACGACCACGCCGTCGTCGGCGGGGTTCGAGCGGTAGGCACTCGGGAAGGTCGACCAGCCGAGCAGGGACTGGCCGAGCTTGGCGGTGTAGAGGTTGAGGGTGCCGGCGTCACCCTTGCGCAGCGCGTTCTTCATCGCCGCCTCGGCCCCGGAGCCGGGGGTGATGCCGTCGTACCAGGAGGCGTTGTCGGTGTAGTCGGTGCCGGCCAGCTCGAAGTGGAACTGGCTGGGGGTGTTGCCGTCGCCCTGGCCGCCGTAGGTCGCGTTGAGGTGGTCGATCTGGGCGACGACGACGCCCCCGTCGAGCCGGCCGGTGTCACCGGCGTGGATCACGTGGACGAAGACCGGCACCGTCGTCGGGGCGCCGATCCGGGCCTGGGCGGAGGAGAGCCGGGCGAGCCGGTCGTCGAGATCCGCCTGCATCGCCCGGGCCTCGGCGGCGGTGACGGCGTTCGGGTCCCGCCCGGCCTGGCTGCCGGCCGGCTTGCGGGCGGCGGCGTCGGAGTCGGAGTCGGAGCCCGCACAGGCCGCGGTCACGGCGGCCGCGGCGACAGAGCGCGGGGTCGCGGCGGCGGAGTGCGGGGCCGGGGCGGCGAGCTGGCTGAGACCGGCGGCCGCGACCAGCGCGGCAGCCCAGGGGAACAGACGGGGGGCACGCGAGCGCACCCGGGCAGTACGGCGCATCTGCGCTCCTGACAAGGGAGTTGGCGGAGTGTCGGCCGCGCCCCGGGCCCGCCCGGCTCGGCGCGGACCCGCCGAGACTACGACGCGGCGAAGACGATCTCCCGCAGGGCGCGCGCGGCGGCCCGGTCGAGTACCACGGCCGACGCACAGCCCTCCGGCGCCCGTCCGGCCCCGGTGAGCCGGCGCCGCAGCCTGTCGACGGCGGCCCGGTGCCGGAGGAAGGCGTAGCGGGAGACGCTCTGCCCCCGGCTCTGCTGGCCCTCCCGCGCCTCGGCCGGTTCGGCGTCCAGCAGCAGCAGGTGCACCCGGCGGCCCTGCCGGGCGGCGGTGCGGGTCAGCCAGAGCCGCACCCAGGACAGCGAGCCGCAGTCGTGGACGGCGAGCGGCCCGCCGGCCAGCACCGCGCGCCGCAGCCGCCGGTAGTGCGCGATCCGCGCCAGCGGGCGGTAGAGGGCGTACGGGAGGCGGCCGGGCAGTCTGGCCGCGTACTCCTCGCGGACCAGTTGGGAGTCGACCAGCGGGGCGCGCACGCAGCGGCGCATCAGGGTGCTCTTGCCGCTGCCGGGCAGCCCGGAGACGACCAGCAGGTCGCCGGCGGGGTAGTGCAGCGCCACCGGGGCGGGGCCGGCCCGCAGGTCGTGCAGGCCGGGCTGCACCCGTAAGGCCTGCGGGGCGGCGGCGGGGCCCTGGCCAGGGGGCGGCGGCACCCGGGGTGCCGCCGCCTCCGCCGTTCTCGTCCTGGTCACCGGTCCTCCCCGCGCCGTTCCCTCCCTCGGAGCATTACGCATTCCCAAGAGCGAGTAAAGAGCGGTGGTCGCCGGGCCCGGCCGGCCGGTGCCGGATCAGGGCGTGCCGTGCGGGCGGGTCAGCCGAGCTGGGGGGCGACCCGGGAGGCGATGAGCTCCAGGTGGTCGAGGTCGTCCAGGTCCAGGATCTGCAGGTAGACCCGCTCGCTGCCGACGGCCGCGTACCGGCCGATCTTCTCGGCGACCTCGTCCGGGGTGCCGGCCAGGCCGTTGGCCTTCAGCTCGTCCACATCCCGGCCGATCACGGCCGCCCGGCGGGCCACCTCGGCGTCGTCGCGGCCGACGCAGGCCACCAGGGCGTTGGAGTACACCAGGTCGCCGACCGATCGCCCGGCCTTCTCGACGGCGGCCTTGACCCGGCCGAACTGCGCGGCGCTGTCCTCCACCGAGGCGAACGGCAGGTTGAACTCGTCGGCGAAGCGGGCGGCCAGCGCCGGGGTCCGCTTCGGGCCGAGCCCGCCGACCAGCACCGGGATCCGGTCCTGGGCCGGCTTGGGCAGCGCCGGCGAGTCGGTCAGCGTGTAGTACTCGCCGGCGAAGTCGAAGGTGTCGCCGAGCTTGGTGTTCCACAGGCCGGTGATGATCGCCAGCTGCTCCTCCAGCCGCCCGAACTTCTCCTTCGGGAAGGGGATGCCGTAGGCGGCGTGCTCGGCCTCGTACCAGCCGGCGCCGAGGCCGAACTCGACCCGGCCGCCGCTCATCGCGTCCACCTGGGCGACCTGGATCGCGGTGACGCCGGGCAGGCGGAAGGTGGCGGCGGTCATCAGGGTGCCGAGGCGGATGGTGCGGGTGTCGCGGGCGAGGCCGGCCAGGGTGATCCAGGCGTCGGTCGGCCCGGGCAGGCCGTCGACGTCGCCCATCTTCAGGTAGTGGTCGGAGCGGAAGAAGGCGCTGAAGGCGCCCAGGTCCTCGGCGGCCCGGGCGACCGCCAGGAGGGTGTCGTAGCTCGCGCCCTGCTGCGGTTCGGTGAAGATGCGGAGATCCATGCGGACCATTCTGGTGCAGACCACCCGCGGATCCGCGCGGAGAACCGGCCAAGCCGCCGAAGCTCCCGAAGGTGGCCAAGGTCTCAGCACGGAACCGTCACGAGCCGCCGGTCCGGCCGACCCGCTCGCCTACCGTGGACGGATGTTCGCCACCCCCGACGAGTCCTTCCGGCGCTTCCCCGACGAGCCGGCCGGCTGCCCGCTGCCCGGCATCGTCGCCGCGTTCACGCCACGGCTGTCCGAGTTCGCCTTCGAGCCCGGCTTCGTCGCGATGGTCGACCAGCACGTCGCGATGCTGCGCGAACTGCTGTACGCGCAGGGGCCGGAGCTGGCGCCCCGGCCCCTGGACCGTGAGGAACTGTCGGACTACGCGCTCGGCTTCCTGGACGCGCTCACCGAGATCGGCTGGCGGGAGCCGGTGGGGTACGACTACGCGGTGCACCGGCTGACCGCGATCTGCTGGCTGGTGCGCGAGCAGGGCCTGCTGCGGGCCTGAACCCGCTGCGGGTCGCCACGACCCAGGACACGCCCGCCCTAGCTCGGCTGGTCGCCCGGGCGGCCCGGGTCGATGCCGGGCGGCGGCGGGGTGGTGCCCGGAGCGGCCTGGGTGGTCGGCCGGGTCGGCTGGTTGGCCAGCACGTCCGCCCGGCCCGCCTGGTAGGCGCTGCCGCGCAGTTTGGCGCTCTCCTGCTCGGCGTGGCCCAGCCAGCGCTCCCAGCGCTGGCGCATCGGCAGGATCAGGCCGCCACCGACGCCCACCACCAGCACACCGGCGATCGTGGCGAGCACCGCGATCAGCACCGGTCCGGTGATCGCGGTGGCGATCCCGGCCTGACCGAGCGCCGCGATCACGCCCAGCGCGACGATGAACGCCCAGGCGATCGTGGCGACCGTCCGGCCGTACGAGGCGCCGGCGAGCGCGTTGCGCACGATGTCGCGGACGCCGTTGGCGATGGCCATCGCGACCACCACGATCGCGACCGCCACGATGCCCCTGGGCAGCCAGGCGACGATGCTGTGGATCATCACGCTGATCGGGTTCGGGCCGAAGACGCCGAACGCCAGTTGCAGCACCATCAGCAGGATCGCGTAGTAGACGATCTTGCAGATGATGCCGGTCATGTCGTAGTTCGACCCGCTCAGGTGGCGGGCCATCCCGGCCCGCTCGGCGACCCGCTCCGAGCCGACCTTGCGCAGCACGCGGTCCAGGACCTTGGCGATCGCCTTCGCCACGATCCAGCCGATGACCAGGATCGCCAGGAAGGCGATGAACTGCGGGATGAATTTCGCGATCTTGGACCAGGCGTCGGTGAAACCCGATCCGAAGTCCACGGAGAGTGCGAGCTGCTGAGCCACGGAGTCCTCCACTCGGTGACACGGCGCCACGAGCGGCGCGTGCGGCCCCCCCTTCGTGGATAGCAGCACCCCGCCCGGCCCGCGCGCCCCTGGTCCCCGGGCTGCTCCCCCCGGGTGAAACGGGCCCGTAGACGCCCCGCGTAAAGTGATGTTCAAGGGCAGGGAACGGGGGCGGGACGGGACGGGACGGTGCGGGTGTGAGCAGCGACATGGTGGACGGCGGCGCGACGACCGGCAGCACGGCCGGGCACCCGGCACTGCGCTGGCGGGTACGGCCCGAGGCGCCGCGCGCCGCCGTCCTGGTGCTGCACGGCGGCGAGGAGCACAACCTCTCCCGGCCCGGTCCGGTCAACCTGCCGCTGCTGCGGATGCACGGCTTCCTGCGTTCCCTCGCCAAGGACACCGCCGGCGCCGACGTGGCCGTCGGCACCGTCCGCTACCGCCACCGGGGCTGGAACGGGCAGCGCGCCGACGCCGCGCTGGACGCCCTCGCCGCCCTCGACGAGCTGGCCCGGGAGCTGGGCGAGGTGCCGACCGTCCTGATCGGGCACTCGATGGGCGGGCGCGCGGCCCTGCGGGCCGGCGGTCACCCGGCCGTCACCGGCCTGGTCGCCCTCGCCCCCTGGTGCCCGGCCGAGGATCCGTGCGAGCAACTGGCCGGACGGGACGTCCTGCTGCTGCACGGCGACCGCGACAAGGTCACCCCGCCCGCCGAGACCCGGGCCTTCGCCGCCCGGAGCCGGGCCGCCGGCGCCCGCGTCTGCGGCTACACCGTCACCGGCAGCGGCCACGCCATGCTCCAGCGCATCCCCGACTGGCACCGGGCCACCACCCGCCTGGCCACCGCCCTGCTCGGTCTGCGCCCGCTCCCCGCCGAGACCGTCTCCGCCCTCGCCCTTCCGCCCGCCTCCCCCGAGGCCCTCACCCTCGCCCTGCCCCGCCAGCCGCGCGGCTGATCCCGCGCGGGCCGGCGGTCGCACGCGGCGGCGCGGGCGTCAGCGGGCCAGACGGCCGAGGAGGGCGGAGGCCGCGGTGATACCGAGCACGGTGGCCAGGGTCAGGACAGCGAAGTCGAGCGGGAGGTGGGCGCGGGTGCCGATCAGCAGGCCGCGCAGGGCATCGACCTGGTAGCTGAGCGGGTTGGCCCGGCTGACCACCTGGAGCCAGCCCGGCATCAGGTCCACCGGGTAGAGGGCGTTGGAGCCGAAGAAGAGCGGCATGGTGATCGCCTGGCCGATGCCCATCAGTCGGTCACGGGTGAGCACGATGCCGGCGATGGTCATCGAGAGGCAGGAGAAGAACGCCGAGCCGAGCAGCACGGCGACCACGACCCCGAGCAGCCGCAGCGGGTTCCAGGTCATCGCGACTCCGAGCAGAGCGGCGATCACCACCACGACGACGGCCTGGATCACCGCCTTCACCCCGGCGGCGAAGGCCTTGCCGGTCACCAGCGCGGCGCGCGGGGTGGGGGTGACCAGAAGTTTGGTGAGCACCCCGGAGTCCCGCTCCCAGATGATCATGATGCCGTAGAAGATCGCGATGAACATGGCGGACTGGGCGATGATCCCGGGGGCCAGGAAGTCCAGGTAGGGGATGCCGCCGGTGGGGATGGCCTTCAGCCGGGTGAAGGTCTCCCCGAAGATCAGCAGCCACAGCGCGGGCTGCACCGCCCGGGTGTAGAGCTCGGTGCGGTCGTGGCGCAGCTTCTGCAGCTCGACGGTGCACATCGCCAGCGTCCGGGCGGGCACCAGCCGCCAGCCGGTGCGGGCGCGCGGGGGGACCAGCAGCAGGCCGAGGTCGGGGCGGGCGGCGGTCGCGGTGGCAGAGGCAGTGGCAGTGGCGGCGGCGGCGGGGCCCGGGGGCTCAGCCGACGCGGGAGGCGGTGCGGCGGGTACGGCGGACATCGCTGAACTCTCCTTCCGGGGCCTCGCCGGGGGCCAGCTCGCGGCCCGCGAAGTGGCGGAACACGTCGTCCAGACTGGGGTCGGTGAGCTGCGGGTCCTGGGCGCGGACCACGGTCTTCAGCTCCTCGGTGGTGCCGAGCGCGCGGATCCGGCCGCGGTCCATCAGGGCGATCCGGTCGCAGTAGCGGTCGGCCTCGTCCATGTAGTGGGTGGTGACCAGCACCGTCATCCCGGTGGCCTGGCGGACCGCCTCGACGCACTCCCAGACGCCGGTTCGGGCGATCGGGTCCAGGCCGATGGTCGGCTCGTCCATCACCAGCAGGCGCGGGGCGCTGACCAGGGCCTGGGCGAGCTCCAGCCGGCGGACCATGCCGCCGGAGTAGGTGCCGGCCATCCGGTCGGCCGCGTCGGCGAGGCCGACGGCGGCCAGCGCCTGGGCGACCCGCTCGCGGCGCTCGCCGTGCGACACGTCGAACACGCGGGCGAACAGCGCGACGTTCTCCCGACCGGTCAGCCCGCCGTCCGCGGAGAGCTGCTGCGGCACGTAGCCGAGCAGCCGGCGGACGTTCATCCGCTGCCGGGCGGGGTCGTGGCCGAAGACCCGCACCATGCCGGCGCGGACCGGCAGCAGGGTGGTGATCGCCCGGATCGTGGTGGTCTTGCCCGCGCCGTTGGGGCCGAGCAGGCCGAACACCTCGCCGGTGCGCACCGTCAGGTCGACACCGTCGACGGCCTTGGTGCCGGCATCCTTCCCGCGCCCGTGGTGGAAGGTGTACTCCAGACCGCGGCAGGCCACCGCCTCGTCGCCGCCGTTCTCCGGGAACGTCATCGCTCCTCCTCCCCCGGCTCACCGGGTCGGGTGCGCAGGCCCGTCGCCACCTCGCGCAGCGCGGGCACCGCGGCGGCCAGGGCCGCCCGGGAGTCGGCGGGCAGGCCGGCCACCACCTCCCCCACCAGCGCGGCGCGCCGGGCCCGCCAGACCGCGAGGCGCTCGACGGCCTCGTCGGTGGCGTACAGCAGGGCGGCCCGGCGGTCGGCCGGGTCCACCTCCCGGCGCAGCAGCCGCAGCGCGACCAGCTGGTTGACCAGGGTGGAGACCGAGTTGCCGGCGAGGCACAGCTCCTCGGCCGCGTCGGACACCCGCAGCCCGGGGGTGTCCATCACCAGGCGGAGCAGTTCGATCTGCGCTCCGCGCAGTCTCGGTTCGGTGAGTCCCTGCCGCAGCCGGCGGCGGACCAGGCGCTGGATGCCGACCAGCAGGGCGGAGAGTTCGTCGGCCACGTCGGGATCGGGGGTCGCCAGGGGGTCGGCGGCCGGTGCGGGGGCGAGCGTTTCCGGTGTCGCACTCATACCTCCGATTTTAGCTCTCAGTGAGAGGTATTCGTCCAGAGGGCGGACGGGGTGGACCGGAGGACTGCCGGGCGGGGCGCGGCTGTGCCAGGATCCCGGGTGACCGTGTACGGACACCCGCCCACCCTCACCGCCGGGGACCCTCATGAGAAGACTCGCGCTCCGCGTACTGTCCGCAGCAACGGCTTTGTCCGCGTTGCTCGTTGTGGCGGTGGCCACTCCTGCGACCACCCCTGCGGGGGCCACCTCTCCGGCCGCCGCCACCGACACCGCCGCCCCGGTGCCGCTCAGCGGCGCGCAGTTGGCGGCCTCCTGGGCGGGGCCGCTCAGCACCCGGGGGCGGTACGTCGTCGACGCGTCGGGCGACCGGTTCAAGCTGAAGTCCGGCAACTGGTCCGGCGCGCAGGGCACCTGGCAGGGCAGCGGCTCGACCACCGATCCGGCGAACAACCAGGCCGGCCAGGTCTCGTACAACCTGCCGCTCGGACTCGACCGGGCGCCGCTGCCCGAGATCTTGGCGGGCTTCCACAGCCTCGGGCTGAACAGCGTCCGCCTGCCGTTCGCGGACGCGATGATCCGGGACACCGCCGCCGTCCCGGACGCCGCCGTCGCCGCCAACCCCGGGCTTCGCGGCCGCACCCCGCTGGAGGTGTACGACGCGGTGGTGGCGGCGCTCACCGCCGACGGGTTCGCGGTGATCCTCAACAACCACACCACCGGGTACCGGTTCTGCTGCGGCCTGGACGGCAACGAGCGGTGGAACAGCGGCCAGTCCACCGAGACGTGGGAGCAGGACTGGCTGTTCATGGTGAACCGGTACCGGGCCGACAAGCGCGTGGTCGGCGCCGACCTGCGCAACGAGGTCCGCCGCGACACCTGGGACGACCCCAACTGGGGCCTGGGCGACGCCCACGACGCGTACGCCGCCTTCGAGGAGGCGGGCAACCGGATCCTCCGGGCCGCCCCCGACCTGCTGATCATCATGGAGGGCATCAACTGGCAGGGCGTCCCGCTGGCGGGCCTGCCGCACGGCCGTCCGATGCTCAAGCCGGTGGCCACGCTCTCCCACACCCTGATCGACTCGGGCAAACTGGTGTACTCGGCGCACTTCTACGGGTACACCGGCTCGGCCAACACCGGCGCGGGCAGCGGTCCGGGCGCCACCGGCGATCCCCGCTACCAGGATCTGACGCCAAGTCAACTCGCCGCCGTGGTCGACGAGGAGGCGCTCTTCGTCACTCGCTCCGGGCAGCACTTCACCGCCCCGGTCTGGATCAGCGAGTTCGGCGCGGGCGGGCGGGGCCCGACCGACGCCAAGGAGCAGGACTGGTTCGACCGCTTCACCGCGATCCTGGCCGAGCACGACACCGACTTCGCCGTCTGGCCGCTGGTCGGGTGGCACAACGACGGTGTACCGCAGGACAGTTGGGCACTGCTCCACTACGACCGGGCGGGCCGGCGGCTGAGCGTCGAGGACCCGGGCGACTGGCGCGCCGCGTACTGGAACCGGCTGGTCGCCGCCCCCGGGTACACCGGCCGGGTGCCGGCCGCCGCCCGCTGGAACCTGCTCGACCTCGACCACGCCGACCAGAACGCCTCCCGGCGGATGCTGGCCCTGCCCGACTGGAGCAGCGGCAACCGCAAGGGGAACTGCCCGGACGGCCAGCGTCTGATCGGCCTCGGCCGCGGTGACGGCCGCGGCCTGTGCACCGACGCCGGGCAGCCCGCCACCGGGCCGGACGCCTGGACGACCGTCACGGACGAGCGCTACGTCACCGGCGGCGACTGGGCGCCCGGCTACGACAAGCTCCAGTGCCCGGACGGCCGGTTCGCGGTCGGCTACAGCGTCCACGCCGACGCGATGGCCGCCCTGCTCTGCGCCCCGGCCGCGGCCGCGCCGCCCGCCGCGACCGGCCGGGTGCTCTGGTTCGACCACGGCGACAACCGGCCCCCGGTCACCACCGGCGCCGACTCCGCGGCCAGCGACTGGGCGCCCGGGGCCTACAAGGGGCAGTGCGCCTCGAACGAGTACGTCGCGGGGATCGCCTTCACCTGGCGCTGGCTGCACGCCGGCGTCCCGGACGCGCTGCTCTGCCGCCCGCTGGCCTGACACCGCCGCTGTCGGGGCCCGGCCGGCGGGCCGGGCCCCGGCGGGAACGGTTCAGCTCAGCGCGGCCTGGGACTCCACGACCACGCCGTACAGGTCGCCGATGGTCGCCAGGGCGCTGCGGTGCAGCTGGGCGGCGGTCACCCGGGTACCCGCCGAGGCGAGCGGGCGGGTCGCGCAGGCGTCGGCGACGACGGTCGGCCGGTTGCCGCGCAGGAAGGCACCCGCGGCGGTGAAGGCCACACACATGTGGGTCATGAAGCCCGCGACCACCACGTCCTGGTGGCCGGCCTCGTCGAGCAGGGCGCCCAGGCCGGTGCCGACGAAGGCGTCCGGGGCCTGCTTGACGACCACGGCCTCGCCCTCGACCGGCGCCACGGCGGGGTGGATCCGCCCGATCTCGGCACGGACGTCGTACGGGGTGCCCGCGCCACCGTCGTTGATCACGTGGATGACCGTGGCACCCGCCGCACGCGCCCGGGCGAGCAGGGCCGCGGCCGCGTCCAGCGCCTCCCGCCAGCCCTCCAGCTCCATCACGCCGCGCACGTAGGTGTTCTGGTAGTCGATCAGGATCAGCGCGGACGCGGCGAGCGTGGCGGGCGTCTCGTCGAGGTCGTTCAGGGCGCGCAGGGTCGTCGTGGGCATGGGGGGACCACCTTCGGTTCGGTACACGGGTAAGGGCGGGCGGCGACTGCGACGGCCGCGGCGGCCCACCCCCGGAACGCTACGATCGGCCACCGGATGTCGGCAATGCCATCTAACCTGCAGATTCCGACATCGAGAGAGCACGAAGAGAGCGCAGGTGGGGCCGTGGGCGCCGAACAACGACTGATCGTCATCGTCCTGTTCGAGGGCGTCGACCTGCTCGACGTCACCGGACCGCCCGAGGTGTTCTCCCTCGTCCGGCGGGAGACCGGCGACGCGACCGGCTACCGCGTCGTCCTCGCCGCCGCGACCACGGACCCGGTCACCACCGCCGCCGGCGTGCGGATCCTGCCCGACCTCACCTTCGACGAGGCCGCCGCGAGCGCCATCGACACCCTGCTGGTGCCCGGCGCCGTCGAGGTGGACGGCCCGCACCGGGTCCACCCGCGCACCGACCCGGCCGTGGTCGACCGGGTGCGCACCCTCGCCGGGCGCTCACGCCGCATCGCCTCGGTCTGCGTCGGCGCGCACCTGCTCGCCGCCGCCGGGCTCCTCGACGGCAAGCGCGCCACCACCCACTGGTCGACCGCCGCGCAACTGGCCGCCGAGTACCCGGAGATCGAGGTGGACGCCGACCCGATCTTCATCCGCGAGGGCGACGTCTGGACCGGCGCGGGCATCAGCGCCTGCCTCGACCTCTCCCTCGCCCTGGTCGCCGAGGACTTCGGCGAGGAGCTCGCGCTGAGGGTCGCCCGCCAGCTCGTGATGTACCTCAAACGCCCCAGCGGCCAGAGCCAGTTCAGTGTCCCGCTGGAACCCGTCTCCACCACCCGGCGGGTCGAGGAGCTGCGCCACCACGTCCTGCGCAACCTCACCGGCCGGCTCACCGTCCCCGATCTCGCCGCCCACGCCCACGTCAGCGAACGGCAGTTGACCCGGATCTTCAAGGCCGAACTGGGCACCACGCCCAGCGCCTACATCGAGTCGGCCCGGGTCGAGCTCGCCCGCCACCAGCTCGAATCCACCGACGCCACGCTCGAACGCGTCGCCACCGACTGCGGGTTCGGCACCACCGACACCCTGGTCCGGGCCTTCCGCCGCCGACTCGACACCACCCCGACCGAGTACCGCGACCGCTTCCGCACCACCACACCCACGCTCCAGGCCAGAGCGGCAGCCGGACCGTGAACACGGTGCGCCCCGGCCGGCTCGCCGCGTCCACCGTGCCGCCGTGCGCCCGGCCCACCGCCGCCTTCGCGATGGGCCCCGACCGCGCGCTCGCCCGGGCCGCCCGGCGGCCCGGCGTCGAGGCCCTCGCCGTCCTGCCCGACGGGACCAGGCGCTGGACGCCCGGCCTGCCCCGGCACCTCCCGCCCACCGGCCCCGCCGACTGGCGGCCGGCCGCCCCGGCGGCCCGAGCGGGTCCGTTTGTGCGCCAACTGGCTTTCGAACGATGATAGTTCACTCCATCAGGTGAAGAACTCGATCATGACTCATCCGCCCCGACCCGGGTGGCCGATAGTGGGGAGACCGATCGGACGCACACCATCCGGTCCCACCGGAACGCGTGGACCCGCGGACACGCGTGAACCCACGGAAAGAGGTAGCGACACATGCCCACCGAGGCCACCCGGCGGATCGACCTCGTCTTCTCCCTGTTCGACGCCAACCGCAACGGCATCGTCGAGGTCGACGACTTCAACCTGATGACGGCCCGCGTGGTCGCGGCCGCCGCCGATTCGGACGACGCCGCGAAGGCCGCGATCCGCGCCGCCTTCCGGCGCTACTGGACCACCCTGGTCAGCGAGTTGGACACCAACGGCGACGGCGTGATCAGCCGCGAGGAGTTCGGCGGCTTCGTCCTCTCTCCCGAGCGCTTCGGCCCCACCGCCGGCGAGTTCGCCGACGCCCTGGCCGCGCTCGGCGACCCGGACGGCGACGGCCTGATCGAGCGCCCGCTGTTCGTGGCGCTGATGACCGCGATCGGCTTCGAGCACGCCAACATCCACGCCCTCTTCGACGCCTTCGGCCCCACCCCCGAGGACCGCATCACGGTGGCCGTCTGGGCCGCCGGGATCCGCGACTACTACGCCCCGGACAAGGCCGGCATCCCCGGCGACCTGCTGGTGGGCCGACCGGCCGCCTGATCTCCCCCGGGGCGCACCTGCCCGGATCGGCTGAGCGACGGCGTCGCCGCCCCGCACCCGCCCGGCGACGCCGTCCCGCGCTTCACGCACCGGGCCCACGGCGCCCGCGCCACCACCCACGACCGGTCCGCCGGCCAGGTCCTGTCCGGCCGATCGCGCCGGACAGGACCTGGCCGCGGCTTCCCGAAGTCCGAACACCAGGAGGGACCATGGCCACCGCCGCCCGCCCCCGTGCCGGCGTCGACGAGGGCGTCGGACCGACCGCCCTGATGGTCGCCGCCGCCCGCGCGATCGAGACCCACCGCCCCGACGCCCTCGCCCGGGACGCCCACGCCGAGCACTTCGTGCGCGCCGCCCGGGCCTCCGCACACTGGCCGGTCCACCCCCGGGACGTCCCGGGCGGCGAGGCCGATCCGCTCTGGGGGCGGCTCGGCCGCTACTTCGCCCTGCGGACCAGGGCGCTGGACGACCAGTTGCTGTGGTCCGCCCACCTGGGCGTCCGCCAGGTGGTCCTGCTCGGCGCCGGCCTGGACACCCGGGCCTTCCGGCTCGACTGGCCCGCCGACCTCGCCGTCTTCGAGGTCGACCGGCCCGAGGTCCTCGCGTTCAAGCAGCGCGTCCTCGACCGGGCCGGCGCCCGGTCGGCGGCGCGCCGCGTACCGGTGGCCGCCGACCTGCGCGGCGACTGGGCCGACGCCCTCACCGCGGCCGGCTTCCAGTCCGCCGAGCCGACCGCCTGGCTCGCCGAGGGCCTGCTGCCCTACCTGCCCGCCGCCGCCGAACAGCGGCTCGCGGCCGCCGTCGACCGACTCGGCGCCGCCGGAAGCACCTTGGCGTACGAGGCCAGGCTCGGACCGGTGTCCGCGGCGGTCCGCGACAACCCCGTCTACACGGCCGCCCGCGAGCGGCTCGGCGTCGACCTGCCCGCCCTGTTCGACGCCGGGCCCCGCCCCGACACCACCGCCGATCTCACCGCGCGCGGCTGGTCCACCACCGTCCACACCCCGTTCGACTTCACCCGCCACTACGGCCGCGGCCCCCGGCCCGAACCCCACGACGCCTTCGCCGCCGACCGCTGGGTCTTCGCCACCCGGTGACGCCCCCGCTCCGGGCTGCCCCGGCCGGCTCCGGCCCTCCCGGTGTTCGGTTCTGCGCACAGGCCGCCGCCACACGGGCCCGGTGTGATCCAACGGACACGCCCTAGACTGCGGCCATGCTCAAAGCCGACCGTACCGCCCGGATCCTCGCCCACATCACCGAGGCGGGCAGCGCCGATGTGCACGAGCTGGCCGGTCTCCTCCAGGTGTCACCGGCCACCGTCCGCCGGGACCTCCAGGAACTGCACGACCAGGGCCTGCTGCACCGCACCCGTGGCGGGGCGGTCACCGGTGCCGTCAACCTCGAACTGCCGCTGCGCCACAAGCACGGGACGCGGCAGGCGGAGAAGCGGCGGATCGCGCTGGCGGCCGACCGGCTGGTGCCGGACGGCGCCGTGGTGGGCCTGACCGGCGGCACGACGACGAGCGAGCTGGCCCGGGTGCTGGCCGAGCGCGGCGGGATCACCATCGTGACCAACGCGGTCAACATCGCGGCGGACCTCATCGTCCGGCCGGAGGTCCGCCTGGTGGTGGTCGGCGGCCTGGCCCGGACCACGAGTTACGAGCTGGTGGGGCCGGCCGCCGACCGGATGCTCGCCCAGTACCACCTGGACCTCGCGTTCATCGGGGTGGACGGCCTGACCGCGCAGGACGGCTGCACGACGCACGACGAGATGGAGGCCCAGACCGACCGCGCGTTCCTGCACGCCAGCGCGCGGTCGGTGGTCCTGGCGGACAGCACCAAGATCGGCCGGGTGACCTTCGCCAAGATCTGCCCGCTCGCCGAGGTGCACGACCTCGTCACCGACGACGAGGCCACCCCGGCCCAGGAGAAGGCGATCGCCGCCTGCGGGGTCCGGGTCGCGCGCGTCTGACCTGTTCACGCGGGGTGCCCGGCCGGGGAGGACCGGCCGGGCTCGCTGTCGCCCCGCCAGTTGTCATGCAACGGTCCGATAACGACATCCGGGCGACACCTCGACCCCGCCGGTCCGCCTCGTGAATACTGCCCGACGCCACGCTCTTTCGAATCTGCTCAGAACCAGCGCTCTTCAAGCAACTAGGATCAAGCGGCGTACGAAGGCGGTAACTGCGGTGA
Source organism: Kitasatospora sp. NPDC098663 (assembly GCF_044760075.1). NCBI lineage: Bacteria > Bacillati > Actinomycetota > Actinomycetes > Kitasatosporales > Streptomycetaceae > Kitasatospora > Kitasatospora sp. NPDC098663. Next base: position 63,953 of record NZ_JBIWAP010000036.1, on the reverse strand, counting down.
ACACACGTGTACGGACCCTCTGGGCGGCCTGTGCCGTCGGCGCGCTCGCCCTCACGGCGTGCGGCGGCAGCAGTGGCGGCGGGTCCTCCCCGAACGGCGCCGTGACACTCAAACTCGTCGCCGCCGACTACGGCGAGAAGGAGTCCAACAGCTCCAAGGCCTACTGGAACGGCGTCGCCACCGCGTTCACCGCGGCCAACCCCGGCATCAAGGTCGACGTCCAGGTGATGAACTGGAACGACATCGACAAGCAGGTCAAGACGATGATCCAGAGCGGCAACGTCCCCGACGTCCTGCAGACCGGGGGCTACGCCGACAAGGTCGCCGACGACCTCCTCTACAAGGCCGAGGACGTCCTGTCCGCCGGCACCCGGGCCGACCTGATCCCGAGCTTCGCCCAGGCCGGCCGGGTCGACGGTGTGCAGTACGGCATCCCGTTCGTCTCCTCCGCCCGCGCCCTCTTCTACAACAAGGCCGTCTTCCAGCAGGCCGGCATCACCCAGCCGCCCGCCACCTGGGACGAGGTGCGCAAGGACGCCGAACTGATCAAGGCCAAGGCGTCCGGGGTCACCCCGTACGCGCTGCCGCTCGGCCCGGAGGAGGCCCAGGGCGAGAGCATGATCTGGGAGCTCGGCAACGGCGGCGGCCCCACCGCCGAGGACGGCACGTACGCCATCGACAGCCAGGCCGACGTCGACACCTTCCGCTGGCTCAAGACCAACCTCGTCGACCCCGGCCTGACCTACGCCAACCCGGCCACCACCGACCGCAAGACCGCCTTCGCCGACTTCGCCGCGGGCAAGGCCGCCATGGCCGACGGCCACCCCTCGCTGATCCAGATGGCCAAGGACGGCAAGGTCGACTACGGCGTCGCGCCCATCCCCGGCAGGACCGGCCCGCTCGCCTCCACCCTCGGCGTCGCGGACTGGACGATGGCCTTCAAGAAGAACGGCCACCGCGACCAGATCAGGAAGTTCCTCGACTTCGCGTACTCCAAGGACAACACGCTCGCCTTCGACGAGACCTACAACCTGATGCCGGTCACCCAGAGCACCCTGCGCGAGATGACCGCCAGCGGCAAGCACAAGGACCTCGAACCGTTCTTCGCCCTCCTGCCGAACGCCGTCTTCTACCCGCTCGGCAACACCACCTGGGACGCGGTCTCGGCCGAGCTCAAGAAGAGCATCGGCACCGCCGTCACCGGGGACCCGGCCAAGGTGCTCGGCGACCTGCAGAAGAAGGCCCGGGACGCCGTCGCGAACAAGTAGGGCACGCCCGCCCCGGCCCGCGCCCCGTCCGAAAGGCACCGCCGTGTCCCTCGACTCCCCCACCCCCCGAGCCCCCGGGCCCGGCCGGCCCGCCCGGACGGGCTCCGGCCCCGGCCGGCTCGGACCGCTGCCGTGGATCGCCCCGGCCGTCCTGCTGATCCTGGCCGTCGTCCTGTGGCCCGTCTACGAGATGGTCCGCACCTCGTTCCTGCGCATCAGCACCAGCGGGTTCGTCCGCGGCTCCGCCGGGCTGGACAAGTACCGCAAGCTCTTCGGCGAGGCCGACCTCGGCCGGGTGCTGCTCTCGACGGTGGTCTGGACGGTGGCCGTCGTCGGCCTGACGATGGCGCTCTCGCTCGGCCTGGCCCAGCTGTTCAACCAGCGGTTCCCCGGGCGCAGGTTCGCCCGCTGGGCCCTGATCGCCCCCTGGGCGGCGTCCGTCCTGATGACCGCCATCGGCTTCCGGTGGATGCTCGACCGGACGGCCGGCGTGCTCAACACCGCGCTGACCGACCTCGGCCTGGTCGACGGCCCCCGGGACTGGCTCGGCGACCCTTCGACCGCCTGGCCCTGGATGGTCCTCGTCGCCGTCTTCGTCTCGCTGCCGTTCACCACCTACACCCTGCTCGCCGGCCTGCAGACCGTCCCCGGCGAGCTGTACGAGGCGGCCCGGGTGGACGGCGCCTCCCCGTGGCAGGCCTACCGGAGGATCACCCTGCCGCTGCTGCGCCCGGCCTTCCTGGTCGGCCTCGTGATCAACCTGATCAACGTCTTCAACTCCTTCCCCGTCATCTGGGGCATGACCCAGGGCGGCCCCGGCAGCGCCACGGCCACCAGCACGGTGTTCATGTACCAGCTGAAGAACACCGACATCGGCGAGTCCGCCGCCATGTCGGTGGTCAACTTCGCCCTGGTGGTGCTCATGGTGCTCGTCTTCCTCAAGGTCGGCCGCTGGAACGGGGAGGAGCGTTGACGGCCCGCCCGCCCACGCGCCGGATCCGGCCGCGCACCCTGGTCATGGCGGCGGCCGCCTGGCTGCTGGCGGCGGTCTTCCTGCTCCCGTACCTGGAGATGGCCGTCACGGCGCTGCGCCCCGCCGACGAGCTGCGCGACGCGGGCTACCTGCCGCACCACCCCGCCTGGTCCAACTTCGTCGACGTCTGGCGCGAGTCGACGCTCGGCGCCAACCTCAAGGTCACCCTGCTGGTCGCCGGCGGCTCCACCGTGCTGGCGCTGCTGGTCGCGCTGCCCGCCGCCTACTGCACCGCGCGGTTCAGGTACCGGGGCCGCAAGCTCTTCCTGCTGCTCGTCCTGGTCACCCAGATGTTCCAGCCGACCTCGCTGCTGGTGGGCCTCTACCGCGAGTTCTACCAGCTGGACATGCTCAACTCGGTCTGGACGCTGATCCTCTGCAACGCCGCCTTCAACCTGGCCTTCGCCGTCTGGATCCTCACCGCCTACATCGGCTCGATCCCGGTCGAGTTGGAGGAGGCCGCGCTGCTCGACGGCCTCGGCCGGCTCGGGGCGCTGCGCCGGGTGGTGCTGCCGCTGGCCATGCCGGGCGTGGTCACCGCGGTGATCTTCACCTTCATCTCGGCCTGGAACGAGTTCGTGATGGGCCTGACCCTGTCGACGGCCCCGGAGAGCCAGCCGCTGACCGTCGGCATCAACGGCTTCATCGGCAACTACACCGTGGAGTGGAACTACCTGTTCGCCGGATCGGTCGTCGCGATCGTGCCGGTCGTGGTGCTGTTCGCCGTCATCGAGCGCCACGTGGTCTCCGGGCTGACCGCCGGATCGGTCAAGTAGCCCCGGCCGTCCGGGGCGTCGGGAACGGCGACCCTGCCATTGACATGGACCGGCCACAACTGTGAATGTTGCTTGTATTCCCCCATGTTCAAGCAGCTTCGCGCAGTAAGTGAACATCTCTTGCTCATCCGACGGGAGAACACACCGTGCGCTTGGTACGACCTCGCCTCCGCCGGGCCGCCCTCACCGTGGCCCTCACCAGCATCGCCGCCGTGGCCGGGCCCACCCTGCCGGCCCGCGCCGCCACCCCCGGCTCCGCCGTCCTCGACGGCAGCCACCAGAGCACCACCTGGCAGAGCCCCACGTACGCCAAGGGCACCCTCGGCGGCGCCTCCTCCTGCCCGTCCGCCGCCCAGGACCCGGACGGCACGGTCTGCGGCCGCTTCGACCTGACCGTCGACGCGCCCGCCGGCTACTGGGACGACAACCCCGAGGGCGGCGTCCCGCTCTCGATCCAGTGGCAGAACCCCACCGACGACTTCGACCTCTACATCTACGACGCCAACGGCAAGGAGGTCGCCGAGAGCGCGGGCACCGCCAACCCCGAGGCGACCGTCATCCCGAAGGCCTCGGGCACCTACCACGTCCTGGTCGTCCCCTACGACGTGCACGGCGGCTCCTTCACCGGCCGCGCCTACCTGCCGCAGACCGCCGACGCGGGAAACCTCACCTCCTTCTCCGGCGGCCAGGGCAGCTACGACATCGCCGCCGGCACCCTCAAGGCCAAGGTCGACTTCCTCGCCGACGACCAGCTGCGGCTGCGCGCCGCCCCGGACGGCGTGCTCACCGACCCGGCCGGCAGCACGATCATCCGCAAGCAGCCCGAACTCCAGCGCAACACCTCGTCGTTCGACGCCGGCGACTACTACGGCATCCGCTCCAAGGACCAGGTGCTGCGGGTCTACAAGCACCCCCTGAGGTTCGGCCTGTACAAGGCCGACAACCGCACCGCCGTCTGGCAGGAGGACGCCCCGCTGCGCTGGTCCACCAGCGGGCTGCGGCAGAGCCTGGTCCGCGGCGCCGACGAGCAGTTCTTCGGCGGCGGCGAGCAGAACGGCTCCTTCTCCCACCGGGACAAGACCGTCCACGTCGCCAACAGCACCAACTGGAACGAGGGCGGCTACAACAACTCGCAGCCGTTCTACATCTCCACCGCCGGCTACGGCGTCTTCCGCAACACCTTCGCGCCGGGCACCTACGACTTCGGCTCGCCCGTGCGCACCGGACAGCAGGAACGGCGCCTGGACGCCTACTACTTCACCGGTGACGTCAAGTCGGTGATCGGCAAGTACACCACCCTGGTCGGCAAGCCCTTCATGCCGCCCGTCTACGGTCTGGAGCCCGGCGACTCCGACTGCTACCTGCACAACGCCAACCGCGGCGAACGCCACACCACCGACGCGCTCAAGGTCGCCGACGGCTACGTGCAGAACCAGATGCCGCTCGGCTGGATGCTCGTCAACGACGGCTACGGCTGCGGCTACGAGAACCTCGCCCAGACCGGCGAGGGCCTGCGCAAGGACCACGCCCAGCTCGGGCTCTGGACCCAGAACGGCCTGCCCGACCAGGCCGCCGAGGTCAAGGCCGGCGCGCTGGTGCGCAAGCTCGACGTCGCCTGGGTCGGCAACGGCTACGACTTCGCGCTGAACGCCTGCGACCAGGCCAAGGCCGGCATCGAGGACGGCAGCAACGCCCGCGGCTTCGTCTGGCTGCCCGTCTCCTGGGCCGGCGCCCAGCGCTGCGGCGTCCTGTGGAGCGGCGACCAGAGCCTGTCCTGGGACTACATCCGCTGGCAGATCCCCACCTACGCCGGCGCCACCATGTCCGGCATCGCCTACAACACCGGCGACGTCGGCTCCATCTACCGCCGCGACCCGAAGATGTACACCCGCGACCTCCAGTGGAAGTCCTTCCTCCCGGCCATCATGACCATGGACGGCTGGGCCAGGGACATGGCCGGCAAGGAGCAGCGCGACCAGCAGCCCTGGCTGGACGGCGAGCCCTACACCTCGATCAACCGCAAGTACCTCCAGCTGAAGGAGCGGCTGCTGCCGTACATGTACACGCTGTCGGCGGAGGCCACCAGGACGGGCGTCGGCGCGGTGCGTCCGCTCGCCCTGGAGTACCCGGACGACCCGGCGGCCCTCGGCCCGAACGCCGAGTACGAGTTCCTGGCCGGGCCGGACTTCCTCGTCGCGCCGGTCTACTCGGACACCTCGGTGCGCGACGGCATCTACCTGCCCAAGGGCACCTGGACCGACTACTGGACCGGGCGCACCTACCAGGGCCCCACCACGATCAACGGCTACTCCGCGCCGCTGGACACCCTGCCGCTGTTCGTCAAGGGCGGCTCGATCGTGCCGATGTGGCCCGAGGGCACGCTGTCCTGGGAGAACCGGGACCGCACCCGGCTCGACTACGACCTCTACCCGCAGGGCGACTCCTCCTACACCCTGTACGAGGACGACGGCGTCACCCGCGGCTTCGCCGCCGGCGCCTCGGCCACCCAGCGGGTGGACGTCCGCGCCCACGGGCCGGTCACCGTCGTCAAGGTCGGTGCCAGCGTGGGGAGTTACACCGGAAAGCCGGCCGAGCGGGGGTACCGCTTCACCGTGCACGGCAAGCCCGCCCCGCGTCTGGTCGTCACGCAGGGCGGACCGCTGCCCCGGCTGGACTCCGCGGCGGCGCTCGACTCGGCCGCCTCGGGCTGGTACTACGACGCCGCGACCGGGGTCACTCAGGTCAAAACGCCCACCGTCGCCACCGACCACGGCTTCTCCGTCGAACTGATCCACGGCGGCCGCTGACCGGCCGGACACCGCAGGGCCCCCTCGCGAACCGCTGCGAGGGGGCCCTGCGGCGTTCCGGGGCCGTCGTGTCCGGGGCATTTCCCGGCCCGGCTCCGTCCCGTAGCGTGGCGAGGGTGAACGCGAACCCGTCCACCCCCGCCCGGTACGACGCCGTGATCGTCGGCGGCGGCCACAACGGGCTGGTGGCCGCCGCCTACCTCGCCCGGGCCGGACGCCGGGTCCTGCTGCTGGAACGGCTGCCCAGGGTCGGCGGGGCCGCCGTCTCCGCCCGGGCGTTCCCGGGCGTGGACGCCCGGCTGTCGCGCTACTCCTACCTGGTCAGCCTGCTGCCGCGGAAGATCGTCCAGGAACTGGGCCTGCGGCTCGACCTGCGGCGCCGCCGGATCGCCTCGTACACGCCGACCGTCCGGGACGGGAAGCCCACCGGCCTGCTGGTGGACGCCGCCGACCCCGGCCGGACCGCGGAGGCGTTCCGGGCGCTCACCGGAACCGACCGGGAGTGGGAGGCCTGGCAGCGCTTCTACGGCATGACCGGGCAGGTCGCCCGACGGGTCTTCCCGACCCTCACCGAGCCGCTGCCCGAACGTGCCGAACTGCGCCGGCGGATCGCCGACGACGACGCCTGGACCACCCTGTTCGAACGGCCGCTCGGCGAGACGATCGAACGGACCTTCAGCGACGACCTGGTTCGCGGGATCGCCCTGACGGACGCGCTGATCGGCACCTTCACCCACGCCCACGACCCCTCGCTCCGGCAGAACCGCTGCTTCCTCTACCACGTGATCGGCAACGGGACGGGCGACTGGGACGTCCCGGTCGGCGGCATGGGCGCGGTGACGGACGCGCTGGCCGGGGCGGCCCTGGCCGCCGGCGCCGAGATCCGCACCGGGTGCGAGGTCACCGCCATCGCCACCGACGGCCACGGCGACGCCGAGGTGACGTACCGCCACCAAGGCGGCGAGGCCACCGCGGCGGGCCGCCGGGTGCTGGTCAACGCCGCCCCGGCCACCCTGGCCCGCCTCCTCGGCGAGGAGCCCGGGCCCGCGCCCGAGGGCGCCCAGCTGAAGGTCAACCTGGTGCTGCGCCGGCTGCCGCGGCTCCGGGACACCGGCGCGGACCCCCGGGAGGCCTTCGCGGGCACCTTCCACATCGCCGAGGGCTACCGGCAGTTGGAGACCGCCTACGCCGAGGCGGCGGCCGGCGAGATGCCCTCCGCGCCCCCGTCGGAGATCTACTGCCACACCCTCACCGACCCCACCATCCTGGGCCCCGAAGCCGTCCGCCAGGGCCTCCAGACGCTGACCCTGTTCGGCCTGCACATGCCCGCCCGGCTGTTCACCGACCCGGCCGCCAAGGAGCGCGCCCTGGCGGCCAGTCTGGCCCAACTGGACGAGGTGCTGGCCGAACCGATCGCCGACTGCCTCGCGCCGGACGCCACCGGCCGGCCCTGCGTGGAGGCCAAAACCCCGCTCGATCTGGAACGGGAGATCGGCCTGCCCGGCGGCCACATCTTCCACCGGGACCTCTCCTTCCCGTTCACGACCGGGCCGGTGGACGGCCCCGCCGCCCGCTGGGGCGTGGCGACGGCCCGCCCGAACGTCCTGCTGTGCGGCGCGGGCGCCGTCCGCGGCGGCGGAGTCAGCGGCATCCCCGGCCACAACGCCGCCCGGGCCGCCCTCGAAGCCCTGTCCGACTAGGCCCTGTCAGCCCTGTTCGGCGTCGGCCTCGGCGGTGGTCTTCAGGTCGTGCAGCCACCCGTCGAGGCCCTGGCGCAGGATCGCGGTGGCGGCGGGGACGTCCGCGTCGACCTGGGGGCCGGTGTGGGTCTCCTCGGTGCTCACCCGGACGCCGCCCCTGACCCGGGTGAAGTTCCACACGTGGACGCCGTCGATGTGCAGCCCCTCGGCGACGGCGGGGCCGGTCCAGCGGAGGCAGGACTCCCGCTTGAGCTGCTGGACGGTCGAGACGATCTCCAGGCTGGTGGCGGTGGTCGCGGGGTTGGGCGGGAGCGGGGTCGTCCACCGGAACGCCGAGCCCGGGCGCAGGCGGCCGTCGTCGAGGCGCTCCGCGCTCGCGACGGGGCCCTGCCAGGACGGCCAGCGCTCCACGTCGGTCTGCAGCTTCCAGATGGTGTGCAGCGGCGCGTGGATCACCGTCTCGGCCCGGTAGCGGACCTGGGCCCGGGGGTCGACGCCCTGGCCGTGGCAGGTCAGGGAGGTGGCGGGGTGCGAGGTGGCGGCCCCGGCGGGCGCCGCCGCGGCGCCGAGGAGGCTGACGACGAGCGGGACGGCGAACAGGGCGGCGCGGACGCCGGTGCTGCGGGTGCCGGACATGGGTTCCCCTTGGTCGGGTGTCAGTTGGTGGGCGGGCGTTGCCCGTCGAGCTGCGAACGCGGCTGTCATGACCCCGCGCTCGATAGAGGCTTGCGCGTTCGTTAGAAGTTATAACGCAGACTCGCGCGAGAGGTCAACAGCTTTCGTGACACCCTCTAACCAGAGGCCCGGACGGCGAGCGGCGGAGCGCCCCCAAACTCTCCTTATGGGACGGAACGTGTCGAACTCCGGACCCTACGTGACCATCACCCCCGCCCCGGACGGCGCGACACCGAGCCACCGGGCCATAAGTCCTGCTTGGCGAGGGGCCTATGAACCGTCGTTGGACGCGGCGGCGCGATCGGCTCGATGTTGGCCGCATGACGTCTCCCGCCGCGTCCGACGCGGCCGCCGTGAACCAGAGCAGCACCCCGCACGAGATCGCCGTGGTGGGCGCAGGCGCCGCCGGCACCCTCACGGCGCTGCGCCTGCTCCACCACGCGGCCGCCGGGAGACCCGCACCGGCCCGGATCCGGCTCATCGACCCCGGGCCCGCGGGCCCGGGGCTGGCGTTCGGCACCGACGCGCCGCACCACCTGCTGAACGTCCGGGCCGGCCAGATGAGCGCCCACCGGGACGACCCCGGCCACTTCGTGCGCTGGCTCGGCGACCGCGGCGGCGAGCACGACTTCGTCCCCCGGCGCCTCTTCGGCCGCTACCTCGCCGAGAGCCTGGCGGCGGCGGCCGACCGCCCCGGCACCCCCGACCTGGTCCGGGTGCCCGACCGCGTCGTCGGGCTCACCCACCGACCGTCGGCGACCACCCCGCCGCTGCGCCTGTGGCTGCGCGACGGGCCGCCGCTCGACGTCGACGCGGCGGTGCTGGCCCTGGGCAACTTCGCACCCGGCCACACCTGGGCACCGCCGGGGCTGCGCGACTCCGGGCGGTTCCTGGCCGACCCCTGGGCACCCGGCGCCCTGGCGGCCGTCCCCGAGGACCGCGACGTCCTGCTCGTCGGCACCGGCCTGACCATGGTCGACATGGCGCTCAGCCTGCAACGCCCCGGACGCGTCGTCCACGCCCTGTCCCGGAACGGCCTGGTCCCCCGACCGCACGCCGCCACCCCGCTCACCACCCCGGACGCACCGGCCGTCCCGCGGCTCGACGCCCGTGCGGGGCTGCCCGCGCTGCGCCGGGCGGTGCTGTGCCAGATCGCCCGCTGCCGCCGCGTCCACGGCGACTGGCGGGCCGGGGTCGACAGCCTCCGCCCCCTCACCAGCGCCCTGTGGCAGCAGCTCCCGCCCGCCGACCAGGCCCGGCTGCTGGCCCGGGACCTCCGGCTCTGGGAGGCCCACCGCCACCGGATCCCGCCGGTCAGCGCGAGGGCCCTGCGCGCCGCCGTCGACGCGGGTCTGGTCAGCATCGGCCGGGGCACCGTGTCCGACGCCAAGACCACCGCGGACGGCCCCGGCGAGGTGGCCGAGGTCATCGACGTGTGGCTGGACGACGGCCGCGCGCTGCGGGTGGGGGCGGTGCTGAACTGCACCGGCTCCGAAGCCGAACTCACCCGGGTCGACGACCCGCTGATCACCGACCTGCTCACCACCGGCCTCGGCTCCCCCGCCCCCGTCGGCGGCGGCTTCGACACCGCCGCCGACGGCCGCCTCCTCCCCACCGGCGGCCGGGCGCCGGCGCCGCTGTGGACGCTGGGGTCGCTGCGGCGCGGCAACCTGCTGGAGACCACCGCCATCCCGGAGATCCGCTGCCAGGCCGACGACCTCGCCCTGCTGCTGGGCCGCGGCGCGGCGGGAACACCGAGCGGGCCGGGAGCGCCGAGCGGAGCGGTACCGGCCCGCTGAGCGGGCACGCACGTCAGCGGCCCGCGGCGCGACCGGACGCGCCGCGGGCCGCGGTCGTACCCGGCCGGGCCCGGTCAGGCCTGGCCGGTCGTCGAGAGCACCACCACCTTCGTCACCGAGCCGTCGTCCCCGACGACGTCGCGCAGGTGCCGGAAGCCCAGCCGCCGGGACATCGCCAGGCTCGGGGCGTTCTCCGCACCCACCATGCCGTAGACCTCCTTGAGCCCCAACTCATCGGCGGCGTAACGGACCAGACCGCGGACCACCTCGGTGCCCAGGCCCCGGCCCCAGAACTCCGGGGCGAGGGCGGTGACCAGCTCGTGGCCGTCGACGTTCCCGGTCTTCTTCACCTCGGCGTGGCCCGCGTACCTCCCGTCCAGCCACAGGCCCCACACGTCGAAGAGCTGCTGCGGGTACACGTCGGTCAGGATCGCGCGGAACAGCGCGCGGATCTGCGGCTCGGGCACCAGGTCCTGGCCCATCCAGCTGCACACGTCAGCGTCGCGGAGGAGGGAGACGAAGGCGTCCTCGTCCTCGGCCCGGTAGGGGATGAACTCCAGGTGTTCGGTGCGCAGCGAAGGGGTCACGGTCAGCTCCTCGGGGTTGTCGTGGGACGGGCGTGCTGCGGCCGGTCAGGATCCGGCGTTCTCCATGCGCTCGCGCAGGCTCCGCGGCCGCATGTCGGTCCACACCTCGTCGACGTAGGCGGTGCACTCCGCCTCGGTGCCCTCCTGGCCGACGGGCTGCCAGCCGGCGGGCACGTCGAGGTCGACCGGCCAGAGGGAGTACTGCTCCTCGTCGTTGCGCAGCACCTGGTAGCGGGTGTTCTCGTCCATGTCGTACTCCTTCGTCGTTGCCGGGTTTCCAGCGGTGGTCTGACAGCGGTGGTCTGACAGCAGGGGGTTCAGCGGCGGGTGGTCGTCGGCGGGTGGGCGGCCGTCACCGTCCTCCCCGGGCGTGCCGGGCGATGTACCGCAGCGCCACGGCGAACTCCTCGGCCGCCCGGCGCACCGTCGCCGTGTCGTGGAGGGCGGGGCGGTGGTGCCAGGTGAAGGCGAGGCGCCCGTGCTGCGCCGCGCCCACCACCTCCACCGGGTGCGAGCCGCCGTCGCGGGGGTCGTGGTCCTGCCCGAAGGAGCCGTGCTCGGCGCGGACCAGGCCGTCGCCGGCGGTCTCGGGCCGCGCGTCCCACTGGCCGAGGTAGTTGAAGACCACCTGGCCGTGCGCGCCGGCGGCGAGGCGCTCGCGGACCTCGGGCGGGCCGAAGGTGCGCAGGGCGCCGAAGCCCAGCCCGTTGCCCGGCACGGCGCGCAGCTGGCGGCGGACCGACTTCACCAGGGCCCGCCAGTCGCGGTCCGGGCCGAGGTCCTCGGGGTCGGGGACGTGGAAGGTGACCGGGTGCATGGTGGTGAACCAGCCGACCGTACGGGACAGGTCCACACCCTCCACGACGTCCTCCCGGCCGTGCCCCTCCAGGTCCAGCCGGATCCGCTCGTGGCCGGTCCAGCGGGCCAGTGCCAGGGCGAGGGCGGTCAGCAGCACGTCGTTGACGCGGGTGCGGTAGGCCGCCGGGGCCGCGCGCAGCAGTGCCTCGGTGTCCTCCTCGTCCAGTTCGACGGTGACCGTCGCGGTCTCGGCCGCACCGGGCTCGACGGTCCCGGGCTCTGCCGCGCCGGGGTCGGCGGCACCGGGCTCGGCGGGTCGGCCGGGCAGCACCTCGGCGGCGCTCACCGCCTCGTCCCAGTAGGGAAGTTCGTGGTCCAGGCCGCCGTCGGCGACATGGGCGGCGAGGCGGAGCGCCCAGTCCCGGTAGGAGGTGCCGCGCTCCCCCAGCGTGATCGCCGTGCCCAGGGCGGCCTGCCGGTAGGCGCTCTCCAGGTCGTCGCGCAGCAGGCGCCAGGAGACGGCGTCGACGACCAGGTGGTGGGCGACCAGCAGCAGGAGCGCCGGGCGGTCCGGGGCGCCGGTGAACAGGGCCGCCCGCAGCAGCGGGCCCCGGACCAGGTCGAAGCCGCCGTGCAGTTCGTCGGCCGCCTTGGCCATGGCCGCGTCGGCGGCCTCGGCGCTCTGCCCGGTCAGGTCGTACCGGACGAGGAGGTCCTCGGCGGGGGCCGGCGGCGGGTTGAACTGGTGCCAGCCCGTCTCGTCGCGGGTGAAGCGCAGGCGCAGGGCGTCGTGGTGTTCGAGCAGCGCGTCCAGCGCGGCCCGCAGTGCCTGCGGGTCGGGGTCGGCGCCGAGTTCGAGCAGGGTCGACTGGTTGAAGTGGTGGTGGGCGGCGCGCGGGGTGGTCAGGAACCACTCCTGGATGGGGGTGAGCGGCACGTCCCCGGTGACCGGGCCGTCGTCCTCCCGGTCGGGGGCGGTGCGCACCACCGTGGCCAGTTCGGCCACCGTCTGGTGGGTGAAGAGCTCCCGGGTGGCGAGGTACAGGCCGTCCCGGCGCAGCCTGGACACCACCTGCATGCTGAGGATGGAGTCGCCGCCGAGCAGGAAGAAGTTGTCGTCGGCGCCGACCTCCTCGATGCCCAGGACGTCGGCCCAGATCCGGGCGATCCGGCGTTCGGTGTCGGTGCCCGGCGCCCGGCGCGGACCGGCCGCGGCCTGGGCGGGACCGGGTTCGGGCAGGGCCCGCCGGTCGAGCTTGCCGTTCGGGGTGAGCGGCAGCCGTTCCAGCGGGACGAACACCGACGGCACGAGGTGCGGCGGCAGCGACCCGGCCAGGTGGGCGCGCAGTTCGGCGGCGGGCAGGCCCGCGACGGCCTCGCCGTCGCCGTCGCCCTCCGGTGCGGCACCGCCCGCTACGGCCCCGACCGCCGGGACGACGTAGGCGACCAGCCGGCCGGCCCCGGAGCCCGTACCGCTCCCGGGGGCGTCGGCGCGCACGGTGACGACGGCGTCGCGCACCAGGGGGCTGCGGCGCAGCGCGCTCTCGATCTCGCCCGGTTCGATCCGGAAGCCGCGCAGCTTGATCTGGTCGTCGACCCGGCCGGCGAACCGCAGTTCGCCGTCGGCGTCCCGGTGGGCGAGGTCGCCGGTGCGGTACATCCGGTCGCCCGGCGCGCCGAACGGGTCGGCGAGGAACCGCTGGGCCGTCAGTCCCGGGCGGCCGAGGTAGCCGCGGGCCAGGCCGGGGCCGGCCAGCCAGAGCTCTCCGGTCACGCCGGGCGGCACCGGCCGCAGGGCGGCGTCCAGGACGTAGCTGCGGGCGGCGCCGCCGGGGCGGCCGATCGGGGGTGCGCCGGTGCCCGGCGACAGCGGGCCCGTCCAGGTGGCGACCACGGTGGCCTCGGTGGGGCCGTAGGAGTTGATCATCCGTCGGCCGGGGGCCCAGGTGTCGACCAGATCGGCCGGGCAGGCCTCCGCCCCGACGACCAGGGTGCGCAGCGCGGGCAGCGTCGCGGCCGTCTCCGGGTCCACGGTGGCCAGGGCCGCCGGGGGGATCAGGGCGTGGGTGATGCGCCGTTCGGCCAGGACCTCGGCCAGCCGCTCGCCGACGAGCGGACCCTCCTCCCCCGTCACCAGGGTGGCCCCGCTGAGCAGGGAGACGCAGAGTTCCAGGACGGAGGCGTCGAAGCTGGGCGAGGCGAACTGGAGCACCCTGGCCCCGGGGCCGGCGGTGTACTGCTCGGCGGCGGCCGCCGCGAAGGCGGCGAGGCCGGCGTGGGTCACCAGGACGCCCTTGGGCGTGCCGGTCGATCCGGAGGTGTAGATGACGTAGGCCGGGTGTCCGGGGGTGAGCGGGGTGGCGCGGTCGGCGTCGGTGGGCGGGGTGTAACGGTCGGCGCCGGTGGCGCGGTCGGCGTCGGTGGGCGGGGTCTGCGGCCCGGCGGCGGACCACACCTCGGCCGGGTCGTCGAGCACCAGGTGGGCGCCCGCGTCGCGCACCATGAACTCCCGCCGGGGGGCCGGGTAGTCCGGGTCCACCGGGAGGAAGGCGCCGCCGGCCTTGGCGACGGCGAGCTGGGCCACCACCGCCGCCGCCGAGCGGGGCAGGGCGAGGGCGACCAGCCGCTCCGGCCCCACGCCGCGCCGGATGAGCCGGTGGGCCAGCCGGTTGGCCGCCCGCTCCACCTCGGCGTAGCTCAGCTCGCGGCCGCCGTCGAGCAGCGCCACCGCGTCGGGGGTGCGGGCGGCCCGGCGCTCGAAGAGTTCGGCCAGGGTCGCCTCGGGGACGGGCCGGAAGGTGCCGCGCGCCCGGTCGAGTTCGGCGGCCAGCTGGTCGTCACCGGCCAGCGGCAGCGCGCCGATGGCGCGATCCGGGTCCTCGGCGACGGCGGTCAGCAGGGTGGCGAGCTGGCCGGCCATCCGCTCGGCCGTGGCCGGGTCGAACAGGTCGGTGTTGTAGGTGATCAGGCCGTGCAGCGCGCCGGAGTCGGCCTCCGCGAACTCCAGGGCGAGGTCGAAGGCCGCCTGCGTGGTGTCGGTCTCGACGTCGGTCACGTGCAGGCCCGGGAGGTCGAGGTCGGCGGCCGGGGTGTTCTGGAGGACGACCAGGGCCTGGAAGAGCGGGCTGCGGCTGGTGTCGCGCACCGGCTGCACCTCGTCGACCACGCGCTCGAACGGCACGTCCTGGTGGGCGAAGGCGTCCCGGACGGTCTGCCGGACCGCGCCGAGGAAGTCGCCGAAGGGCTGCGCGGGTTCCACCCGCGAGCGCAGCACCAGGGTGTTGACGAAGAAGCCGACGAGGCTCTGGGTCTCCGCCTGCTCGCGGCCCGAGGTGACGGTGCCGACGGCGATGTCCTGGTCGCCGCCGAGCCGGGCGAGGTAGGCCTGCGCGGCGGCGACCAGGGTGGTGAACAGGGTGGCGCCGCGCTCCCGGCCGACCCGGGCCAGTCGGCGGGCCGTGTCGGCGGGCAGCTCCAGGCGGGCGGTGGCCCCGTTGGTGGTGCGCACGGCGGGCCGGGGCCGGTCGGTGGGTAGGCGCAGCGTCGAGACGTCGGCCAACTGCTCCTTCCAGTAGGCGAGTTGGTCGGCCCCGGCGGCGCCGACCGTGCGCTGCCAGTGCGCGTAGTCGGCGTACTGCACCGGCAGCGGCGCCAACCGGCCCTCCCCGGATCCGAGTTCGGCGCGGTAGAGGTGGGCCAGATCGGTGAGCAGGACGGCGGTCGACCAGCCGTCGGTGACGATGTGGTGCAGGGTCAGGGCCAGCACGTGGTCGCCCTCGGCCAGCCGCACCAGGGCGGTGCGCAGCAGCGGTCCGCGGCGCAGGTCGAAGGGGCGGGCCCGTTCGGCGGCGAGCAGGCCGCGCAGGGCCTCCGCCCGCGGCTGCGCCGGCCGGCCGGACAGGTCGTGCAGCGGCAGCGGCACGTCCTGCGGCGGGTGGACGAGCTGGACGCCGTGGCCGTCGACGCTGTCGAAGGTGGTGCGCAGCGACTCGTGCCGGGCCGCCAGGGCGCGCAGGGCCGCGCCGAGGGCGTCGGTGTCCAGGGCGCCGCGCAGGCGCAGCGCGAGCGCGGTCACGTACTCGGCGCCGCCGGGCGCGAACTCCTCCAGGAACCAGAGGCGTTGCTGGGCGTACGACATCGGCGCCGCGCCGTCGCGGACGACCGGGAGGACGCGCGGGCGCCCGCCCGGGCGGCCCTGCTCCTCGGTGAGCAGGCGGGCCAGGCCGGCCGGGGTGGGGTGGTCGAGGACGGCGCGGGGGGTGAGGTCGGCGCCGAAGGCCTCGGCCAGGCGGGCGGCGAGCCGGATGCTGAGGATGGAGTCGCCGCCCAGCTCGAAGAAGCCGTCCTCCACGCCGGGCGGCCGGATGCCCAGGACGTCGCCGAAGACCTCGGCGGTGCGGCGTTCGGCCTCGGTGCGCGGCTCGACCCGCGCGCGGCGTCCGCTCCCGTGCTCCTCGTCCGGCGCCGGGAGGGCCGCCCGGTCGACCTTGCCGTTGCGGCTCAGCGGGAGGGCGGCGAGCGGGACGAAGGCGGTGGGGACGAGGTAGTCGGGCAGCGCGCGGGCGGCGAAGGCCCGCAGTTCCTCGGGTTCGGCGCCCGCCGGGCCGACCACGTAGGCCACCAGGCGCCGGGCGCCGGGCCGGTCCTCGCGGGTGACCACGGCGACGTCGGTGACCTGGGGGTGGCGGGCGAGTGCGGCCTCCACCTCGCCGGGTTCGACCCGGAAGCCGCGGATCTTCACCTGGTCGTCCGCGCGGCCCAGGAACTCGACGGTGCCGTCCGGGCGCCGCCTGGCCAGGTCGCCGGTGCGGTACATCCGGGCGCCGGGCGGGCCGGAGGGGTCGGCGAGGAAGCGGGCCGCGGTCTCGCCGGGCCGGCCCAGGTAGCCGCGGGCCACGCCCTCGCCGGCCAGGTACAGTTCGCCCGCGCAGCCCGGCGGGACGGGCCGCAGGCGCCGGTCGAGGACGTGGACGCGGCGGTCGTCCAGGGGGTGGCCGATCGGCAGGGTGTCGGGCACCGCCGCCGCCTGTGCGACGGCGTGGGCGGTGGCGAAGGTCGTGGTCTCGGTGGGCCCGTAGCCGTCCACCACGGTCAGCCCGGGGCAGGCCGCCAGGACGCGGCGCACCGCGGCGGCGGGCACCACGTCCCCGCCGGTCCACAGCGTGCGCAGGCCCGCGAAGCAGTCCGGCGCGTCCTGGGCGAGCAGCCGGAAGAGCCCGGCGGTGAGCCACAGCGCCGTCGGCCCGTCCGGTCCGGCGAGCCGCCGCAGCAGGGCGGCGTCCACCGGCCCGTCGGGGGCGACGAGCACGCAGCCGCCGCCCAGCAGCGGCGCCCAGACCTCGAAGGTGGCGGCGTCGAAGGCGACCGGCGAGTGCAGCAGCACCCGGGCGCAGCGGCCGTCGGCGAAGCGGCTGTCGGTGGCGAGCGAGGCCACGTCGCGGTGGCGTACCGCCACGGCCTTGGGCACCCCGGTGGAGCCCGAGGTGAACATCACGTACGCCAGCCGGTCGGGGTCGGCGGGCGGCAGGGTCGGCGCCACCGGCCCGGCCGCGCCGGTGCGCACGGCGGCGACCTGCTCGGCGGTGAGCCGCAGGGCGGCGCCGACCTGGTCGAGCAGGGCGCGGCGGCGCTCCTCGGGGGCCCGGAGGTCGACGGGCAGGTAGGCGCCGCCCGCCTTGAGGACGGCCAGCTGGGCGGCGACGAGTTCGGCGGAGCGGTCCATCAGCAGCGCCACCCGGCCTTCGGGGGCCAGGCCGTCGGCCAGCAGCCGGGCCGCCAGGCGGTCGGACCAGTCGTCGAGCTGGCGGTAGGTCAGTTCGCGGTCGCCGTCGCGCACGGCGGGCGCGCCGGGGGTGCGCCGGACCTGCTCGGCGAAGACCTGGAGCGGGCTGCAGGGCGCCGCCGGGCGGGCGGTGCCGTGCCAGGATGCCAGCTGCTCCCGGTCGGCGGGGGTGAGCTGGTCCAGCTCGGCGAGGTCGCCGTCGAGGCCGTCGGCGAGGGCGGTGAGCAGCAGGACCAGGCGGTCGGCCGCGCCGTGGGCCGTCCGGTGGTCGAAGAGCGCGGGGTCGTAGGCCAGGTCGAAGCCGAGCCGCTCGGCCAGGTGGGCGCGCAGGCACCAGGGGAAGGTGGTGGCGTCGTCGGCGCGCACCTCGACCACCCGCACCCCGGTCCGGTCGGCGGCCGACTCGTCGACGGGGTAGTTCTCGAAGACCGCCATGCTGTCGAACAGCGGCTCCCCGGCGGGCACCTCGCTCAGGGCCTGGACGCGCGGCAGGGCCAGGTGGTCGAAGCGGCGGCCGTCGCTCTGGCGTTCCTGGAGCTCCCGCAGCCAGGGCAGCACGCCGCCCGAGGGGATCGGGACCCTGGTCGGCACGGTGTTGATGAACAGGCCGATCATCGACTCGACGCCGGGCAGTTCGGCCGGGCGCCCGGACACGGTGGTGCCGAAGACCACGTCGTCGCCGCCGCTGTAGCGGGCCAGCAGCAGCGCCCAGGCGCCCTCCACCACGGTGTTGACGGTCAGCCCGGCAGCGGCGGCGTTCTCGCGCAGCCGGCGGGAGAGCGTCTCGTCCAGTTCGCGGTGGGCGGCGGCGCTGGAGCGGGCGCGGTGGGCCCGGGTCGGCGGGCGGTCGTACGGCAGCGGGGTCCGGCCGGTGAATCCGGCCAGCAGGCCGCGCCAGTGGGCCTCGGCCGCCTCCTCGTCCCGGTCGCGCAGCCAGCCCAGGAAGTCCGCGAACGGCCGTCGGACCGGCCGGGGCGCCTGCGGGCCGCCGGTCAGCGCGGCGTACTCCTCGCACACCTCGGTGAGCAGTTGTCCGGTGCTCCAGCCGTCCAGGATCAGGTGGTGGGTGGACCACAGCAGCAGGACCTCGTCGCCGGGCAGCGCGGCCAGGGTCAGCCGGGTGAGCGGCGCGGTGGCGAGGTCCATCCCGGCGGCGCGCTCCTCGGCGAGCAGCCGCTCCGTCCGGTCGGCGCGCTGCCCGGGCGTCAGGTCGTGCCAGTCGAGGTGGCGGACGGGCAGTGCGGCGTGCCGTGCGACCACCTGGACGGGGTGCGGCAGGCCGCGCCAGTGAACACTTGAACGCAGTGCCGGGGTGCGGTCGGCGACCAGCTGCCAGGCCTCGGCGAAGGCCCGCGGGTCGGCGACGCCGGCCAGGCGCACCGCGATCCGGTCGACGTAGGCGCCGTCGGCGTCGACGAGCCCGTGGAAGAGCATGCCGGACTGCAGCGGCGTCAGCGGCAGCACGTCGTCGGTCTCGCGCCCGTCGCCGACGAGCCGGTCCAGCCGGTCCTGGTCGAGGCCGGCGAGCGGGAAGTCCGACGGGGTGCGGCCGCCGGCGTCCGGGCGGGCGCAGTGCGCGGCCACCTCGTGCAGCGCGGCGGCCGTCTCCTCGGCGAGCCCGCGGACGGTCGCCTCGTCGTAGACGGCGGCGGGGTAGGTCCACGCCAGTTCGAGGCGGCCGTCCTGGACCGCGCCGGTGATGTCCAGCAGGTAGGGGCGGGGCTCGTCGGGGTCGGTGTCGCGACCGGCCGGGGGCAGCGCGCCGCGGACCAGGCCGTCGGCGCCGCCGCGGGTGTCCCACCGGCCGTGGTAGTTGAAGCCGATCTGCGGCGCCGCCGAGCCGGTCAGCGGGCCGTCCGGCCGCAGGTGGCGCAGCGCGCCGTGGCTGAGTCCGCGCAGCGGGACGGCGCGCAGCTGCTCCTTGACCGAGCGCAGGGTGTCGTGCCATCCGGCGTCGGGGTCGACGCGCAGGGCGAGCGGGAACTCGGCGGTGAACCAGCCCACCGTCCGGGAGAGGTCCAGGTCCTCGAAGAGGTCCTCGCGGCCGTGCCCCTCCACCCCGACCAGCACGGTGTCCCGGCCGCACCAGCGGGCCAGGGTGCGGCCCAGGGCGCTGAGCAGGACGTCGTTGACCTGGGTGCGGTAGACCTCGGGGACGCGGCGCAGCAGCGCCTCGGTGGTCCGCTCGTCCAGCGTCACCTGGACGGTGGCGGCGGTGGCGTGGGTGTTCGGGGCGCCGGTGTCAGGGGCCGGGCGGCCGGCGGGCAGGTCGGCCGGGGCCGCGCCGGTGCGCGTCCAGTGGCCGAGGTCGCCGTCCAGGGCGCCGGCGCGGGTGTGCCGCTCCAGCCGGGTCGCCCAGCGGCCGTAGGACGTGCCGGTCGGCGGCAGGGCGACGGGGGCTCCGGCGCGGGCCGTGCGGTACGCCGCTTCGAGGTCGGCCAGCAGGATGCGCCAGGAGACGCCGTCCACGGCCAGGTGGTGGACGGTGAGGACGAGTTGGCCCGGCTGCCGGGGGCCGCGGTCGAAGAACAGGGCGCGCAGCACCCGGCCCTCGACCGGGTCGAGGGAGCGTTGGGCCTCGTCGGCGGCCCGCTGGACCTGCGCTTCCACGTCATGGCCGGTGAGGCCCGGGTCGATGACGTCGTGGTGGGTGAAGACGCCGTCCGCGCCCTGGGCGAGCGCCTCCTGGCGCCAGCCGGCCTCGGTGCGGTGGAAGCGGGTGCGCAGGGCCGCGTGGTGCTCCACCAGGGCCAGCACCGCCCGGCGCAGGGCCGCCGGATCGGTGCCGGGGGCCAGTTCCAGGCGCTGGGTCATGGTGAAGCGCAGGGCGTCGCCGGGGCGGCGGCCGTCGAGGTACCAGTGCTGGATCGGGGTGAGCGGCGCCTCGCCGGGCTCGGCTTCGCCGGGTTCCCGATGATCAGTCAGATCTCCTGTGCACAGGGCGAGTTCGGCGATGTTCTGGTGACGGAAGACGTCCTTGGTGGTGAGGGCGAGCCCGGCGGCGCGGGCGCGGGAGACGATCTGGATGCTGAGGATGGAGTCGCCGCCGAGCGCGAAGAAGTTGTCCCGGGTACCGACGCGCTCCACGCCCAGCACCTCGGCCCAGATCGCGGCGAGCCGTTCCTCGGCACCGGGCCGCGGCGCGACGTACGGGGTGGTGCGGTCGGGCTGGGCGGGCGGCGCGGGCAGCGCGCGCCGGTCGGTCTTGCCGCCGGTGGTCCGCGGTATTCGGGCCAGCGGGACGAACGCGGCGGGCACCAGGTGGTCGGGCAGCGTCCGGCGCAGCCAGGTCCGCAGTTCCTCGGCGGGCGGGACGCGGCGGCCGGCGGGCACCGGGTAGCCGACGAGCACCGTACGGCCGGCGTGCTCGCGCGCGGCGACCGCGCAGTCGGCGACGTCCGGGTGGGCGAGCAGGGCGGCCTCCACCTCCCCGGGCTCGATCCGGAACCCGCGGACCTTGACCTGTTCGTCGGCCCGGCCCCGGAACTCCAGTTGCCCGTTCGCGTCCCAGCGGGCCAGGTCGCCGGTGCGGTACATCCGGGCCCCGGGCGGGCCGTAGGGGTCGGCGAGGAAGCGGGCGGCCGTCAGCCCGGGCCGGTTCAGGTAGCCGCGGGCGACCTGCTCCCCCGCCAGGTACAGCTCCCCCGGCATGCCGGGCGGCACCGGCCGCAGGGCGCCGTCGAGCAGGTAGGCGCCCAGGTTGCGGCCGGGGCGGCCGATGACGGGGCGCTCGGGGTGGTCCGCGCACCGGGCGTAGGCGGCGTCGACGGTGCACTCGGTGGGCCCGTACATGTTGTAGGCGGTGACACCGAGGTCCGCGTACGCCGCGCACAGCTCCCGCCAGACGGCGGCGGGGACGGCCTCGCCGCCGACCAGCAGCAGGCGCGGGTGGTGCGGGCCGGGGGCGAGCAGTCCGGCGGCGGTGAGTTCGCGCAGGAAGGAGGGGGTGACGTTGACCAGGTCCAGGCGGCGGTCGACGACCTGGGCGCAGAACGCCTGCGGGTCCAGCCGGACGTCCTCGTCGATCAGGTGGAGCTCCTGGCCCAGTGCGAGCAGCAGCGGGCCCTCCCAGCTGGTGTCGAAGGAGAAGGACGCGCTCAGCGCGGCCCGCAGCCGCCCGCCGTCGGCGGTGTGCGGCCCGACCAGGCCTTCCTGGTGGTCCCGGCAGAGGTTGACCAGCTGGCGGTGTTCGACGACGACGCCCTTGGGGCGGCCGGTCGAGCCTGAGGTGTGGACGAGGTAGGCGGCGTGCTGCGGCAGCAGGGGGGCGGTCCGCTCGGCGTCGGTCAGGTCGTGGGCGGGCAGGGCCGCCCACGGCACCTCGCGCAGGGCCTGCGCGGTCAGCACCACCCGGGGCCGGGTGTCGTCGAGGAGGAGGGCGGCCCGCTCCTCGGGCAGGTCCGGGTCGACGAAGAGCAGGGCGGCGCCCGCCTTGAGCACCGCGAACAGCGCCACCAGCAGGTCCGAGGTGCGCGGCAGCCGGACCGCGACCACCTGTTCCGGGCCGGCGCCGAGGGCGGCGAGGTGGCGGGCGAGCCGGTTGGCCCGCGCGTTGAGGGCGGCGAAGTCGAGGGTGGCGTCCCGGGCGACCAGGGCGGTGGCGTCCGGGGTGCGGGCGGCCTGCGCCTCGAACAGGGCGGGGAAGGTGGTGTCCGGCGCGGGCAGCGGCGCGCCCCGCCCCTGGCGCAGCACCCGGCGCCGTTCGTCGGCCGTCATCAGCGGCAGCGCCCCGACGGCCGTCTCCGGCGCCTCGGCCACGGCCGCCAGCAGGGTGCCCAGCCGACCGGCCAGGTGCTCGGCGGTCCGCGCGTCGAACAGCCCGGTGTTGTACTCCAGGTAGCCGGTCAGGCCGCCGTCGCGCTCGACGAAGTCGAAGGAGAGGTCGAAGGTGGCGCCGTGGACGGGCGGGGTGACCGGCTCCACCGTCAGGCCCGGCAGCTTCGGCACCTCGGCGCCGAGGTTGTGCAGGGCCACCATGACCTGGAAGAGCGGCGTGCGGCTGGTGTCGCGCTCCGGCTGGAGGGCGTCCACCAGCCGTTCGAAGGGCACCTCCTGGTGGGCGAGGGCCTCCAGGACGGTGCCGTGGGCGGCGGCCAGCAGTTCGCGGAACGACAGCTCCGGCCGGACGGCGCCGCGCAGCACCAGGGTGTTGACGAACATGCCGACCACGTCGTGGAGTTCGCCCTGCTCACGGCCCGAGGTGACGGTGCCCACCGCGATGTCCTGCTGCCCGGACCAGCGGGCGAGCAGGACCTGGCAGGCCGCCAGGAGGGTGGTGTAGAGGGTGCCGTCGACCTCCCGGCCCCGTTCGCGCAGCCGCGCGGTCAGCCCGGCGGGCAGGGTGAAGGCGACCAGCGCGCCGTCCCGAGTGCGGACGGCCGGGCGCGGCCGGTCGGTGGGCAGCTCCAGCGGGGTCAGGCCGTCCAGGGTCCGGCGCCAGTGGGCGAGGTCCGCCTCGGCGAGGTCGGTGCGCGCGCGCTGCCAGGCCGCGTAGTCGGTGTAGCGCACGGGCAGCTCGGGCAGCCGCGGCGGGCGCCCCTCGCGGGCCGCCGCGTACAGCTCGCCCAGGTCGCGGCCCAGGACGCCCATCGACCAGCCGTCGGTGGCGATGTGGTGCACGGCCAGCACGAGCACGTGCTCGTCCGCGGCCGTCCGGACCAGCCGGGCCCGCAGCAGGGGCCCGGTGGCCAGGTCGAACGGGGTGGCGGCGATCCGCTCCAGCAGTGCGTCCAGGGCCGCCGGGGTCGCCCCGGCGAGGTCCTCGCACGGCAGCTCGACCGGCTGCGGCGGGCGCACCACCTGCCGGGCGCGGCCGTCCCGCTCGGCGAAGGTGGTCCGCAGCGCCTCGTGCCGGGCGACCAGGGCGTCCAGGGCGGTGCCCAGCGCGGCCCGGTCGAGCGCTCCGCGCAGGCGCAGCACGGACAGCGAGGTGTACTCGGTGCTGCCCGGGTCGAACCGGTCGAGGAACCAGAGCCGCTGCTGGGCGTACGACAGCGGCGGCTCGGCCGCCGGGTCCGCGGCCGGGATGACCAGGGCCGACGGGCCGTCCGCCGCGCCCGGCCCGCCGGGCGAGCCGAGGGCCTCGGCCAGGTCCGCCAGCACCGGGTGGGTGAACAGCAGCCGGGGCGAGAGGTCCGCCGCCCCGAAGGCCGCGCGCAGCCGGGCGGTGACCCGGACGGCGAGGATGGAGTCGCCGCCCAGGGCGAAGAAGTCGTCCTCGGCGCCGATCTCCCCGGTGTCCAGGACCTCCGTCCAGGCCGCGGCGACCAGCCGCTCGGCGCGGGTGCGGGGCGCGGTGCGCTGCCGGCCGGCGGCGAAGCCCTCCGGGCCGGGCGAGGGCAGCGCGCGCCGGTCGAGCTTGCCGTTGGGGGTGAGCGGCAGGGCCGCCAGGGGGACGTACGCGGCGGGCACCAGGTAGGCGGGCAGCAGCCGTTCGAGGTGGGCGCGCAGGTCGGCGGCGGCCGGGGGGTGGGCCGCGCCCGGGCCGGCGACGACGTGGGCGACCAGCCGGCGGGTGCCGGAGGCGTCCTGGTACACGCCCACGGTGGCGGCGCCCACGCCCGGGTGGGTCTGGAGGGCGGCCTCGATCTCGCCGGGTTCGATCCGGTAGCCGCGGATCTTGACCTGCTGGTCGGCGCGGCCCAGGTAGCGAAGGGTGCCGTCGGCCTGTCGGGCGGCCCGGTCGCCGGTGCGGTACATCCGGGTGCCGGGGGCGCCGAAGGGGTCGGCGAGGAAGCGGGTGGCGGTCAGGCCGGGCCGGTTGAGGTAGCCGCGGGCCAGGCCCTCCCCCGCCACGTACAGCTCGCCCACGGCGCCCGGGGGCACCGGGGCCAGGTCGGCGTCGAGGACGTACAGCCGCAGGTCCGGAAGGCCGGTGCCGATCGGTGCGGGGCCGCCGGCGGCGGCGGTCGCGCGCTCCAGCGGGGCCTGGGTGACGTGCACGGTCGTCTCGGTGATGCCGTACATGTTCACCAGGAGCGGCGCGTCCTGCGGGTGGCGGTCGTACCAGTCGGCGAGGCGGCCGGCGTCCAGCGCCTCGCCGCCGAAGACCACCGTGCGCAGCGCCAGCCGGCGGGAGAGCTCGGGGTGTTCGGCGTCGGCGCGGGCCAGCGGGTGGAAGGCGGACGGGGTCTGGTTGAGGACGGTGACGCCTTCGTCCACGAGCAGCCGCAGGAAGTCCTCCGGGGAGCGGGCGGTGTCCTCGGGCACGACGACGAGCCGGCCGCCGTGCAGCAGCGGGCCCCACAGCTCCCAGACCGAGAAGTCGAAGGTGTAGGAGTGGAACAGCGTCCAGACGTCCTCGGCGCCGAAGCCGAACACGCCCCTGGTCTGCTCGAACAGCCGCACCACGTTGGCGTGCGGCACCACGACGCCCTTGGGCCGGCCGGTGGAGCCGGAGGTGAAGATGGCGTAGGCGGGGCTGTCGGGCAGCGGGCGGTGCCCGGCGGCGAGCGGGGCGGCCGGGCCCCGGGCCAGGTCGGCGCGCAGCTGCGGGTCCGACAGGGAGAGGACGGGCACCCCGTGCTCGACGCTCTCGGGCGCCACGCCGGGCACGTGGGTCAGCAGGGCCACCGGGGCGGCGTCGCCCAGCAGTTGGGCGCGGCGTTCGGCGGGCAGGCCCGGGTCGAGCGGCAGGTAGGCCGCGCCGGTCTTGAGGACGGCGAGGACGGCCACGACCAGGTCGGCCGTGCGGGGCAGCGCGAGGGCCACGAACCGCTCGGGCCCGGCGCCGAGTTCGGCCAGCCGGTGGGCGAGCCGGCCGGCCCGCGCGTCCAGGGCGGCGTAGTCGAGGTGCTCGTCGCCGCAGGTGACGGCCTCGGCGTGCGGGGTGCGGGCGGCCTGCGCCTCGAAGAGGTCGACCAGGGTCCGGTCGGGGCGGCCCCGCACGGTGCCGTCCCACGCGGTCAGCTGCCGCCGCTCCCGCGCGGTCGTCCACTCCAGGGCGCGCAGCGGCCGGTCCAGTCCGGCGGCCAGTTCGGTGAGCAGCAGGCAGAGCCGCTCGGCGAGGGTGCGGACCGTCGCGGCGTCGAACAGCTCCGGGTCGTAGGCGAGGTCGAAGCCGACGTGCCCGCCCTGGTAGGCGCGCAGGACGAGCGGGTAGTTGGTGGCGTCCCGGGAGGTGACCTCCACCAGGCGCACCCCGCTGCCGGCCGCGCGGGCGTCGTCGAAGGGGTAGTTCTCGAAGGCGACGATGCTGTCGAACAGCGTGCCTCCGGACGGCACGCCGCTGAAGGCGGTGAGTTCGGCGAGGGAGACCGCGGCGTGGCGCCGGGCCTCGGCCTGGGCCTCCTGGAGGTCGCGCAGCCAGTCGGCGGCGGTGCGGCGGCCGTCGACCAGGACCCTGGTGGGCAGGGTGTTGATGAACATGCCGATCATCGACTCGACGCCGGGCAGTTCGTCGGGGCGTCCGGAGACGGTCGTCCCGAACAGCACGTCCGGCTCGCCGCTGTACCGGGAGAGCAGCAGGGCCCAGGCACCCTGCACCACGGTGCCGAGGGTGAGCCCGGCCTGCCGGGCGGTGCGGGCCAGCCGTTCGGAGGCCTCCGGCGACAGGCCGGCGGTGTGCGCGAGGGCCGAGCGGGCCCGGTGGGCCTCGCGCCGGGCGCGGTCGGCGGGCAGCGGGGTGGCGGTGGCGAAGCCGTCCAGGACGGCCCGCCAGTGCGCGCGGGCGGCCGCGCTGTCCTGCCCGGCCAGCCAGTGCACGTAGTCGGCGAAGGGCCGGCGCACCGCCGGTGTCGGCACGCCCCCGGTGGTGAGGGCCGCGTACTCCTCGAACACGTCGGTGAGCACCTGGGCCAGGCTCCAGCCGTCCAGGATCAGGTGGTGGGAGGTCCACAGCAGGTGCAGGCGGGCCTCGGGCAGCCGGACCAGGGTGAGCCGGGTGAGCGGCGCGGTGGTGAGGTCCAGCCCGTGGGCGAGGTCGTCCGCGCGCAGCCGGGCCAGCCGGTCGGCGCGCTCGCCCGGGTCGACCGCCCGCAGGTCCAGGTGGGTCACCGGCAGCCGGACGCCTCGGCGCACGACCTGGAGGGGGGCGGGGACGCCCTCCCACACCACCGAGGTGCGCAGTGCGGGCGTGCGGTCGGCGACCCGCTGCCAGGCCAGGGCGAAGGCGTGCGGGTCGCCCACCCCCTCCAGCAGCAGGCCGGCCTGGTCCACGTAGACGTCGTCGGGGCCGCCGACCAGGCGGTGGAAGAGCATGCCCTCCTGGAGCGGGGTGAGCGGCAGCAGGTCCTCGACGTCCCGCCCGTCGCCGGCGATCCGGTCCACCCCGGCCTGGTCCAGTCCGGCCAGCGGGTAGTCGCAGGGGGTGCGGCCGCCGGCGCCGGGGCGGGCGCAGTGCTCGACGATGCCGGTCAGCGCCTCGGCCGTGGCCTGCGCCAGCGCGCGGACGGTGGCCGCCTCGTGCGCCTGGTCGCTGTAGTGCCAGGTGAGCTCCAGTTCGCCGTCGGCGACCACGGCGGAGACGTCGAGCAGGTGGTCCAGGGGTTCGTCGGGGGCGAGCTCCCGGCCCGGCGCCTGGCCGGCGGGCGCGAAGTCGCCGGTCCCGGGGGCGGTCCACTGGCCGTGGTAGGTGAAGCAGACCTGCGGCAGCGGACGGTCCCTCAGGGCGCCGGCCGCGGGCGAGCCGAGCCGGGCCAGGGCCTCGTAGCTCAGGCCCCGGCGGGGTACGGCGCGCAGCCGCTCCTTGACCTGCTTGAGGGTGGCGGCCCAGTCGGGGGCGCCGGCCGGGCCGGCCGGGGCGAGGGTGACGGGGTACTGGGTGGTGAACCAGCCGACCGTCCGGGAGAGGTCGACGCCGTCGAGGAGTTCCTCGCGGCCGTGGCCCTCCAGGGCGATGGTCACCCGTTCGGTGCCCGTCCAGTCGGCGAGGGCCCGGCCCAGCGCGCTGAGCAGCACGTCGTTGACCTGGGTCCGGTAGGCCTCGGGGACCCTGCGCAGCAGGGCCTCGGTGGTGGCGCGGTCGAGCCGGGTGCGCAGGGTGCGCACGGAGCCGGCCGTGGGGGTGCCGGGGTGGTCGACGGGCAGCGGGGCGGCCGGCGTCCGGGTCTCGGCGCTCCAGTAGGGCAGGTCGTCGTCGAGGCCCCCGGCCCGGACCAGTTCGGCGAGGTGGTGGGCCCAGTCGGTGAACGGGGTGGGCTCGGGCTCCAGGTGCGGGGCGTCCCCGGCCGCCGCCTGCCGGTAGGCCTGTTCCAGGTCGGCGAGCAGCACCCGCCAGGAGACCCCGTCGACGGCCAGGTGGTGGGCGGTCAGGACGAGTTGGGGCCGGGCGTCGTCGCGGGGCCGGAACAGGACGGCGCGCAGCAGGGTGCCG
The DNA here is from genome assembly GCF_044760075.1 of Kitasatospora sp. NPDC098663. Classification (NCBI taxonomy): domain Bacteria; kingdom Bacillati; phylum Actinomycetota; class Actinomycetes; order Kitasatosporales; family Streptomycetaceae; genus Kitasatospora; species Kitasatospora sp. NPDC098663. The sequence goes on along the minus strand of NZ_JBIWAP010000036.1, from coordinate 36,416 downwards.
GTGGCCGGGTCCAGGGCGGCGCGGGCGGCGTCGGCGGCCTCGGCCCGGGCCGCTTCGGAGCCGGTGTCGGCGCCGGGGGCGGGCGGGTCGAGTCTGGTCAGCAGCCCGGTGCCCGGGTCCGCGACCGGCTCCTGGCGCCAGGTGCCCCCGGCGCGGGTGAAGCGGGTGCGCAGCGCCGGGTGGGCGGCCAGGACCGCCCGCAGCGCCTGGTCCAGGGCCGGCTCGTCGAGGTCGCGCGGCAGGTCGAGCAGCATCGACATGGTGAAGTGGCGCAGCGGGCCGTGGGCGGCGAAGAACCACTCCTGGACCGGGGTGAGCGGGGCCGGCCCGTCCGCGCGGCGCGGCCGGGGGGCCGGGGCGGCGGCCGGGCGGGCGGCGGCGACCAGGTCGGCGACGGTCTGGTGGCGGAAGACGTCCTGGGAGCCGATCCGCAGGCCGGCGGCGCGGGCCCGGGAGACGGCCTGGATGCTCAGGATCGAGTCGCCGCCGAGCTCGAAGAAGTTGTCGGTGACGCCGACCCGCGCCACGCCCAGCACCTCGGCCCAGATCCCGGCGAGGGTCTCCTCCTCGGGGGTGCGCGGGGCGACGAACTCCCCTTCTCGTCCCTCGCCTTCGGGGTCGGGGGCGGGCAGTGCGCGGCGGTCCAGTTTCCCGCTGGTGGTGAGCGGCAGGGTGTCGAGCGCGGTGAACGAGGACGGCACCAGGTGGTCGGGCAGCACCCGCCGCAGGGCGGCGCGCAGGTCGGCGGACGGGCGGGCCGCGCCGTCGGCGAAGACCAGGTAGGCCGCCAGCCGGGTGTGGCCGCGCGCGTCGGGCACGGCGGCGACCGCGGCCGCGGCGACCTGCGGCAGGTCGAGCAGCGCCGCCTCGATCTCTCCGGGTTCGATCCGGTGGCCGCGCACCTTGACCTGGTCGTCGGCGCGCCCGAGGTACTCCAGGCTCCCGTCGGCCGTCCAGCGGGCCAGGTCGCCGGTGCGGTACATCCGGGCGCCGGGCGGCCCGTACGGGTCGGCGGTGAAGCGGGCGGCGGTCAGCCCCGGCCGGCCGGCGTAGCCGCGGGCGACCTGGGCGCCGGCGAGGTGGAGTTCGCCGCTCACCCCGGGCGGCACCGGCTGGAGCCGGTCGTCGAGGACGTAGGCGCGCAGGTTGGGCAGCGGGCGGCCCACCAGCGGCCGGTCACCGCCCGCGATGCGGCAGGCGAGCGCGTCGACCGTGCACTCGGTGGGGCCGTAGTAGTTGTAGGCGGCGACGTCCGGGTGCCCGGCGAGTTCGCGCCAGAGCCGGGGCCCGACGGCCTCGCCGCCGAGCATCAGCACCCGGGGGCGGTGGCGCGGGTCGTCGAGCAGCCCGGCGGGCAGCAGTTGGCGCAGGTAGGAGGGCGTCAGGTCGAGGAAGTCGATGCGGTGGCGCACCACGTACTCGACCAGGGCGGCCGGGTCCATCCGGGTCGTCTCGTCGACCAGGTGCAGCGGGTGGCCGTCGGCCATCAGCAGCACGCCCTCCAGGGAGGTGTCGAAGGAGAACGAGGCGGTCAGCGCCACGCGCAGCGGCCCGCCGCCCGCGTCGGCGACGAAGCCCGCCCGGTGGGCGGCGAGCAGGTTCACCACCGCGCGGTGCGGGACGGCGACGCCCTTGGGGCGGCCGGTGGAGCCGGAGGTGTAGAGCACGTACGCGGTGTTGGAGGGGTGCGGCGGGGCCGTCCGGTCGTCGTCGCCGGGGTCGGTGTCCGGGCCGGTGTCGGGCAGCGCCCGGAGCGCCTGTTCGTCCAGGACCAGGGCCGGGCGGGCGTCGTCGAGCAGGTGGCGCAGGCGCTCGGCCGGCAGGGCCGGGTCCAGGGGCAGGTAGCCGGCGCCGGCCTTCCAGACGGCGAGGATCGCCACGATCATGTCGGCGGTGCGCGGCAGCCGCAGCGCGACCAGCCGTTCGGGGCCGGCGCCGCGGGCGATGAGCTGGTGGGCGAGCCGGTTGGCGCGGGCGTCGAGCGTCGCGTAGTCGAGCCGCTCGGCTCCGGCGACCAGGGCCGGGGCGTGCGGGGTCAGGGCGGCCCTGCGCCGGAACAGCTCGGGGTAGCTGGTGTCCTCGACGGGCAGCGCGGTGGCGTTCCAGTCCCGGGTGACCTGCCGGGTCTCCCGGGGCGAGAGCAGCGGCAGGGTGCCGAGCGGGCGGTCGGGTTCGGCGGCGGCGCCGTCCAGCAGCAGGAGGAGCTGGTCGGCCATCCGGCGTGCGGTGGGCGCGTCGAAGAGGTCGGCGCGGTACTCCAGCAGGCCGGTGAGCGCCTCGCCGTCCGGGACGAACTCGACGCTGAGGTCGAAGGTGGCAGCCTGCCGGGGCACGGCGACCGGGGTGGGCGCCGACCCCGGCGGGGTGGTGGCCTCGGGCGGCGCGGGGTGCAGCAGGACCAGCACGTCGAACAGCGGGTTGCGGCCCGCCTGGCGGGGTGCGCCGACCGCCTCGACGAGCCGTTCGAAGGGCGTGTCGCCGTGCGCGAGCGCGTCGTTGCCGGTCTCGGTGGCGGCCGCGAGCAGGTCGCGGAAGGATCCGGCGGGCTCGACCCGGGTGCGCAGGACGACGGTGTTGACGAAGCAGCCGACGGCCCGTTCCAGCTCGGTGCGGGAGCGCCCGGGCGTCAGGGAGCCGACGGTGACGTCCTGCTGGCCGGACCAGCGGGCCAGCAGCGCCTGGGTGGCGGCGACCAGGGCCGTGTGCAGGGTGCCGTGCCGCTCGGCCGCGAGCTCGCGCAGCCGGGCGGTGAGCGGCGCGGGGACGGTGAAGGCGTGGACGGCGCCGGGGCCGGCCTCCTCGCCGCGGCGCGGGTGGTCCAGCGGCAGCTCCGGCGGCACGGCGCCGGCCAGTTTCGCCTTCCAGTGGGCCAGTTGGCCCTCCAGTCGGGCGCCGGAGAGCTGTTCGCGCTGCCACACCGCGAAGTCCGGGTACTGGACCGCCACCGGGGGCAGGTCCGGGGCGGCGCCGCGGGCCAGGGCCTCGTAGCCGGTGCACAGCTCGTCCAGGACGACGCCCATCGACCAGCCGTCGGTGACGATGTGGTGCGCCGTCACCTGCAGGACGTGCGAGCGGTCCGACTCGCGCACCAGCAGGGCGCGCAGCAACGGCCCCTGCCGGAGGTCGAAGGGGCGGGAGTACTCCTGGAGCAGGATCGCGTCGAGGCTCTCCCCGCCGGCCGGCTCCCGGACGGGCAGCGGCACCGGCCCGGCCGGCCGCACGGTCTGCACCGGGCGGCCGTCGGCCTCGTCGAAGGTGGTCCGCAGCCCCTCGTGGCGGGCCACGACGGCGGCCAGCGCCCCGGCGAGCGCCGCGCGGTCCAGCGGGCCGGTGAACCGTACGGCGACCGCGCTGTTGTAGCGGGGGTCGCCGGGGCGCAGCCGGTCCAGGAACCACAGGCGCTGCTGGACGAAGGAGGGCGGCAGCGGTCGGCTGCGGTCGGCTTGCGGGATGGACCGGTCGGCGGCGGCCCGGGCGCCGCCGGAGCGCCCGGCCAGCCGCAGGCGCAGCGCTTCGCGCAGGTCGGCGGGCAGGGCCTCGGCGCGGTCTCGCTTCGAAGGCGTCATGGTCGTCGGATCCTCACCGTTCATCACCGTTCGTCACCGTTCGTCATCGTCGGGGCCGCCGGACGCGGCGTCTTCGAGTTCGCTCAGCACCTGGTCCTCCACCAGCTCCGCCAGGGCGGCCACGGTGCGGGAGACCAGGACGTCGCGGGGGGTGAGCGTGACGCCGAAGGCATCGTTGGCGCGGGAGGCGATCAGCAGGGCCCGCATGGAGTCACCGCCCAGCTGGAAGAAGTCGTCCGTCACGCCCACGGCCGTCCGCAGGGTCTCGGCCCAGATCTCGGCCACGGCCTCCTCGGTGGGCGTGCGGGGCGCCAGCCGGTCGGGCCGCTGCTCCTCCTCGGGGTCGGGGGCGGGCAGCGCGGCGCGGTCGGTCTTGCCGCTCGCGGTGAGCGGGAAGCGGTCGAGGACGGCGAAGGCCGAGGGGACGAGGTGGCCGGGCAGGGAACGGGCGGCCAGGGCGCGCAGTTCGGCTCCGGTCGGAGGTTCGGCGCCGGGGGCCGCGAGCAGGTGGGCGACCAGGCGGGGCAGCCCGGGCTCGTCCTCCCGCACCGTCACCACGGCGTCCAGCACGGCCGGATGGCGTGCCAGGACGGCCTCGACCTCGCCCGCCTCGATGCGGTGGCCGCGCAGCTTGAGCTGGTGGTCGGTGCGGCCCAGGTAGTGCAGTTCGCCCCGGTGGTCGCGGCGCACCAGGTCGCCGGTGCGGTACATCCGGGTGCCGGGCGGCCCGTACGGGTCGGCGGTGAAGCGGGCGGCGGTCAGGCCCGGCCGGCCGAGGTAGCCGCGGGCCAGGGCCGGTCCGCTCAGCCACAGCTCGCCGGTGACGCCGTCGGGCACCGGCCGGAGCCGGGCGTCCAGGACGTAGGCGCCGGTGCCGGGCAGCGGGCGGCCGATCGGCGGCGCGGCGCCGTCCGGGGTCAGCGGCGCGGACCAGGCGGCGACCACGGTGGCCTCGGTGGGGCCGTAGGAGTTGACCATGCGGTGGTGCGGGGCCCAGCGGGCCACCAGGTCGGCGCCGCACGCTTCGGCGCCGACCACCAGGGTCCTGAGTGCGGGAAGCGTGCCGGGGGTGTCGGCGGGCAGGGTGGCGAGGGCGGCCGGCGGCAGCAGGGTGTGGGTGATCGCCTCCGCCCGGAGCACCTCGGCCAGTCGGGCGCCGAGCAGCGGTCCGGGTGCGGGCACCACCAGCCGGGCGCCGTGCGGCAGGGACATGCACAGTTCGAGCACGGAGGCGTCGAAGCTGGGGGTGGCGAAGGCCAGCACCCGGTCCCCCGGCGCCACTCGGTAGTGCTCGGCCTCGGCGGCGGCGAAGGCGGCCAGCCCGCGGTGGGTGAGGACGACGCCCTTCGGGGTGCCGGTGGAGCCGGAGGTGTAGATGACGTAGGCGGGGTCGTCCAGGTCGAGCGGGCGGATCCGGTCGGGGTCGGCGGGGCGGTGGTCGGGGGCGCCGTCCGGCGGGGCGGCCAGCATCGCCGCGACCTCCTTGGCGTCCAGGGTGAGTGCGGGCGCGGCGTCGCGCAGCATGAACTCGACACGCTCGTCGGGGTAGTGGGGGTCGATCGGTAGGAACGCGGCGCCGGTCTTCGCCACCGCCAGCTGGGCGAGCACCATGTCCGCCGAGCGCGGCAGCAGGAGGGCCACCACCTCGCCGGGGCCGGCGCCGCGCGCGATGAGCCGGTGCGCCAGGCGGTTGGCGTGCGCCTCGGCCTCGGCGAAGGTCAGCTCCAGCCCGGGGGCGCTCAGCGCCGGGGCGTGCGGCCGGCGGTCCACGGCGGCCTCGACCAGGGCGGGCAGGGCCGCCGGGGGCACCGGGGCGCCCGCCGGGCGGGCCGGGCCGCGCAGCAGCCGCTCGCGTTCCCCGGGCGGCAGCAGGTCGAGGTCGTCCAGCCGGGCGGTGCCGTCCGAGCCGGCCAGTGCGGCGAGGGTGTGCAGCAGCTGGGCGGCCAGTTTCCCGGCGGTGTTCCGGTCGATGTACCGGGGGTCGTGGCCGAGTTCGACGGCGAGCCGGTCGCCGGGCGAGACGACCACGGTGAGCGGGTAGTTGGTGGCCTCCCTGGCGTCCAGTTCGCGGATCAGCAGGCCGTGGGCGCCGGCCGTCGCGTCGCCGACCGGGTAGTTCTCGAAGACCACCAGGCTGTCGAACAGCGCCGTCCCGGGGGCCAGCCCGCTAAGGCCGTGCATCGCGGCCAGCGGCAGGTGGTCGAAGCGGCGGTCCTCGGCCTGCTCCTCCTGGAGCGAGCGCAGCCAGGCGGCACAGGGCTGGGCGCCGTCGACGGTGACGCGGGCGGGCAGGGTGGTGATGAACAGGCCGACGATGGCGTCGGAGCCGGCCAGGTCGGCCGGGCGCCCGGAGACGGTGGTGCCGAAGCACACCCGCTGCTCCCCGCTCCACCGCGACAGCAGCAGCGCCCAGGCGCCCTGCACCAGGGTGTTGAGGGTGAGGCGGTGCCGGCGGGCGAACTCCTGGAGCCGGTCCGTCTCGGCCTCGTCCAGGCGGTGCGAGAGCCAGGTGCCGGAGCGGGCCGTGTCGCCCGGGGCGGGCCTGCGGTCGTAGGGCAGCGCGGTGGTGGTGAGGTCGGCCAGGACGCCGCGCCAGTGCTCCGCGGCGGCGCCGGTGTCGCGGGCGGCCAGCCAGCCGACGTAGTCCGCGAAGGGCCGGCGCTCGGGCAGGCCCGGCCGGTCGCCGCGGGCGAGCGCGGCGTGGGCGGCCAGGACGTCGGACAGGACGTGGAAGACGCTCCACCCGTCGAGCAGCACGTGGTGGAAGGTCCACACCACGCGCGCCGCGTCCGGCCCGAGCCGGATCAGGTCGAGCCGCATCAGCGGGGCCCGGTCCAGGGCCAGCGGGCGGGCCCGCTGGTCGGCGAGCAGCCGCTCCAGGCGGGCTTCGCGCTCGGCTTCCGGCAGTGCGCTCCAGTCGTGTTCGGTGACCGGCAGCGTCACGTCCCGGTGGACCACCTGAAGGGGTACGGGCACGTCGCGCAGGACGACGGCGGTGCGCAGCACGGGGGTGCGGTCGACGACGTGCTGCCAGGCGGCGGCCAGCGGCCGCAGGTCGCGGGCGCCGTCCAGCACGAAGGTGATCTGCTCGACGTACAGGCCGTGTTCGGCCTCGTCCAGGCCGTGCAGCACCATGCCGGTCTGGGTGGGGGTGAGCGGCTGGATCTCCGTCACGTCCCGTCCGGTGCCGGCCAGTCGGTCGACGGCGGCCTGGTCCAGGGCGGCCAGCGGGTAGTCGGCGGGGGTGCGGCCGCCCGCGCCGGGCGCGGCGCAGTGGCGGACGATCTCCCGCAGCTCGTCCAGCAGTTCGGCGGCGAGCCGGACGACGGTCGCGCGGTGGTGCACCGCGCGGGAGTACGACCAGGTGAACGCCAGCCTCCCGTCGCTCACCCGGCCGAGCACGTCCAGCAGGTGCGGCCGGTCCGCGGCCCGGTCCATGCCACCGGTGAGCGGGCCGGCCGGGGCGTGCAGCAGGCCGCCGGGGGCGGGGGTCCGGTCCTGCCGGCCCAGGTAGTTGAAGCCGATCTGCGGCAGGTCGGGCAGCCGGGGCTCGACAGTGGCGGCGGGCCGCAGGTGGCGCAGGGCGCCGTAGCCGAGCCCGCCGCGCGGTACGGCGCGCAGGTTCTCCTTGACGGTCTTCAGGGCGGTGCCGGTGTCGGCGCCCAGGGGCACGTCCAGGGCCACGGGGTACAGCGTGGTGAACCAGCCGACGGTCCGGGAGAGGTCGACGCCGTCGAACAGTTCCTCGCGGCCGTGGCCCTCCAGGGCGACCGTCACCCGGTCCCGGCCGGTCCAGCGGGCCAGCACCCGGCCCAGGGCGCAGAGCAGGACGTCGTTGACCCGGGTGCGGTAGACCTCCGGGACGTCCTGGAGCAGCCGCCGGGTGTCCTCGGCGTCCAGGGCGAGGTCCAGCGACTCCTCGGTGGCGGCGGTGTTGGCGCCGTCGAGGTCGGTCGGCAGGGCGGTCGCGGCGCCGTGCTCCAGGCCGTACCAGTGGGTGTGCTCGTCGTCGAAGCCGCCGGCCGCGGTGTGCTCGGCGAGGCGTTCGGCCCAGGCCCGGAAGGAGGTGCTCTTGGGGCCGAGGTCGGGGCGTTCGCCCGCGCTCAGCGCGCGGTGGGCGGTGTCCAGGTCCTCCAGGAGCACGCGCCAGGACACCGCGTCGACGACCAGGTGGTGCGCGGCCAGCAGCAGGACGGGGTGCCGCTCGCCGTCGAAGCGGCACAGCGCGGCCCGCAGCAGCGGCCCTTCGGCCAGGTCGAAGCCCGCGGCCAGGCGCTCGGCCAGCTCGCGCAGCGTCGCCTCGCGCTCCTGCGCCGGTGCGGCGGGCAGGTGGTGCGTGCGCAGTTCCGGCGCCTCGCCGGGCGCGGTGCCGTGCTGGCGCCAGCGCCCGTCGCCGAGCGGCTGGAACCGCAGGCGCAGCGCGTCGTGGTGGTCCAGGACGGCGGCGAGCGCGGCCCGCAGCAGGGGCTCCTCGGTGTCGGGGGCGAGGGTGAAGGAGACCGACTGGGTGAACTGGGCGGTGTCCCCGCCGAGGGTGTCCAGCAGCCAGTGCTGGACAGGGGTGAGCGGGGCGTCGCCGATCACGGCGCCCTGTTCGGCGGCGACCGCCGGGCTCGGCGACTCCTCGGCGGCGAGGGCGAGTTCGGCCAGGGTCTGGTGGGCGAACAGGTGCCGGGGGGTGAGCGCGAGGCCGGCCCGGCGGGCCGCGGAGACGATCTGGATGCCCAGGATCGAGTCGCCGCCGAGCGCGAAGTAGTTGTCGTCCGCGCCCACGTCGGGCACGCCGAGCACCTCGCGCCAGATCGCGGCGAGGGTCCGTTCGGTCTCGGTGCGCGGCGGTCGCTCGCCGCGTGCGGCCGGGGCGGCCCACACCGGGGCGGGCAGCGCGCGGCGGTCGAGTTTGCCGGTGGCGCCGAGCGGCAGCCGCTCCAGCGGCACCACCAGCGCGGGCACCAGGTGGTCGGGGAGGGTGCTCCCGAGGAAGGCGCGCCACTCGACGGGGCTCGGCAGCCCGCCGTCGCGGGCCACCGCGTAGCCCACCAGGCGCCGGTGGCCGTCGTGGTCGACGACCCGGGCGGCGGCCGCCGACACCTGCGGGTGGCGGGCCAGGGCGGCCTCGACCTCGCCGAGTTCGATCCGGAAGCCGCGCACCTTGACCTGGTCGTCCGCGCGGCCGAGGTAGCAGAGGTCGCCGTCGGCCGTCCAGCGCACCAGGTCCCCGGTGCGGTACATCCGGCGCCCGGGCGGGCCGAAGGGGTCGGGCAGGAACCGGGCGGCGGTCAGGCCCGGGCGCCGCAGGTAGCCGCGGGCGACGCCGGTGCCGGCCAGGTACAGCTCCCCCGGCGCGCCGACGGGCACCGGGCGCAGCCGGTCGTCCAGGACGTAGGCCCGGGCGCCGCCGACCGGGCGGCCGATCGGCGGGTCGCGGTCGGGGTCGGCGGGGTCGCAGGCGAAGGCGGTGGCGTAGACGGTGGCCTCGGTGGGGCCGTAGATGTTCAGCACCCGGCAGCCGGGGACGGCCTCGCGCAGCCGGCGCACGATGCGGGCGGGCAGGGCCTCGCCGGCCAGGACGACGGTGTCGGCGCCGAGGTGCACGGCGTCCTCCGCGAGGAGGCCGCCCAGGGCGGAGGGCACCGCGCTGAGCAGGCCGGCCCGCCACGGCCCGGTGCGCTCGGCCAGGGCCAGCAGGTCCCGGACGAGTTCCACGCGGCCGCCGGCGAGCAGCGGCGAGAAGATCTCGAACACCGACACGTCGAAGTTGAGCGAGGTGGCGGCCACCACGTGGGCCAGGCCGTGGTCGGCGAACTCGGCGGCGGCCCAGTCGGTCAGGGCCAGGACCGAGGCGTGGGCGACCACGACGCCCTTGGGGCGGCCGGTCGAGCCGGAGGTGTGGATGACGTACGCGGGGTGCTGCGGCAGCAGGGCGCCGAGCCGTTCGTCGTCGCGCACGGCGTCGGGGCGGGCGGCGGCGAGCCGTTCGGCGCACCCCGGGTCGTCGAGCACGATCCGGGTGAACGGGCCGGCCGGCAGCCGTCCTCCGGTCTCCGTGTCGGTGACCACGGCGTCGGGCCGCACGTCCGCGAAGAGGAACGCGATCCGCTCGGCCGGGTACCCGGGGTCGACCGGCAGGTAGGCGGCGCCGCTCTTGAGCACCGCCAGCAGCGCCACGACCAGGTCGGCGGTGCGGGGCAGCGCGAGCGCGACGAACCGCTCGGGCCCGGCACCGGCCGCGATCAGCAGCCGGGCCAGCCGGTTGGCCCGTTCGTCGAGCTCCCGGTAGGTCAGCAGCACGTCGCCGCAGCGGACGGCCGGGGCGTCGGGCGTGCGGGCGGCCTGCCGGGCGAAGGCCTCCGGCACGGTGTCCTGCGGTGCCTCGACCGCCGCCCCGCCGAAGCGGTCGACGAGTGCGCGCCCCCGCGGCGGGTCGAGCAGCGGCAGGTGGGCCGCCGGCCGGTCGAGGCCGTCCGCCATCGCCGTCAGCAGGGTGTGCAGGCCCGCCCCGAGCGCCTCGACGGTGGCGGTGTCGAAGACGGCCGGGTCGTGGTCGAGGCTGACCGCGATGGCGTCGCCGGGAGCGACCACCACGCCGAGCGGGTAGTTGGTCGGCTCCAGGACGTGCTCGGTCTCGACGCCCAGGCCGTGCCTGGTCAGCGCCTGCGCGTCGAACGGGTAGTTCTCGAAGACCACGATGCTGTCGAACAGGGCGGTGCCGCCCGGCAGTTCGCTCCAGTTCTGGAGCTGCGCCAGGGAGACGGCGTCGTAGCGGCGGGCCTCCGACTGGGCGTCCTGGAGCTCCCGCAGCCACTCCAGCAGCGAGCGGCCGGCGTCGATCCGCACCCGGGTGGGCAGCGCGTTGATGAACAGCCCGACCATCGAGGTGACGCCCGGGAGTTCGGCGGGCCGGCCGGAGACGATCGTGCCGAAGACCACGTCGTCCCCGCCGCCGTAGCGGGAGAGCAGCAGCGCCCAGGCGCCCTGGAGCACGGTGTTGACGGTCAGCCCGGCCTGCCGGGCGGTGGTCCGCAGCCGCTCCGACAGGTCGTTGTCGAGGGTCACCCGCACCGATGCGGAGGAGGAGGCGCGGTGCGCCTCGGCCGGGCGCCGGTCGCGGGGCAGTTCGGTGGGGGCGGGGAACCCGGCCAGCGTGTCGCGCCAGTACCGCTCGACCCGCGCCGGGTCCTGCCCGGACAGCCAGCGCAGGTAGTCGGCGAAGGGGGCGCGCGCGGCCGGGTTCGGCCGGCGCCCGGCGGCCAGGGCGGCGTACCGCTCGCACACCTCGTCGAAGACCTGGGCCGCGCTCCACCCGTCGAGCAGGACGTGGTGGAAGGTCCACACCACCCGCACCCGGGTCGGCGACAGCCGGACCAGGGTCAGCCGCATCAGCGGTGCGGCGGCCAGGTCGAGGCCGGCCGCCCGGTCCTCGGCGAGCAGCCGGGCGGTGTCCCGTTCGATCCGGTCGGCCGGGCGGCCGGTCCAGTCGTGGTGGGTCACCGGGACGGCGGCCCGGTGCTGGACGACCTGGAGCGGTTCGGCGGTGTCCTGCCAGGCGAGCCGGGTGCGCAGCACCGCGTTGGCGTCCACGGTCTGCTGCCAGGCGGCGGCCAGGGCGTGCGGGTCGGTGATCCCGGAGAGGACCAGCTGGACCTGGTTGACGTAGGTGTGGGCGTCCGGGTCCAGCAGGCTGTGGAAGAGCATGCCCGCCTGCATCGCCGTCAGCGGGTACACGTCGGCGACGGAGCGGCCGTCCCCGGCGATCCGGTCCACCGCCGCCTGGTCCAGCCGGGCCAGCGGGAAGTCGGCGGGGGTGCGGCCGCCGGCGCCGGGCTCGGCGCAGTGGGCGACGAGGTCCTCCAGGGCGCGCAGCATGGCGTCCGCGAGCGCGGTGACGGTCCGTTCGTGGTGCCGGCCGGCGCTGTAGTACCAGCCGATCTCCAGCCGGTCGTCCTCGACCCGGGCGATCACGTCCAGCAGGTGCGGGCGCTCGGTGCCGGGCGCCTCCGCGCCGCCGAGGCCGCCGGGGACGGCGCGCACCAGGGCGGCGCCGTCGACCGACCAGTCGAAGCGGCCCAGGTAGTTGAAGCTGATCCCGGGGAGCGGGGCGCCGGCGAGCCGCTCGTCCCGGGCGAGGTGGCGCAGCGCGCCGTAGCCGAGGCCGCGCTCCGGCACCGCCCGCAGCTGCTCCTTGACGGCCTTCAGCGCGGTGCCCCAGTCCCCGTCCGGGACGTCGAGGGCGACGGGGTGGAGCGAGGTGAACCAGCCGACCGTGCGGGACAGGTCGACGTCCTCGAACAGCTGGTCCTCGCGGCCGTGCCCCTCCAGGCCGATCGCGACGGTGCGCCGTCCGGTCCACTCGGCGAGCACCCGGCCCAGGGCGGTGAGCAGGACGTCGTCGATCCGGGTGCGGTAGACCCCGGGGACCTTGCGCAGCAGGTCCCCGGTGCGCTCGCGGTCCAGCCGGACCGTGACGGCGCGCAGGTCGGCGGCGGTGTTGCCGCCGTCGCCGTCCACCGGCAGCGCGGCCGCGCAGTGCCGGGCGGCCGCCGCCCAGTGGTCGCGCCGGTCCGCGAAGCCGCCGGCCGCGGTGTGCTCGCGCAGGCGGCGGGTCCACTCCCGGACGGAGGTGGTGCGGGCGGGCAGGCGCAGCGGCCGGCCCTCCACGGCCTGCCGGTAGGCGGTCTCCAGGTCCTCCAGCAGGATCCGCCAGGAGACGCCGTCGACGACCAGGTGGTGGACGGCCAGCAGCAGCCGGGCGGGCCGGGTGCCGTCGGTGGTGAACAGGCGGGCGGTGAGCAGCGGGAGGGTGTCCAGCCGGAACGCGGCGTGCGCGGCCTCGGTGGCCCGCGCCTCGGCGGCCTCGGCCGCCGCCCGGTCCAGGGCGCCGAGGTCGACGACCTCCAGCAGTTCGGGGGCGGCGGCGTCCGCGGGGGCGCAGTGCTGCTGCCAGGCGCCGTCCTCCCCGGTGGTGAAGCGGCAGCGCAGGGCGTCGTGGTGGGCCCACAGGGCGGCCAGGGCGCGGCGCAGGGCCTGCGGGTCGACCTCGCCGGGAGCCTCCACCACGACGGACTGGTCGAAGGACGCGGCGTACGGCGGGTGCGGGTCGAGGAACCAGTGCTGGATGGGCGTCAGGCCCACCTCTCCGCTGACGGGTTCGGTGCCGGCGACGGTGGCGGCGGTGCCGGCGGCGGCGGCCAGCGCGGCGACGGTGGGGTGCCGGAACAGGTCGCGGGGGGACAGCGCGAGACCGGCGGCGCGGGCGCGGGAGACGACCTGGATGCTCAGGATCGAGTCGCCGCCGAGCAGGAAGAAGTCGTCGTCGACCCCGACCCGCTCCACGCCGAGCAGTTCCGCCCAGATCGCGGTGAGGACGCGTTCGGTGTCGGTGGTCGGGGCGCGGTGGTCTCGGCTCCCCGCCGCCGACCAGTCGGGGGCGGGCAGCCGCCTGCGGTCCACCTTGCCGTTGGCGGTCAGCGGCAGTTCGGCGACCGTGACGAAGGCCGCGGGCAGCATGTAGTCGGGCAGGTCGGCGGCCAGGTGGGCGCGCAGCGCCGTGGCGGAGGGCGGCTCGGCGCCACCGGCCGGCACCAGGTGGGCGGCCAGCCGCTTGCGCCCCGCGTCCTCGTGGAGCGAGACGACGGCCTCCGCGACGGCCGGGTGGGCGGTGAGCCGTGCCTCGATCTCGGCGGGTTCGATGCGGAAGCCGCGGATCTTGATCTGGTCGTCCGCGCGGCCCACGAAGTGCAGTTCGCCGTCCTCGCTCCACCGGGCGGTGTCGCCGGTGCGGTACATCCGGCCGCCGGGCGGCCCGAAGGGGTCGGCGAGGTAGCGGGCGGCGGTCTCGCCGGGCCGGCCCGCGTAGCCGCGCGCGACTCCGGCGCCGGCGATGTACAACTCGCCGGTGATGCCGGGCGGTTGCGGCTGGAGGGCGCCGTCCAGCAGGTACACCCTGGTGTCGTCCAGCGGGCGTCCGATCGGCAGCACGGCGGGCAGCCGGTCCCCGGGGCGGAAGGCCCGGCGGGTGGCGAAGGTGGTGGTCTCGGTCGGGCCGTAGCCGTCGACCACGGTGAGGTCGGGGCAGGCCTCCAGGACGCGGCGCACGACCGCGCCGGGCACCGCCTCGCCGCCGGTCCACACCTCCCGGGCGCCGCGCAGGCAGCCCGGGTCCTCCTGGGCGAGGAGCCGGAACAGGCCGGCGGTCAGCCACAGGCATTGCACGCCCTGCTCGGTGACGGCGCGGCGGACGGTGGCGGCGTCCAGGTCCTCCGGCGGGGCCAGCACGGCGGTGCCGCCGCGCAGCAGCGGCACCCACAGCTCGTAGGTGGCGGCGTCGAAGGCGTGCGGGGAGTGCACGAGCACCCGGTCGTGGCCGGTGAAGGCGCGGTCCAGGGCGAGCGCGGCGACGTCGCGCCGGCGCACCGCGACGCCCTTGGGGGTGCCGGTGGAGCCCGAGGTGAACATCAGGTACTGGACGTTGTCGGGGTGGGGCACCGGGACGGCGGCCGGGACCGGCCGGTCGGCGAAGGTCTGCCCGTCGACGCGAAGCACCTGCCCGTCCGGCCGCAGTTCGCGGGCCATGCGGTCCCCGTGCGCGTCGGTGAGCAGCAGGTCCGCGCCGGCCTCGGCCAGCATCAGCTGCAGCCGCTCGCGCGGCGCCCTGGCGTCCAGCGGCACGTAGACCCCGCCGATCCGGACCAGCGCCAGCTGGGCGACGACCAGGTCGACGGAGCGGTCCATGAGCACGCCGACCGGGTGCTCGACGCCGACGCCGAGCGCGGCCAGCCGGCCGGCCAGGGCGGCGGCGCGGGCGTCGAGGTCGCGGTAGCCGAGGCGCTCGTGGCCCGCCTCCAGGGCGACGGCGTCCGGGCTGCGGCGCACCTGCTCGGCGAACAGGTCCGCGATGTCGCGCTCGGTCCGTTCGACGGCGGTGGCGTTCCAGTCGACGAGGATCCGCCGGCGCTCCCCGGCGGTCAGCAGCGGCACGCGCGCGGGCGCGCTCCCGGCGCTCCCGGGCAGTCCCGTCAGGACGGCCGTGAGCTGCCCGGCCATCCGCCGGACGGTGGCCTCGTCGAACAGCCGCGGGTCGTAGCACAGCCGCAGGGCCAGCTCCGGCCCCGGGTAGGCCAGCAGCGCGAGCGGGTAGTTGGTGGTCTCGATGCCGTCCAGGTCGCGCAGGCGCAGGCCGTGCGCGGCGGCCGCGTCGTCCTCGACCGGGTAGTTCTCGAAGACGACGATGCTGTCGAACAGGGCGGTCTGCTCGGGGAGGTCGGTGGCGGCCCGCAGGCGGGTGAGCGGGACGAAGCCGTGGCGCCGGTCCTCGCCCTGCTCCCGTTGCAGCGTGCGGAGCCAGTCGAGCAGGGTGCCGCCGGCGGGCACGGCCGTCCGGGTGGGCAGGGTGGTGATGAACAGGCCGGTCATCGACTCGACGCCGGGCAGCTCGGGCGGCCGCCCGGACGAGGTGGTGCCGAACACCACCTCGTCCCGGTTCGCCTGACGGCCCAGCAGGATCGCCCAGGCGCCCTGGACCAGGGTGTTCAGGGTCAGGCCGGAGCTGCGCGCGAGGCCTTCCAGCGCCCGGGTCTCGGCGGCGGGGAGGGTGAACGGCACGGCCCGGGTGGATTCCGCGCGGTGGCTCTGGCGCGGCTCGCGGTCGTACGGCAGCGGCGTCGGCTCGGCCAGCCCGGCCAGGCGCCCGTGCCAGTGCTGCTCGGCCTCCGCCGGGTCGCGCTCGCGCAGCCAGGCCACGAAGTCGCGGTAGGGCCGGCGCTCCGGCACCGTGCCGTACGGGACGGTGCCGAAGGAGGGTTCGGTGCCGAAGGGTTCGGTGCCGAAGGGTTCGGTGCCGGACGGGAGTTCTCCTGCCTCCGGCCCGGAGCGGGCCGCCGCGGCGTGCACGGCGAACACGTCGGACAGCACCTGGAAGAGGCTCCAGCCGTCCAGGACGAGGTGGTGGAAGGACCACAGCACGCGCACCCGGGTGTCGGAGAGGCGGATGAGCAGCAGGCGCTGGAGCGGGGCCAGGGCCAGGTCCAGGCCGCGGGCCCGGTCGCGGTCCAAAAGCTCGGCCAGCCGGCCCCTGCGCTCGGACTCGGGCAGCTCGCGCCAGTCCAGGTGACCGACCGGAACGGCCGCCCGCCGCCGCACCACCAGCAGCGGCTCGGGCACCTCCTGCCAGCGGACGTGGGCGCGCAGCACCGGGGTGCGGTCGGTGACCCACTGCCAGGCGGCGGCGAGCCGCCCGGGGTCGGGCACGCCGTCCAGGACGAAGTCCAGCTGCTGGAAGTAGGCGCCGCTGTCCTCCTCGGCGAGGCCGTGGAAGAGCATCCCGGACTGGGTCGGCGTCAGCGGGAGGACGTCCTCCACCGCGCCCGGGTCGTCGCCGGTGATCAGGTCCACGGCCGCCTGGTCGAGCCGGGCCAGCGGGAAGTCGGACGGGGTGCGCCCGGCGGCGCCCGGGCGGGCCGCGTACCGCGCGAGGTCGGCCAGCTCGGCGGCGAAGCGCCGGGCCAGGGCCTCGACGGTGTCGCGCCGGTGCACGGCGCCGGAGTAGAACCAGCTGAACTCCAGCGCGTCGCCGTCCAGCCGGCCGACCACCTCCAGGGCGTGCGGGCGCTCGACGCGCGGGTCGGCGTCCAGTTCCAGGGGCCGGAAGGTGCCGCGGTAGAGCCCGGCCGCGTCCTGCGGGAAGGACATCCGGCCGAGGTAGTTGAAGCTGATCCGCGCGGCCGGGGCGTCGGGGGCCGTGCCGGGGCGCCCCAGGTGGCGCAGGGCGTCGAAACCGAGGCCCCGTCGGGGGACGGCGCGCAGCTGCTCCTTGACCCGCTTGAGGACGCCGTCCCAGTCGGCCCCGGCGGGCACGGCCAGCGCCACGGGGTGCCGGGTGGTGAACCAGCCGACCGTGCGGCTCAGGTCGAGGTCGGCGAACAGCTCCTCGCGGCCGTGCCCCTCGACGTCCACCACGACCCGTTCCTGCCCGCTCGCCCCGCACAGGGCCCGGCCGAGGGCGCTCAGCAGCACGTCGTTGGCCTGGGTGCGGTAGGTGTCGGGCAGGGTGCGCAGGAGGGCGGCGGTGTCGGCGGGGTCGAGGCGCACGGTGACGGAGCGGGCCGAGGCGTGGGTGTCGGCCCCCGCGAGGTCGGCCGGGAACGGGTCCGCCGGGGCGTCGCCGTCCTGCGCGGGGACGGCCCGCGCCCAGTACTCCGTCTCGTCCTCGAAGCCGCCGGCCGCGGCGTGGGCGCCGAGCCGCTCGCCCCACTGCCGCAGCGGCGAGGACTTCGCCGGCAGGGCCGCCGCCCCGTCCCGGCCGTCGCGGCGGGCGCGGTAGGCCGTGTCGAGGTCCTCCGCCAGCACCCGCCAGGAGACCCCGTCGACGACCAGGTGGTGGACGGCCAGGTGCAGGACCGGCGGCCGCCCCGCACCGCGCTCGTGCAGCACGGCGCGCAGCAGCGGGCCGTCGCCGCCGCCCAGGTCGAAGGGGCCGAAGTGCGGGGTGTCGCCGTCCGGGCCCGTGTGCCGGCCCAGGCGGATCCGGGGCGCCCGCTCGTCGATCCGCCAGCGCACCCCGGCGCCGGTACCGATCTCGCCGCTGCGAGGCTCTGCGGGATCGGGCTCTACGAGGTCAGCCGTGAAGGCGGAGCGCAGCGCGTCGTGGTGGGCGACCACGTCGTTCAGGGCGTCCTCCAGTGCCGCCCGGTCCACGTCGGCGCCCAGCAGGAGGGAGAGCGCCTGGTTGAAGTGCCCGGCGCGCCCCGCGGCCCGGTCGAGCCACCAGCGCTGGATCGGGGTCAGGACGCCCGCCCCGGTGGCGGCCACCCGGGCGGTCACGGCCGGCCGTTCGGCGTCGTCCGCGCACCGGGCCAGCGCGGCGACCGTCTGGTGCCGGTAGAGGTCCCCGGAGGTCACCGCCAGCCCTGCCTGCCGGGAGCGGGCCACCACCTGGATGCCGAGGATGGAGTCGCCGCCGAGGTCGAAGAAGTTGTCGTCCGCGCCGACCCGTTCCAGCCGCAGCACCTCCGCCCAGATGGCGGCGAGCGCCTGTTCGGCGGGGGTCCGGGGGGCGACGTGGCGTACGGCGGGCACGGCCGGCCCCGGATCGGGCAGCCGGCTCCGGTCGAGCTTGCCGTTGGGGTTGAGCGGCAGCGCGGGCAGCGGCACGACGACCGAGGGCACCAGGTAGTCCGGCAGGGCCAGGCCGAGCGCCCGGCGTACGGCCTCGGGCTCCACCCGCCCGCCCGGGACGGGGACCACGTAGCCGACCAGGCGGCGGTTGCCCCCGCCGTCGGCGACGGTGGCGGCCGCCTCCGCCACGCCCTCGCAGCGCCGCAGCGCCTCCTCCACCTCGCCCAGTTCGATCCGGAAGCCGCGCACCTTGACCTGCTGGTCGATCCGGCCGAGGTACTCCAGGTCGCCGTCGGCGTTCCACCGCACCCGGTCGCCGGTGCGGTACATCCGCTCCCCCGGCGCGCCGTACGGGTCGGCGACGAACCGGGCGGAGGTGAGCCCGGGGCGGCCCAGGTAGCCGCGCGCCAGGCCGCCGCCACCGAGGTACAACTCGCCGACCACGCCCGGCGGTTGCGGGCGCAGCCCGGGGTCCAGGACGTACGTCCGGGTCAGCGCGAGCGGCCTGCCGATCGGCGGCGCCTGCTCCGGCAGCCGGTCACCGGCGAACCAGGCGGTGGCGTAGACGGTGGCCTCGGTGGGGCCGTAGATGTTGG
The DNA here is from genome assembly GCF_044760075.1 of Kitasatospora sp. NPDC098663. Taxonomy (NCBI): domain Bacteria; kingdom Bacillati; phylum Actinomycetota; class Actinomycetes; order Kitasatosporales; family Streptomycetaceae; genus Kitasatospora; species Kitasatospora sp. NPDC098663. Next base: position 18,142 of record NZ_JBIWAP010000036.1, on the reverse strand, counting down.
CGATCGCGCTGCCGGGCAGGGCGCGCCGCAGGTCGCCCACCGCCTGGGCGGAGAGGGCCTCGCCGGCCAGCACGACGGTGCCCGCGTCGACCGGGGCGGCGCCCCCGGCGAGCAGCCGGGAGATCACCGAGGGCACGCCGCTGACCAGGCCGACGCGGCGCGGGGCCGGCTCCTCGGCGAGGGCGGCCAGGTCGGCGACCACCTCGACGCTCCCGCCCGCGAGCAGCGGGCAGAGCAGTTCGAAGACCGACACGTCGAAGTTGAGCGAGGTGGCGGCGACCACGTGGTCCAGCCCGCCGGGCCCGAACCGCTCGGCCGCCCAGCGGGCGAGGGCGACGACGCTGCGGTGGGTGATCACGACGCCCTTGGGCCGGCCGGTCGACCCCGAGGTGTAGATGACGTAGGCGGGGTGCTCCGGCAGCAGCGGCCGGAGGCGGTCGGCGTCCGTGAGGTCGGCGTCCGTGAGGTCGGCGTCCCCGGCGTCCCCGGTGTCGTCGCGGTCCGCCGGGCCGGTGCCTGCCGGGCCGGCGTCGGCGGCCAGGTCGGCGCCGTCCTCCAGCAGCAGGACGGGCCACCCCTCGGGCAGCGCGGCCGCCGTCTCCCGGGTGGCGAGGACCAGCGCGGGCCCGGCGTCCGCCAGCATGAAGCGGATCCGCTCGGCCGGGTAGCCCGGGTCCACCGGCAGGTACGCCGCACCCGACTTGAGCACGGCCCACAGCACCGACGGCAGGTCGGCGGAGCGCGGCAGGCACAGCGCGACCAGCCGCTCGGGGCCCGCGCCCCGGGCGACCAGCAGCCGGGCGAGGCGGTTGGCCCGCCGGTTGACCTCCGCGTAGTCCCGCCGCACCGGGCCGCAGCCGACGGCGGTCCGCCCGGGCGTGCGGGCCGCCTGCGCCTCGAACAGCACGGGCAGCACGGTGTCCGGGAGGTCGCCGGCGGCGTGCGCGGGCGGGTTCCAGGAGTCGAGCAGCGTGCGCTGCTCCCCCTCGGAGAGCATGGGCAGTTCGGCGAGGATGCGCTGCGGGCCGTCCGCCATGCCCGCCAGCAGGCGGTGCAGGTGGCGGGCCATCCGGGCCACCGTCCGGGCGTCGAACAGGTCCGTGTTGTACTCCACCGTCAGCGCGCAGCCGTCGGTGTCCTCCGGGGTGAACTCCAGCACCAGGTCGAACCGGGCGGCCGGGCGGGGCAGCGGGTGGTCGTCGAAGCGCAGGCCTGCGGCGGGCGGCGGCGTGGTGGGGCTCTGCTGGACGACCATGACCTGGACCAGCGGGGTGCGGCTCGGGTCGCGGGGCGGGGCCAGTTCCTCGACCACCCGGTCGAAGGGCACCGCGGCGTGGGCGAAGGCGTCCAGCAGGGTGGTGCGCACGCTCTCCACGAACCGGTCGACCGTCGCCCGCTCGTCCACGTCGCCGCGCAGCACCACGGTGTTGACGAAGAAACCGGTCACCTCCTCCAGCTCCCGCCGGTCGCGCCCGGTGGTGACGGTGCCGAACGCCACGTCCCGCTGGCCGGAGTAGCGCGAGAACAGCAGCGCGGACGCCCCCGCGAACAGGGTGAACAGCGTCGTGCCGCGGCCCGCGGCAAGGTGCCGCAGCCGGGCCACCAGTTCGGCCGGGAGACGGTGGCGGTGCGCCGCGCCGTTCGTCGTGCGCTGGGCGGGCCGGGGCCGGTCGGTGGGCAGTTGCAGGGGTTGCAGCTCCGCCAGGTTCCGCTTCCAGTAGGCGAGGTCCGGCGCGTCCTCCGCTCCGGCTTGGGTCCGCCGGTGCTGCTCCCAGCGCGCGAAGTCGGGGTACTGGAGGGCGGGGGCGGCGAGCGCGTCCGGTTCGCCGGAGACCTCCGCCCGGTAGAGCGCGGCCAGCTCGCGGGTGAGGACGCCCACCGACCAGCCGTCGGTGATGATGTGGTGCTGCGCCAGCAGCAGCAGGTGCTCGTCGGCGGCGAGGCGGACCAGCAGCGCCCGGGCGAGCGGGCCGTCCGCCAGGTCGTAGGGCCGGTTCAACTCCTCGGTCAGCAGCCGTTCGGCCGCCTCGGCGCGCTCCCCGGCCGGCCGGTCGCCGACGTCCGCGGTGCGCAGCGGCAGGGCGCCCGCCGCCGCGACGCGCTGCACGAGCTGCCCGTCGACGGTGGCGAAGGTGGTGCGCAGCGAGTCGTGGCGGGCGGCGAGCCGGCCCAGGGCCCGGTGCAGGGCCTCCGGGTCCGCCGTCCCGTGCAGCCGCAGGGCCACGCCGGTGTTGTACTCCGTCCCCCCGACGGTGAGGTCGTCGAGGAACCACAGGCGGCGCTGGGCACTGGACAGCGGCAGCGGCTCCTCGCGCGGGGCGGGCGGGATCGGCTCCGGCGGCGCGGCGGTGTGCCGCTCGTCCACCAGCGGGGCCAGGGCGGCGACGGTCCGCGCGGTGAAGACGTCCCGGAGCGTGAGCCGGACGCCCAGCCGCTCGGTGACCCGGGCCAGGGTTCGGGCGGCGAGGATCGAGTCGCCGCCCAGGTCGAAGAAGTCGTCCGTGGCCCCCACCTCGTCGACGCCGAGGACCTCGGCCCAGATGGCGGCCAGGGCGCGTTCGCGCTCGGTGCGCGGGGCGACGGGTGCGGCCGCCCCGGAGCGGGCGGGCGCGGGCAGTGCCTGCTGGTCGATCTTGTGCTGCGGGGTGAGCGGCAACGCGGCCAGGACGACCACGGCGGACGGCACCAGGTGGGCCGGCAGGGCGGCGGCCAGCGCCGCGCGCAGCTCCGCCGGGTCCGGGGCGTGCTCCGGGTCGGCGGGCGTGGCGTAGCCGACCAGGCGTTCGCGGCCCGGTTCGTCCTCCCGGACCACGACGACGGCCTGGTCGACGGCGGGGTGCGCCCGCAGGGCGGCCTCGATCTCCCCCGGCTCGATCCGGAAGCCGCGGATCTTCACCTGCCGGTCGAGCCGGCCGAGGAACTCCAGTTCCCCGTCGGCGGTCCACCGGGCGCGGTCTCCGGTGCGGTAGAGCCGGGCGCCGGGCGGGCCGAAGGGGTCGGCGACGAAGCGCCCGGCGGTCAGGCCGGGGCGGCCCAGGTAGCCACGGGCCACGCCCTCCCCGCCGACGTACAACTCGCCGTCGGCACCCGGTGGTTGGGGCCGCATCGCCGCGTCGAGCACGTACGCCCGGGTGTGCGGCAGCGCGCCGCCGATGGGGGGTGCGCCGCTGCCGGCGGTCAGCGGGCCGGTCCAGGTGGCGACGATGGTCGCCTCGGTCGGGCCGTAGGAGTTGATCATGCGCCGGCCGGGCGCCCAGCGGTCGACCAGTTCGGCGGGGCAGGCCTCGGCTCCGACGATCAGCGTGCGCAGACGGCGGCCCGCGCCGCCGGGCACGGTGGCCAGGGCGGCCGGCGGGATGAGGGCGTGGGTGATGCGGTGCTCGTCGAGCACGGCGGCGAGTTCCTCGCCCAGCCAGGGGCCGTGCGGGGGGATCACCAGCGTGGCCCCGGCCAGCACGGAGATGAACAGTTCGAGGACGGAGGCGTCGAAGCTGGGCGAGGAGAACTGCAGCACCCGGTCGCCGGGGCGCACGGCGTAGTGCGCGCGGGCCGCCTCGGCGAAGCCGCCGATCCCCCGGTGGGTGACGACCACGCCCTTGGGCGTCCCGGTGGAGCCCGAGGTGTAGATCACGTACGCCGCGTGGTCGGTGCCGGTCGGGCCCGACAGGCCGGTGCCGGGCGCGGCGGCGGTACCGGGCGTGTCCGTGCTGCCGGGCGTGTCCGCGGTGTCGGCCCGGTCCGCGGTGTCGGCCCGGTCCGTGGTGTCGGCCCGGTCCGTGGTGTCGGCCGGGTCCGTCTCCAGCAGCGCGCGGACCCGGGCCGGATCGTCCAGGACGACGGCGGGGGCGGCGTCGGCGAGCATCAGCGCCCGTCTCCCGGCGGGGTAGGCCGGATCCACGGGCAGGAAGGCGGCGCCCGTCCGCGCGACGGCCAGCTCCGCCGCGACCAGTTCCATCGAGCGCGGCAGGACCAGCGCCACCGTCCGGTCCGTCCCGGCGCCGCGCCGTGCGAGGTCACACGCCAGGCGCTCGACCCGGTCGGCCAGTTCCCGGTACGTCCAGCTGCGCCGGCCGTCGGTCACCGCGGGCGCGTGCGGCGCGCGGGCCACCTGGGCGGCGAACAGCACGTCGAGCGTCCGGTGCGCCGGCGGCGGGGCGGCATCGGTCCCCGGGGCGCCAGGGGTGTCGCCGGCCTGCGGCGGAGTGGACGAACGCGCGGGCTGGGCAGGCCGGTCGGTCATGGCGGTAGGTCCTTCCGGACGGGGAGGAGGCGATGCGGGCGCCGGGGCAGGCGGGGGCCGGCCCTCGGGCCCGGGAACGGGGGCCGGGGGGGAGCGGGGGGTGCGCCCGGTGGAGCGGCGTCGGCACGGCGGCGGACGCCTCGGCCGACGGGCAGCGGCCGGCGGGCGGAAGGCGCCTCAGGCGGGGTCGGCGCGCCGCGCCGTGCGCCCGGACACCTGCACCCGGTCGATCACGCCGGTGGCGGGATCCCGGTGGAAGCGCCCGCCCGGCTCGGGGCGGCCGGTGTCGGGGGCGAGCAGGTCGTAGGAGAGGTCGGCGAAACAGCGCAGGGGTAGCGGGAGGTCCCCGTCCACGGAGAGCGTGGACGATCCGTCGCCCGCGGGCTCGACGCGGTACCGGATCGAACCGTTGCGGTAGGTGCCCGCGCACTCGGGCAGGGCGACGGGCTCGCCCGCGCCCGCCGGCGCGATCGCGGCGGGCACCCGGACGCCCGCCAGTTCGGCCAGGTCGGCCGCGAGCTCGCGCCAGAGCGCGGTGGCGGCGCCGGCGTTGCCCGCGAAGGCGACCACCACGCCGCTGTCCGGGTCGGCCCGCAGGTGGCAGGAGGTCCCCATGGCGTTGCCGTCGTGGCCGCACCACAGGCGGCCGTCCTGCTGGTAGAGGGCGAGACCCGGGCCCCAGCCGTCCGCGAGCGCACCCGGCCGGGCGCCGGGCTGCGGGCGGCGCATCTCCTCGGCGACGGCGGGGGGCAGGGCCTTGGCCCGGCCGACCAGGGCGCCGCCGAGCGCGGCGAGGTCCGCGGCGCTCGCCAGCAGGGCGCCGGCCGGGGCCTCCAGCGGGGCCAGGTTCTGCCGGACCGGCCGGGCCCGGCCGGTCGCGGCGTTGAGCGCGTGCCCGGCGGCGACCGGGCGGGCGGGTGCGCTCGCGTCGACGAACACGGGCACGGTGCCGAGCGGTTCGAGCAGCAGGGCGGCCACGGCCTCGTGCCAGGGCATCCCGGTCACCGCCTCCACCAGGCGTCCGGCGGCGACGTAGCCGGCGTTGGAGTAGGAGAAGTCCGTCCCGGGCGGGAAGAGCGCGTCCCCGGCCGTGCACACGGACGACAGGTAGTGCGCCACGGTGGTCCGGGCGGCGGCGTCGGAGTCCGGCCCGGTGGGCAGTCCGCCGGTGTGGCTGAGGAGTTGGCGAATCGTTACTGCAGGCATCCGGCGAAGCTCGGGCAGGTGATCGGCGACCCGGTCGTCGAGGTCGAGGTCGCCGTCATCGGCGAGGAGCATCACCAGGGCCGCCGTGTAGGGCTTGGTGAGTGATCCCACCGGCACGACGGTGTCCCCGGTGAAGGGCGCACCGGTGGCGGCGTCGGCCACACCGGTGTGCAGGGCCACGACCTCCGCGCCGGTGTCCAGCACCACCTGGGCGCCCGGCACCCGGTGGGTGCGCGCGAGCGTGTCGAGCCGGTGCTGCAGTTCGCGGCGTAAGAGGAACGGCGCGCGCTCGCGGACGGGCGCGGAACTGGGGTACGGCATGGGCGGACGCTCCCGTCGACTGGTGCTCAGATGCGGGCGCGGCAAGCGTCCGCGGATGAATTCCGGATTAGCGTGGAGAACACCGTGAAATTTCCTGCCACCTGCGCTCCTCGACTCAAGACTCGCGGGAACAACGGGAATCGACGGAAGCCCTGCCGATGACGGCCGGCGGGTGCGAACGGGAATCCCCGACCGCTCCCGGCAGGGCGCCGCACGCGCCCCACGGGAACCGTTCCGGGCCGCTTCGGCGCTCCCCGACCGGGCGGTGCGAATGCGATCCGAATTCCACACCGCCCAGGAACGGCGAACGGGAGGAACGGTGAGCGGGAACGGTGAGCGGCGAACGGCCGACCGCCGAATGACCTCACCCCGCAGGCGGGGCCGGACAGGAATCCCGAACGCTCCAGTCGGCCGCTCCAACGGCCCTGACCTGCGCGATCGTTGCGCCCAGCATGCCTATCCCCCTGCGATCCCTCCCCGCAACCACCGTGCGGAACCTGCCACGACCGTCGCGAGGACCGGGCAATACCGTGACGGCCCGAACGCTCGGAACGACGAACGCGGAACAGTCTTCACGGCGGGTCACCCGCTCGCAACCCCTGGCGATTGAACGGAAAGCAACTCTCCCCGTAATCGGAACCGCAAAATCGCTGGTGTGACTCCCGGCCACGCCCGGAACGCCTGATGACGGGTGTGAATTCTTTGGCCGAAACTGTGGCACCCGGATCTTCCCGGCCACCCGGCCAGGTTTCCACGGGAATAGTCGAGTGATTCCCCTGACGCCTGGGGCGGTTGTGCAGGAATGCGACGGAACAGATCAGGTGCGTCGCGAGTGGATCAATGAGGGCTCTGATGCGCGTGTGCCCTGGTGCGCGTGTGCCCTGGTGCGCCTGTACGCGCCCGGGTCACGGAAGGACTGCCGCGCTCGGCCGCCCCGGGAGCGGGGCGGCCGAGGCGGATCCGCCACGCGCCGTAACGCGGGCGGGCTCAGAACGCCCGTCAGCCCCGCCAGGAACGGCCGGTCGAGGGCGGAGTCGCCGCGGCACCGGTGGACGTCACCGCGCGCGACGGAGCGGACGAACCCGACCCGGCCGACTCGATCCCCGAACCGCTGGTCCGTACGGTCGGCGCCGACGAGGTCGTCGACGTCCCGCGCACCGGCGCGGCGGAAGTCCGCGGGGCCGACGCCCCGGACGCCGCCACCGGCCGGTCCGTCGAGGTGCGCGGCGCGGTCGCGCGGCCCTGCGCGGCCACGTCCACCGGCGCGCCGCCGCCCGATTCGACCCGCTCGATCCGCAGCACCAGGTTCCGGTCGCTGCGGTCACCGCCCCCGTCCCGGTTGCGACTGTGCACCACCTGCGTCAGCACACCCCGAACCTCCTGCCAGCGCCCCTGCACCGCGCGGATGTTGGGACACCACTCGCCCTCCCGCCGGTGCTCCAGGTCGAGCTCCCAGCGCTCGGCGTCCACGAGGTGGCTCGCCCCGACCGTCCCGGGAATCTCGACCGGACGGCCGCCGCGCACCGTCACCACCGCCCGCTGCGGCCACTGCCCCTCCACCGCCGTCACCGTGATCCGGCTCTGCCCCTGGTACCAGGCCATCGCTGTCCTCCCGCATCCGTCCTCGCGCCGACCGCCGACCGGCCTCTACCGGTACCACGGCCGACGCACCCGCCCGCGTTCGACCGGCGGGCGCGACGGCGCACGTCAGGGGGTGCATGCGCCCCGGGCGGGCACAGCCGTCGAACGAATTGTCGACAGGTTCAGGTCAAGATGGCGGCTCGACCGCCCCCTTGTCCGTAGTCATGCACACACCTGACGTGACTGGCCCGCCGCTGTACGGCGCTTCCCTCACGGCCGGGACTTCGCCGGCGCCAACCGTTTCCTGACCGCCATCGCCGGTCTGTTCCAGGTCGCCAGCTGTCGCGAGTACCAGATCGTGCCCGGTGCCGCGCGGCCGCAACCGGCGCAGAGCCTCGGAGCAGGCGCTGGTCAGCGTGGTGGCGTCGGCCAGGTCTGCAAGCGGGCGCGAACCGGCGTGGCTGACCACCGCGTGCCCGTCGGCGCTGACGACGAGCTCCGGGCGTGAGCGGGCAGGGCGCCGCAGGGCTTGCAGTTGCGGAAGGCGACGCGGGAGGGCTTGCTGTCACTCCAGGCGGCCGAGCCAGGGTCCGTGCTCTCGAAGTCGACGGAGTCCAGGCGCATCCCGGCCACTGGACGCGGGAGGCGCGCAGGCCAGTGATGCGGCCGGTGATGAGCCGGGTGTCGGTGGCGGCGGCCCGTTCATCGTCGCCCCCCACCCGGTAAGTCCGCCACCAGGTAGCCCGGCCCGGCCTGCGGCTCCCTCCCCGGAACCACAGGCCAGGCCGTCGTCGTGCTACGGCAGGTGATCGCGGCAGCCAGGACAGTCCTCGTCGGCGAGGCTGGCAAGAACCCGGGCCGGAGCCTGCCTCCGGAGCTGTGGCGGGAGGGCCGCGACCGGCGGGTGTCCCGCCGGCGGGACACCCGCCGGTCGCGGAGCCGGTCGCGGAGCCGGTGCGGCCGAGAATCTCTTGCCGCGATACGGGCAGTGGCTGAGAGTATTCGTCGCCGAAGGATCATTCCCCCGACGGCCGGCGCCCTCCGTCCGTCGGCAGCTCAGGACGAGAAAGGCCCCGCCGATGGACCACCGATGGATTCGTACGTTGTTCAGCGGGCTGTTGCCGGAGGAGACCGTCAGCCTGGTCTGCGACCAGTACGACGCCTACCAGGACACCCCGTTGACGCAGCTCGGACTCGAATCCATGGCCGTGATGGGGCTGGTGGTCAGGATGGAGACGGACTTCGGCAAGGAGATCGACTACGAGGCCTTCCAGCTGTCCGACGTGTCGACGCTGGGCAGGATCAAGGAATTTCTGGGAGTTGACTGATCCGGTGAACACGCTGAGGACCACCATCAAGGCGGCTGTCGGACAGCCGGCGGTGCGTGACACGCTCACCACGCAGCTGCGTTTCTACTTTCCGCAGATCACCGCGGTCGAGTTCGGCACGGCCGAACTGACGGTCGTGTCGGAGAGTTCCGTGCCGCGGGAGAAGCTGGAACGTTCCGTCCAGCTGATCCTGGAGCGGTTCCGCGCGATTCCCCCCGGCGTGCGGAGCAGGACCCTGCTCGACTCCGGTGACGAGGCCTCCGTCGACACCTGGCTCACCGCCCGCCCCGCCCGGTTCCCCTCGGCGGTCCTGGGCAGCGCGGCGGCCGACTTCGCCGAGGAGCTGCGCCGGGTGGCGCGGCGGCCGGGGCGCCGGGCCGTCACCGGCCGTACGGCGGAGCTGCGTTCGGGCATCAACGTGTACGGGCACGAGAGCGCGGCGCTGCTGGCGGCGCTCGACCGCTTCGCCACCCGCTGCATCGCCCAGGCGTACGACGCGGAGGAACTGCTGATCCCCTCGCTGATCCCGAGTTCGGTCGTGGACCGGTCGGGATACTTCGAGACCGGCTGCCAGCACCTGAGCTTCGTGGCACCGGTGAGCAACGACCCCGACCTGTTCGAGGACTTCCTGCCGTTCTGGCGGGGGTCGGCCGAGAAGGGCGAACGGGGTACGGACCGGCAGGTGCTCGACTACCTGAAGGCCCCGCGCGACCTCCTCAACCCCGCGGCCTGTCTGCACTGCTACCGGCTCCTGGAGGACGAGGTCTTCGCCGAGGACGAGGCCCTGGTGATGACGGTGGGCGGCTCCGTCTTCCGGGACGAGTCCGGCAACCTGAACAACCAGGAGCGCCTGTACGAGTTCCGGATGCGCGAGGGCGTCGTGGTCGGCGGCGCCGGGCCGGTGGAGCGGATGCACGGCGAACTGCTGGACCTGATGGCCATGACCGGGCTCCTGCTGGGTCTGGACTTCTCCCTGGAGACGGCCTCGGACATGTTCTTCAACGACGGCGCCGGCGCGCAGTTGTTCGCACAGCTCGTCTCCGACAACAAGATCGAGCTGGCCGTCCGCTCGCACACCCTCGGCCGCAAGGTCGCCAGCGCCTCGCTCAACAAGCACGGCAGCCACTTCTCCGACGCCTTCCGGATCCGCGACGAGCGCGGCCTGGCCGCTTCCACCCTGTGCATCGGCTTCGGCATCGACCGGTTGGCCTTCCTGCTCACCGAGCGCGGGGACACCGACCTGGCCGCGCTCGCCGACCGCGTCGCCGCGAACGCCGAGCGGCTCAGCGGGGAGTGGTCGTGAACCGGACCTTCGTCTGCGTGGAGACGACCGCGTACTTCACCCTGGCGATGGAGCAGGTGGCCCGGGCCGAGGGCGACCGGCTGCTGTTCGTCTCCGCCCGTGCCGAACCCCCGGCCGGCATCCGGCTGCTCCGGCTCGACGTGCGCGACGGCCCGGAGCGGGCGGCGGCGGCCATCGAGGCGGCCTGCGCGGCAGAGCCGGCCGTCGCGGCCTTCACCAACCAGGAGCCGTACGTCATCGCGACGGCGGCGGTGGCTGAGGCCCTCGGCGTGGGCCGGAACCCGGTCGCGTCGGCGGGCGCGGCCCGCGACAAGTCGCGGATGAAGGAGATCTGGCAGGCGGCCGGGGTCAGCACGCCCCACGGCACCTACTGCGCCTCCCGTGCCGGGCTGGACCTCGCGGCGGTCGTGTACCCCGCGATCGTCAAACCCACGCACGGCTTCGCCAGCTGCGGCGTCCGGCGGGTCGAGTCCGAGGCCGAACTGCTGGCGCAGGTCCGCAAGATCTCCCTGCTCAACGCCACCACCATGGCGCAGGAGGGTGTGCCGGGCGCCGGGTTCCTGGTCGAGCAGTACCTCGAAGGGCACGAGTACAGCGTCGACACCGTCTGGTTCGACGGTGAGCCGGCCACGGACTTCCTGCTGGCGAACAACCCCGAACAGGTGTCCTTCGGGCAGTACTTCCCCGACCGGCTGTACACGCTGGACCCGGCGCTGCCGGAGGAGTTGCGCCGGACCGTCATCGACCTGACGCACGACGCCGTCCGCGCCCTGGGCATCTCCTACGGCCCCACGCACACCGAGGTCCGGTTCCACGACGGCACCCCCTACGTACTGGAGGCGGCGGCCCGGCCCGGGGCCGGTGGGATCTTCTACGACCTCGCGCGTCAGGCCCGCGGCGACGATCTCATGCGGGCGATGTACCTCAGCCTGGTCTGCGACGGCCGGGAGGAGTTCGACCGGCGGACCGGACCGGCCCTTCGGCAGCCCGGGGCCCCGCGTCCGGAGCCGGCGGACGCCCCCGGGCGCGTCACCTACTTCTGGTACAACATGCCCTACCGGGGATCCGGGATGATCCGCGCGATCGAGGGCCTCGACGAACTGCGCGAGCGCGACGACGTCCTGCTCTGCGTCTGCTTCAAGGAACCGGGCCACCACCTCCACCCGGACGGTGACCTGATCTCGGACTACTTCTGCAACATCATGGGGCGCCACCGCGAGATACCGGGCGGCCCGAGCCTGCCGGAGCTCCTGAAGAGCTTCGACGAAACGATAGAGATCGTCTACTGAGCTGTCCGCCCCCGTTCTGCCCTGTTTCCTCCGGGCGGAACGCAGCGGCGGAACGCACACCGGTCAGCGAGGAATCGGCTAGGAATCGGCATGGAATACCGTCAACTCGGCCACAGCGGCCTGAAGGTCAGCGAGATCGCGTACGGAAACTGGCTCACCCACGGGTCGCAGATCGAGGAGGACAGCGCACGGGAGTGCATCTCCGCGGCCCTGGACGAGGGGATCACCACCTTCGACACCGCCGACGTCTACGCCCTCACCAAGGCCGAGGAAGTCCTGGGAAAGGCGCTGGCCGGCGTGCGGCGCGAGTCCGTCGAGATCTGCACCAAGGTCTACTGGCCGACCGGGCCGGGCGCCAACGACCGGGGGCTCTCCCGCAAGCACATCGTCGAATCGGCGAACGCCTCGCTGCGCCGCCTGGGCACCGACTACATCGACCTCTACCAGGCGCACCGCTACGACCACGAGATCCCCCTGGCCGAGACGCTGCGCGCGTTCGACGACCTGGTGCGGCAGGGCAAGGTCCTGTACATCGGGGTGTCGGAGTGGCGGGCCGAGGAGATCGCCGAGGCCATGCGGATAGCCGACGACCTCGGGCTGGACCGGATCGTCTCCAACCAGCCGCAGTACAACATGATCTGGCGGGTGATCGAGACCGAGGTCGTGCCGGTGAGCCGGCGGTACGGCGTCGGCCAGATGGTCTTCTCACCCATCGCGCAGGGGGCGCTGACCGGTAAGTACCTGCCGGGGGCCGCCCCGCCCGCCGGCTCGCGGGCCACCGACGAGCACGGTGCCAACTTCATCAGGTACTTCCTCGCCGACGAGATCCTGGGGAAGATCCAGCGCCTCAAGCCGGTCGCGCAGGAGGCCGGGCTGACGCTCGCCCAGCTCGCGGTGGCCTGGACGCTGCAGAACCCGGCGGTCTCCGCCGCCATCGTCGGGGCATCGCGCCCCGGCCAGGTCAGGGAGAACGCCGCGGCGTCCGGAGTCCGCCTGGACGAGGCGACGATGGGGCGGATCGACGACATCCTGGCCGGCGAGATCATCACCGACCCGGCGTACACACCCGCGTCCAGCACCTACAGCACGGTCGCGGCGCGGGCCGGCCTGGCGCGGCCGTACGACCAGTCCGCCGGCACCTACAGCACGGCGGCGACCGTGGGTGCGGCTGGAACGGGCCGGGCAAAGGCCCTTCGCGCGACCACGTGATTCACCACTAAAAGGTTCGCCCGCACTATGACCGGCGTGTTTCGGACATTCCCGCCATTCTTCACCGAGTCCGGCCCCGAAGTCTCGAACGCTTGACCCCCTGGGACTGTCCTGCCATGATCAAGATGGCATTACGGGGAACGCAATTCAAACTTTAGGTGAACAGTGGATGAATACGGGGGAAACAGTGATCGCGGTGCCTTCATCAGCCTGACCTTTCTCCGCCGTCCGCAGGCCGTGCACGTCGCTGAATTCGCCGGCCGATTTCGCGCGGACGTCCACCGTCCTGCACATCGCGGGTTCCGCTGCGAGGAGAAAGCATGACAGTCGCTGTTGCCGCAGCCGCTGACGTGGCAAAGTCACAGAAACAACTGGTGGAATTCGGGCCGGCAGCCGAGGCCGGCGCCATTTCGATTCCGCGGACCGGTCTCGACCTGCCGAACCGGTTGCCGTACGAAAAATGGGTCCTCATGGGGCGCCTGCTGTCGACGGTGCACGCGTCGTCCGCCTGGTGCCTGGGGGACTGGCTCGTGCACGGGGAAACCGCCTACAGCGGCCGCTACCGCGAGGCCGTCGAGACCTGCTCCCTGAACTACCAGACCCTGCGGAACTACGCCTGGGTCGCCCGGCGATTCCCGCTGTCCCGCCGGCGGGACGCGCTCAGCTTCGGCCATCACGCGGAGGTCGCCTCGCTGGCCGATCCGGAGCAGGACTACTGGCTGCGCAAGGCGGAGGACCACGGGTGGTCCCGCAATCGCCTGCGCGCCGAGGTGCGGGCCAGCCTCAACGAGCGCGCGGGGGCGTCGGACGCGCCCGCCGACGGCGCGAAGGGAGAGGCCGGCGAAGCCGTCCGGGCCCGGGACAGCGAGATCGACCTGCAACTGGAGATCACCGCCGACCGCGTCAAGCTCTGGCAGGCCGCGGCCGACCAGGCCAGCCTCAGCGTCTCCGACTGGGCCCTGCGCGCGCTCGACGAAGCGGCCCGGACGATCTGACCGGCAACGCTCCAGCCCTTTTGTGCATCCTCTTCGCAAATCTCTTCGCAAATCTCTTCGTGAATCTCTTCGTGGATTTCATCCTGACTGCCGGCGCGTTCTGCCCGCTGTTCTTTTTTCCGTCCTGACCACCCCGGTGAATCCGCCGACCCACAGTGAAGGAGTGACGGTGACCGAGACGAATGACGTCGCCATGACCGCCTCGGAGCAGGCCCGCCGTGAGGTACAGCTCGACCGGTCCCAGTACTACGTGTGCCACGAGCGGCACGTCTTCCACCGCTACTGCATCCTGCGCGACTCGCCCGCGTTCCCCCTGCTCTTCATGGACCGCTGCTACGACTGGCAGTTCGAGATCACCGGCGACGTCCCGATCATCAGCCGCCACAACGGCTTCATGGAGCTGGTCTGCCGGGACTCCTGGGCCGAACGCGACGTCCCCCGGGAGCAGTTGGCCAAGGAGATCCGGGCCGCCGTGGGAGCCGGCTCGCACGTGGCCCTCCTGGTGTCCCTGGTGCACACCGACGGCACGCCCTACCTCACCGAGTGGCTCGTCGTGGACATCGACGACGAGGACACCGTCTACTACACGAAGACCAGCCCGGACCCGAACTTCCGGGCCGACCGAAAGCCCGTCCCGTTCGCCAAGCTGGCCGAGAACCTCGCGTACACGGAGGACGGCCTGGTCCCCGTCACCGAGATCCGGCCCTCGGCCGTCATCGACCGACTGGTCGGCCTCCCCCCGCTGGAGGCGTTCCGCGCCGTGTTCGCCGAGTTCGGACTGCGCCTGTACGACGGACGGCTCAGCCGGTACGTCACCCCGGTGGTCGTCGGTGTGGACGGGATCGACCGACTCATCGCCGACTGGGAGCGCCGGGCCGACGAGATCCTCGCGGCGGGCGCCGTCCTCTTCAACGACCAGTCCCGCCTGAACAAGCACATCCAGAACCGGTTCCAGCCGGTCCAGCACTACCTGCACTACCTGCTCGGCGAGCCGACGATCACCGCGGCCCTCGGCGAGGAGCTGTGCGATGAGATCCGGGACCAGATCGGCCTGATGGACGCCGCGCTCGCCGACGTCCTGAAGTTCAGCAGCCTGCTGGTGCAACTGCCCCGCAAGCAGAACTTCGACCTCTACCTCAAGTACCTACGCCGGCTGCGCGACACGGTCGTGGACTACCAGCAGACGAATGTCCGGATCCAGCTGACGCTGCTGAAGTAGCGGTGTCTTTTCTCGTGAAAGGATTTCCTCGTGGCTGCGCCTGGCGTCAAGGGCAACGACACTGAATTCGCTACCGGATCCGATACCGAATTCGATCTGAACGGCCTCACCCCGGAGGCGGTCCGCGCTTTGGACGCGGCGGGGTGCGAGCGCCTCGCCGCGCAGATCCGGAGCTTCCTGATCACGGAGGTCAACCGGACCGGCGGGCACCTCGGGGGAAACCTCGGCGTGGTCGAGCTGACCATCGCCCTGCACCGGGTGTTCCGCTCCCCCGACGACCCGATCATCTTCGACATCGGCCACCAGGCCTACACCCACAAGATCCTCACCGGGCGCGCCGGCGGCTTCGTCGACTTCCGGCAGCGGACCGGGATGTCCGGGTTCCCGTCGCGCGCGGAATCCCCGCACGACCTGATGGAGAACAGCCACTCCTCCACCGGGCCGGCCTGGGGGCTCGGCATCACCCTGGCCCGCGGGACCAGGTCGGTGGTGGTCATCGGTGACGGCGCGCTGACCGGAGGCGTGGCCTACGAGGCCATCAACGCCATCGGCGTGCGCCGGCAGCCCGTGGTCATCGTCTACAACGACAACGGGAGGTCCTACGCGAGGACCATGAGCCGCCTGACCCTCGGAGAGCCCTGCGACACCGAGACCGGCGGAGCGGACGACCAGCGCAACGTCGAACTCTTCTTCACCGCACTCGGGTTCAGCTACGTCGGCGCGGTCGACGGCCACGACTTCGGGAAGCTGGAGGCGGCCCTCGCGGATGCGGCGGACACCGACGGACCGGTCGTGGTGCACGTGCGGACCCAGAAGGGGCTCGGCTGGTCCGAGGCCGAGGGCGACGAGATCATGCGGCTGCACCAGGTCGGCGGGACGGCCCCGGCCGCGCCGGGGCCAGTGGCGGCCGGCGTCGGGAACCCGTCCGCGGCCGGGGAGCGCGTACTCGGGAAGGGCGAAGTCGGGGACGGCGCGGCCGGGGAAGGCGTACAACTCCCGCTCGGCAGCCGGTCGTGGGGCGACGTGCTCGGCGGCACCCTGTGCGAGCTCGCCGAACAGGACCCCCGCGTTCACGTGATCACCGCGGCGATGCCGGACAGCCTCGGCCTGCTGGAGTTCCAGCGCCGCTTCCCCGAGCGCTACCACGACGTGGGGATCTGCGAACAGCTGGCGGTCGGCCTCGCCGCCGGACTGGCCAGCGAGGGCTGCCGTCCCGTCTTCCCGGTCTTCGCCACCTTCTTCACTCGCGCGCTCGACCAGGTCGTCAACGACGTCGCACTGCACGGACTCCCGGTCACCTTCGTGGTCGACCGGGCCGGGGTGACCGGCGGCGACGGCGCCTCGTCCCACGGCATCTACGATGTCGGGCTGCTCCGTACCGTCCCCGGCCTGGAGATCTACGCGCCCACCAGCGGCGCCCAGCTGACCGGCCTGCTCCGCTCGGCCGTCGCCCGCGAGAGCGGCCCGACCGTGGTCCGGTACGCGAAGTGGAAACCCCTGCGGGACGAGCCCGACGGCGCCCGCACCAGCGCCCTGCTGCGCCGCCGCGGCAGGGACCTCTGCCTGCTGGCGCACGGGGCCACGGTGCAGACGGCGATGTCCGCAGCGGACGAGCTGGAACGCCGGCACGGCATCTCGTCCACGGTGTGGGAGGTCGTACGGCTGCGACCGGCGGTCGGCGAGGTGTTCGCCGACGCACTGGCGCACCGGGCGGTCATCACCGTCGAGGACCTGGTGGCGGGCTCCGGCCTCTACACCGACCTGCTCTCCCACCTCGCGGAGGCCGACCGTGCCGACGCCCCCGGCAGGCGGCCCGGCACGGCGGAGATCGCACTGCCGCCCGCGTTCCTGCCGCTGGGCCCCCGTGACGAGGTGCTCGCCGAGTTCGGGGTCAGCACCGCCGCGGTGGTGGAGCGCGCCCAGGAGCTGCTCGGCCTCAGGGCCCTGGCCGGCGCCGCACCCGGCGCGAGCTGAGCAGGCGCCCGCCCGCGCTCCCGGCCTCCGGGCCCCTTGGACTGTTCCCCTACGAGAAAGTCAGCGAAGTGAAGGTTGCGCGCTTTTACGCTCCCGAGAAGATCCTCATCGAGGACTCGCCCGAGCCCGCACCCGGTCCGGGTGAGGTGAAGCTCAAGGTCCACAACACCTCGCTCTGCGGCACCGATCTGAAGATCTACCAGTACGGCAACCACCGGATCGACCCGCCGCGGGTGCTCGGCCACGAGATCGCCGGTGAGGTGGTGGAGCTGGGCATCGGCGTCGAGGGCTGGGCGGTGGGCGACCGCGTCCAGGTGATCGGCGCCATCCCGTGCGGGCACTGTCCCGAGTGCCGGCGCGGGCGGATGACGGTCTGCCCGAACTTCGAGGCGATGGGTTACCACTACGACGGCGGATTCGCCGAGTACATGGTCGTCCCGGAGAAGGTCGTCGCCGTGGGCGGGGTGCACCGCATCCCGGACGGCGTGAGCTTCGCCGAGGCATCCGTCGCGGAGCCGCTCGCGTGCGTGCTCAACGGACAGGAACTCGCCGGGGTCGGTGCCGGGGACGACGTGGTGATCGTGGGCTCGGGGCCAATCGGCTGCCTGCACGCACGGCTCGCCCGCGCCAGGGGCGCCTCCCGAGTGTTCCTGGTCGAGCTCAACCGCGAGCGCCTGGCCCGCGCCGCCGAGCTGGTCGAGCCTGACGGGGTGATCTGCGCCGCGGACACGGACGTCACCGACGAGGTGTTCCGGCTCACCGACGGACTCGGCGCCGACGTCGTGATCACCGCCTCGGCCTCCGTCCCCGCACAGGAGGAGGCCGTCCGGTACGCCGCGCGGCGAGGCAGGATCAGCCTCTTCGGCGGACTGCCCCAGGGCGCTCCGATGACCGCCGTCGACGCCAACCTCGTGCACTACCGCGAGCTCACGATCGTGGGTGCCAACTCCTCCAGCCCGGCCCAGAACGCCCGCGCATTGGAGCTGATCGCCGACGGCACCGTCCGGGTGGACGACCTGATCACCCACACGTTCCCCCTGGACCGGTTCGCTGATGCTCTGGAGATCCTGGAGCGGGGAGCGGGGCTCAAGGTGACGATCGCACCCTGACGGTCAGTTGGGCGAGTACCGGCCGGAGGCGCGCGCCTCCGGCCGGCCTTCGTGTTGTGTGCTTGGTTCTCATGCTCGTCGGTGGCCCGGTCGGGGCCGAAAGGGAGTGGTGTCGTCAATGGTGTGGAACCGGACCCAGATAGTGTTCGCCGTCATCGTGCGCACGGTGCTGACGGTGCTGATGTCAGTGGTGGATCTGCTCATCGTCTGTGTCCGGGCCGGAAGGCGGCGGGCCCGGCCGGCTGCGCCTCGGTAAGGCCCTGAGGCCCTGGAGCCCCGGAAATGCAGAGAACCCCCATCCGGTCTCCCGGATGGGGGTTCTCTGTGAATGATTGTTCGGCGGCGTCCTACTCTCCCACAGGGTCCCC
>NZ_JBIWAP010000035.1:0-97467 GCF_044760075.1 Kitasatospora sp. NPDC098663 | reverse complement strand
TGACCTGCGCGATCTGGCACAACGACCACACCGGCCAGCCCGTCATGCGCTCACTGACCGCCTACGACCACTAACCCTTCGCATCACTCATCTAGAAGGCAGGCAGAGTGCGCCACCGGTGGTGGCGCACTCTGCCCTCCCGGCCGCTACGCCTGGCGTATGCGTTGCGTGCGTCGCCGGGGCCGGGGCCGAGGTCGGCCCGGGTGGCGGAGGGTGGTCACCCTCCGGAGCGGTCCTGGCGCAGGCGGGCCGAGGCGAAGGCGGCGATGAGCCAGCCGAGGCCCAGCAGCGCGCCGCCACCGAGGCCGACCGTGGCCACCGGGGCTCCGGCGCTCGCGAGCATCAGGGCGGGTTCCTGTACGGCGGGTTCCTGCCCGGCGGGTGCCTGCGCGGCGGTGTCGCGCGGGGGAACGGGTGCGGGGTGGGTGCCGGCGGGGTGTTCGGCGGCCGACGTGTCACCGGGGGCGGTGCCGCCGGGGTGGTTGTCCCACTGGCCGGGCCCGGGGTGGTGGTCGCCCCAGCCGCCGTGGCCGCCGGAGTTGTGGCCGTCGCAGCCGCCGTGGTCCTGGTCCTCGCAGGGGGTGCAGGCCACGATCGTCACGGTGTTGCTGGTCGCCGTCACCGGGGTGCCGTCGGGGGTGGTCCCGGTGACGGTCGCGGTGTCGGTGATCCTCCCGGCCTGCACGTCGGCCTCGGCGGTGGAGTACGTCGCGGTGCAGGTCGTGGACGCGCCCGGGGCCAGGGTGGTCATCGGGCAGGAGACGGCCGGCGTGCCCGGACCGGAGTCCGTCACGGCGAGCGAACCGAGCGTCGTGTCACCGGTGTTGGTGACGGTGAAGGTGTAGTGCAGGGCCTGGCCGGCGGCGGAGAACGAGGTCTCCTGGACGGCCTTGACGATCTTCAGCCCGGCGTAGGGCACGGTCACCTTGTTGCTGGTTGAGGTGACGGTCCGGCCTCCGGGGGCGCTGCCGGTCACCTGGGCGGTGTCGACGACCTTGCCCGCGGCGACGTCGGCGTCGGTGGTGACGTAGGTCGCGGTGCAGTTCTCCGAGGCGCCCGGTGCGAGCGGGCCGGCCGGGCAGGTGACGGTCGGCGTGCCGGGGCCGTTGTCCACCACCCCGATGTCGGTCAGCGGCTGGGCGCCGGTGTTGGTGACCGTGTAGGTGTAGTGGATGGTCTGGCCGGCGGCGGTGTACTGCGCCTCGGCGGCCTTCTTCACCACCGTGACCGCGACCAGCGGGGTGTTCACCTTGTTGCTGGTCGTGGTGACGCTCTGGCCGCCCGGGTCGGTGCCGGTGACCTGGCCCTGGTCGGGGACGTTCTGGGCGGCGACGTCGGCGGCGGTGGTGACGTAGGTGGCCTGGCAGGTGGTGGACTGGCCGGGCGCGAGCTGGTTGGTGCCGCAGCCCGAGACGGTGACGCCGGGCGTCAGGTCGGTCACCGTCACGCCGGTCAGCGCGACCTGGCCGGTGTTGGTGACGGTGTAGGTGTAGTTGAGCGTCTCGCCCGGGGCCTGGAAGTTCGGCTGGACGGCGGACTTGGTGATGGTCAGCGCCCGCAGCGGCACGACGACCTGGTTGCTGGTCGAGGTCACGGTCTGGGTGCCGACGGTGCCGGTGAGGTTCGCCGTGTCGGTGATCGTGCCCGCCGTCGCGTCCGCGGCGGTCGCGGTGTAGGTGGCGGTGCAGTTCTCCGTGGCGCCGGCCGCGAGCGGGCCGGGCGGGCAGGTGACCGTCGGGGTGCCGGGGCCGGTGTCGGTGACCACGATGTTCGTCAGCGGCGCACCGGCGTTGTTGGTGACGGCGTAGGTGTAGTGGATCGTCTGCCCCGCGACGAACGAGCTCTCCGCCGCGGACTTGTCGATCGTGGGGGTGGGGACGTTGACCAGCACGGTGGTGGTGCAGCCCGTCGCGGTCGCGCAGGTGCCGCCCGCGATGGTGGGAGCGACGCTGTTGGTCAGTGCGTAGTTGCCGGTGTCGGGGCTGTTGACCGTGACCTGGTACGCCACGGTCACGGTGGACCCGGCGGCGGGCGGTGCGGTCAGCGTGCCCGACCAGGTCAGGGTGTTCCCGGTGACGGCGGCCGTTCCGGAGCTCGCGGTGACGGAGCCGGGCACCAGCGTGGCGTCCGTCAGCACGGCGGAGAGGTCGTCACTGAAACCCGCGAAGGTGGCCGGGTTGGTACCGGTGTTGGTGACGGTCTCGGTGTAGGTCAGGGTGTCGCCCTCGTTCACCGGGCCGGTCGGCGACACCGACTTCGCGACGGTGTAGGAGGTGCCGGCCGGAAGGTTGCAGTTCCCGCTGTCCTGGGTGGAGGAGGCGCCGTAGAAGGGGTGCCCGGTGTTGGCGATCGTCGTGGTGGGCAGCGTCGCGGTCGAGGAGGCGGTCGGGACCGAGTTCAGGGTCTCGATGGTGCCGTTCGCGCGGAAGACGTAGACGGTGCCGCCGGACTGGGCGAGACCGTAGATGGAGTTCGGCGTGGTGCCGATCTCGGTGATCGTGTTGTTCGGGTGGATGCGGAAGTAGCTGGTGGGGTTCTGGAAGAACGAATCGAACGCGACCCCGAGGACGTCGCCGTCGGGCAGGGTGACGAAGTCGCCCGAGGAGACGAGCGTGGCGGGGTAGGCGACGGGGAACAGCGTGCTCACACCGGTGGCCGGGTTGAGCGTCCAGATCTGGTTCGAGTCGAACGATGCGAGGAGCAGGGTGCCGTCGGGCCGGGAGCTCAGCGCGTTGAAGGTGAATCCGTCGACCGCGGCCGGACCGGTGATCACCACCGAGCTGGTCTCCGCACCGGTGGCCGGGTTGATCGTGTACAGCGTTCCCGGGTTTTCCTGCCAGGACACCCCGTACAGCGTCGTGCCGTCCGCACTCCACGCGATGTCCCCGTAGTCCCGCACCAGCGGCACGTCGGACAGCTGCGTACCGGTCGGGCTGTACGAGTACAGCTGGTCACCGCCGCCGCCGGTGTTCGCCCACACCGGCACCGGCTGACAGGTCAGCGCCCGGGGGCCTGACTTTCCGTCCGCGCCGTTCGCGCGGTCCGCGTCGTCCGCAGGTGAGGCGGCGGCAGGTGAGGCGGCGGCAGGTCTGGCGGATGCCGTCTCCCGTGCCGGGAAGGCGTGCGCCGGGAAGGCCTGTGCCGAGCCTCCTCCCCAGCCCGCCGTCATGCCGATGACCGCCAGCCCGATCGCCGCGGCGAGCCCGCCGCGCGACCGGCCGCGTCTGATCCCTGCCATACCGTCTCCGTTCCAGTCGGGCGTGGTCACCGCAAGGCGCCACGCCGCAGCATTGGGATAACGCAAGGTGTTTTTGTGAACACTTTGAGTAACGTGACATGGGTTGGCTCGGGCCGCCATCCGGACCCGAATCGTTTGAGACTGCCGGGTGTCGGCCACCTGGCCCCATCGCGGCCCTTCGCGTGGTGCCCCGGCTGCCGGCGATCCTTCGGCCCGCGCCGAAGAATCCCCGGCCTACCGTCGATTCCCGTGAACACCATGACACCTGGCAGCACACGCACTGACGCACGCACCGATGGCTCGGCGGGCCCGGACCACGTGGCCATCGCGCCGAGCATCCTCTACTTCGGCACACCCGTCGTCCTGCTCTCCACGGAGAACGCGGACGGCAGCGCCAACCTCGCGCCGATGTCCTCGGGCTGGGCCCTCGGCCAGGTGATCGTCCTCGGCATGGGGGCCGAAGCGCAGACCGCGCACAACCTCCGCAGCCGACCCGAGCTGGTGATCAACCTGCCCGCGCCGACTCAGTGGCCGGCGGTCGAACGACTCGCGCCGCTCACCGGGCGCACCCCCGTACCCGCGAACAAGCAGGACACCTTCCGGTTCGAGCGGGACAAGTTCGCGGCCGCGGGACTGCGGCCCGAGCCCTCCGAACTCGTCCGACCGCCGCGGGTCGCCGAATGCCCCCTGCAACTGGAGGCCCGTGCCGCCCGGATCCAGCCCGACGCCTCCGGCGGGTTCCTCATCGTCGAAGCCCACGTGCTCAAGGTCCACGCCGATCCGCGCATCGTCGTCCCCGGCTCCCAGCACGTCGACCCGGCCCGCTGGAGCCCGCTGATCTACAACTTCCGCCACTACTACGGACTCGGCCCCGAACTGGGCCACAGCTTCCGCACCCAGACGCCCCGTTGAAGCCGTTCTGCCGTCCTGCCCGTCAGCCCCAGCTGCCAGGGTGACGGGCATGGACCTCGACACCTTCTGGCAGATCATCGATGACACCCGCGCCGACGCCGCCGACGAGAGCGAACACGCCGACGCACTCACCGAACACCTCGCCGGCCTGGCGCCCGATGAGATCGCCGACTTCGACCGGCACTACGCGCAGCAGAAGGCCCGCTCCTGCACCTGGCTGCTCTGGGGCGCGGGCTACCTCGTCAACGGCGGCTGCAGCGGCGACGGCTTCGACTACTTCCGCGACTGGCTGATAGGTGCCGGCCGCACCCTCTTCGAACAGGTCCTCGCCGACCCGGACAGCCTCGCCGAACTCCTTACCCCCGACCAGGAGGAACTGGAGGCCGAAGACCTCGCCTACGCGGCCACCCACGCCTACCGCCGACTCACCGGCACCGACCTTCCCTCCAACGACACCACCTCCGGCCCCCCAACCGGCGAACCCTGGGATGACGAAGACCTCCCTACCCTCCTCCCCCACCTCTCAGCCCGCTTCGCTGTTTAGCCCCTACTCTCCATACCTGGCGCCGTTTCCACCTCGGGGAATTATGTAGACCAACCGTCATATTCGCAGCCCCAGCCCGCCCGGGGCGCCGCGCAGGAAGTTGGCCAGCCCGACTCCCTGCGCGCAGGGGAGGGGGTTCGCGCCCACCGCGAGTCGACTATGTAGACCGGCCGTCATATTCTGCGCTGGCGATGAGGCGGATCGCCCCGAGCTGAAACTCGCGGGCGTGGTGATCCTGCGTCCTGGGGCGATGTGTGACTGCGATCGATGGATTGCGATTCCGAGCCCTGGCTTGCGAGACGGGCGATCTCTCCGGTTAATCGGCGCCGGCGGGCAGGAGTAGGAGCTTCCCGCGGGCATGCCCGGTCAAGCTGATCTCAAGGGCCTTGCGCCAGTCCGCGAGGGGGAAGGTTCCGGCAACCGGCACGGTGAACCTGCCTTCGGCAGCCAGCTGTGCGAATTCGGGGAAGACGCCGAAGAGTTCGTCGTCGGTCCGCTTCGCGGGGTCTTCGTGAAAGGTGTCGCGTACCCCGAGCTCTGCCGCTGCGGCCATGTCGGAGCAGGTCAGCACACGCTTGGGATCGCCGCCGACGATCTCGACGAGTTCGGGCAGGGCGCCGTTGGGCGGCGCGGTGTCGAAGGCCAGGTCGACCTGGCCGGAGCCAAGGGCCTTGACCCGCTCGGCCAGGCCTTCGCCGTAGCCGACCACTGTGGCTCCGAGGGTGCGCAACTGCTCGGCGTAGGTCTCCCCGGCGGTCGCGATCACCCGCGCTCCGCGGATGACGGCGATCTGCACGGCCGCGTAGCCGATGGTGGTTCCGGCGCCGTTGATCAGGATCGTGCTGTCTGCGGCCAAGCCGATTCGCGCGAGGTGCCAGGACGCGGTGCTCAGCGCCATCGGGAGCGCGGCGGCCCGGGTGAGGTCCAGGCCTCCGGGCACGGCGAACCAGTGATCCAGTACGGCGTGGTCCGCCGCTCCGGCGCTCGGCTGGCGGGCGAAGTCGGCGGTGCCGAACACGCGGTCACCGACGGCCACGTCCGTGACGCCCGTGCCGACGGCCTCGACGATGCCCGAGACGTCGCAGCCGATGCCGCGCGGCAGGGTCCCGGGGAAGAGCCCGCGGCACAGGGCCCAGTCGGCCGGGGCCAGTCCGCACGCGTGCACGGCGACGCGGATGCGGCCGGGCCCCGGCTCGGGCACGGGAGCGGTCTCCAGGCGCAGGACGTCGGCGGGCTCGCCGTTCTCGTGGAAGCGCAGCGTGCGCATGGTGCCCGGTGCGGAAGCGGGTTCGGCCATGAGGTCCCCTCCAGAGTTAATCGGAACGCGTTCCGTTTCTGCTCGGGCCTAGACTAGCCCAATGACCCACTCAAACGGAACGCGATCCGTTTAGACATGACCATCGACCCGTCCCCGGCGGCTCAGCAGCAGCCGCGCGCCGACGCCGCGCGCAACCGTGAGACCGTGCTCGCGGCGGCGACCCGCGCCTTCGCCACCCCCGACACCGAGCCATCGATGCGCGCGATCGCCCGACAGGCGGGCGTCGGCGTGGCCACCGTCTACCGCCACTTCCCGACTCGGGAAGCGCTCGTCGACGCCGTCTATCAGGACCAGGTCGTCCGACTGACGGCCGGGGCACGCGAGTTGCTCGCCAACCATCCGCCCGCGCGGGCGCTGCGGCTGTGGATGGACCTGTTCGCGGAATGGCAGGCCACCAAGCACGGCATGACCGACACCCTGCTCGCCATGATCGATTCCGGCGAAATCTCCCTCGCTCACACCCGGCAGGAGCTCCTGTCGGCCATCACCACGATCCTCGATGCCGGTGCCGCCGCTGGGGACATCCGCACCGACGCTCGCGCCGTCGACGTCTCCGCCGGCATCCTCGGCATGCTCGCCGTCGCCGCCAAGTCCGCAGACCCCGCCCAGGCCCGGCGCCTGCTCGACCTCCTCATGGACGGCCTCAGCCCGCGCTGAGGCGCCACCAGACACTGACACCGCAGATCCGGCTATCCATCGTGCCCATCGGCTCAGCGGAGCCCGGCCCCCGTTCCCCCTGCTCACTCCTCCTGCCGGCGCTGGCCCACCACGCCGACAACCTGCTGGCAACCTGTCAACAGTTCGATCCTTCACCGACAGGCGCCACGGTCGGACGGCCCCTCGCAAGTAACGCTCGGAACGGCGCGCAAACTACAAGTCGAAGCCGCAGCTCGAAGCCGACGGACTCGCAAGCTGTCCATCGGAGTCACACGATGCCGGACGGATCGGGGGAGACCTATCCGGCCAGGCGGGGGAGGGCCGGGATGTGCCGTTGCCCTGGCCGATCTTCTTGTCGCAGCAGGCGCGGGAGGCTGGGTCGCCGAGTGAGGCGCACGCGGTGGCCCGGCCCCTATCGGCGGTCTACCGATGCCTCGGGCCTGGTGCCACCACCCCTGGATCATGCGAACTACGGGGGGCAGTCATGCCGGCCCGGAGGCCGGGAGCTCCGCTGCGGGGCCGCGAAGAAGACATCCGCCAGACGCTGGTTCTCGACCCGGCGGACCATGACCGCGTGTCTCTGCCGGAGGCTCGCGCGATCGGCGCTGATCCGGTGTAGGCCGGGAGGGGGCCGAGGCCGAGTTCCAGGTGGATTCCTGGCGCGCAGGGGCGGAGAATTCAATGCGCTGCGAAATATATCCTGGATGCACGTTTTGCGCCTTGAATGATTTTGCGGAATACGGCCCGTACCATAGGCTCCCCCGTCATGAGCGACGCCCCTGAAAAGCGCCACTGGCGCACGACCCTATTCCTCTGGGTCGGCCTTCCCTTCATTGCCGTCATCGGCATCACCAAGGCCGCACCGGACCTTGTGCCGGCCTGGCAGGCGCAGAGCGGCAGCGGGGTCGTCGGAACGTTCACCGCCGCCCGCACGACCTGCAGTCACGGGTCCTGTGACTTCTACGGGACTTGGACGTCGGCGGATGGCGCCACCGTCCGCACCGACGTCCTCCTGTACGACGAACCGGATTCCCTGCAGATCGGCGGAACGGCCGCGGCGCGGGATTCCGGCGCCCACGGCGGCGTTTTTGGCACGGGGGGCGGCTCCTCCTACCTGCTGGTGACGGCCTTTGCCGTCGGCGGTGTGGCGGCGGCAATTGCCTGGCCGGTTTTTCTCTGGCGAACCTGGCGTGATTGGCGCAAGCGCCGGAATCCCTTGCCGACGGCCGCTGAGGCAACCGCCTGACCCGGGGCTCGGCGCATGCCGGGCAGACCCGGGCTACGGCGCGACGAGGCCCCGCCGACCGGACCGGCAGTCGTGCGGCGCGTCGGCCGTTGGCTGACGGATCTCATCGCGACAGATGCGATCTCGCGTACCGCGCGAGGGTGAGGGTCGGTAGACCGGTCTGCATATTTCTTGGTCAGTGGGTGTGGTGGTAGGTGGCGAGGGTGGTGAAGGCGGCTTTGGGGTCCCAGGGGAGGTCGGGGTAGGTGGTGCCGGAGCGGTCGGCGTAGACCTTGACGATGCCGTAGCTGGCGAGGTCGAGGTCGTCGTGGGGATCGGCGTCGGGGCGGTGTACGTGGTCGTAGAGGGCGAAGGTGAAGACGAAGGTGGCGTCGATGCCGCCGGCGTCGAAGGCCTCCAGCAGTTCGCGCAGGCAGGCGGCCTGGCCGGCCTCGTCGCGCTCGTACACGCCCTTCAGGCGGACGGGGCCCTCGGCGTCGTACTCGACGATGTCCAGGCCGAGCGCGCCCCGGTCGCCCGCGCCGCGGTAGCCGGCGGAGCCGAACTCGGTGATGGCGACGGGCTTTCCCTGCGAGGCCAGGTCGTGGACGCCGTCGGCGAACCGGTCGGCGGTCTCGGCGGAGCGGTAGAGGTCGAGGGAGATGAGGTCGAAGGGCGTCCAGTCGACGCGCTCCAGCGGTACGGCGGCGTAGGTGACGCGCCCGCCGAAGCGCTCGCGGACGACGGCCACGGCCTCGCCGAGGAACGCGTTGACCCGGCCGCTGACCGGTCCGAGGTGTTCGCGGACGAGCTCGGGCCGGCTGAGCAGGGCGACGCGTTCGTCCGTGGTGTCGCCGGGCAGGAATCCCGGGTTCATCAGGCTGAGTTCGGCCCCGGCGACGAACACCACCTCGGCGCCGCGCCGCCGCAGCCGTTCCGCGCGCTCGGCGCAGTCGGCGAACAGGGCCAGCAGCTCGTCGGCGGCGAGTTCCAGCGGGTACGGGGAGTACCAGACCTCCAGTCCGAGGTCGGCGGCGAGTCCGGCGGCGAGTTCGATCCGGTCGGGGTCGCCGCCCATGATGCGGACCGCGTTGCAGTGCAGGTCGTCGCGGATGATGCGCAGTTCGCGTTCGACCTCCTTCGGGTCGAACCGGCTGCGGGAGTACGACCCGTTCCTGACGAATCCGGTGTCGTAGCTGATGCCTTTGGCGCGCACGGTGTCCTGCCTTCCTGGGGTGGGGCGGGGAGCGGGCATATACGGTACGGCCAGTACCCTAGTTGGCGCGGGTTGGAGAAGGCAAGAAGGATGGGAAGGTAGGGGGCGGTGCCGGCGGCAGGGCCGGACTGGATCGGATCGGACGGGACGAGGGCCATGGCCGGGCAGACGCGGCGGCGCGGGGCGGCACTGGAGGAGGCGATCCTCCAGGCGGCGGTGGCGGAGCTCGCCGAGTCCGGATTCGCCGGGCTGACCATGGACAAGGTCGCCGCCCGCGCCGGCACCAACAAGAACGCCCTCTACCGCCGCTGGCCCAACCGCCTGGCCCTCGGCATCGCCGCCTACAAGCAGCTGGCCACCGCCGCCGTGCCCCCAGACACCGGTGAACTGCGCGGGGACGCCCTGGAGTTGCTTCGCCAGGCGAACCGGCACTGGAGCTCCCCGCTCGGCGCGGTCCTGCGCGAACTCCTGGCCGCCGCCGGTGGCGCGGCGGAGTTCCTGGCGCAGCTCCAGGACCAGTCCGGCGAGGCCGCGGCCGCCCCCTGGCTCACCGTCCTGGCGCGCGCGGTCGCCCGCGGCGAAGCGGCTCCCGAGGCGCTCCACCCCAGGGTCGCCACGGTGGCGGTGGTGCTGCTGCGCAACGAGTTCGTGGTGCGGGGCGTGCCGACCGCGCCCGACGACGTCCTGGTCGAGATCGTGGACGAGGTCTACCTGCCGCTGATCCGGCGCCGCGGGCCGTCGGACGTTTGAACGGGCACGGCCCTGGAGCGGCGCCCGGCGGGGCTCGTCGGTCGGGCTGAGGGCGGCGCGGGCCTCCGGGTTCAGGAACTGCCGAGGTAACGGGCCTCCAGGTACACCGTCCGCTCGGTCTGCCCGGGGTCTCGGTGTCGGAGTCGAACCCCGTCCTGGCCCCCTGCCCGGGCCTCCAGTGGACGGGACGGGCCGGCAGTCGACAACGGTGCCAGGACCGGCGGCCTGGCCTTGTCCTTGCCCGAGGCGTTGCGGCCGTTACGCCAGCGCTTACCCGTGCGCAGGTTGATCCCGACGCGTGCGCACGCGTCCCGACTGCTCAGGCCCTGGTCCATGAGTCGGAAGTATTTCTCCTGCTCACAGACCAGGGTCCTCGCCCCCTGAGCCACCGTCCGGTTCTTCCGGATCTCGAACATCGCACCCCTTGAACTGGGGTGTTGCAACGATCCCTAGAACCCAAGATCCCCCGGAGGGGGCCGCACCGCAATGCCGGTGGCTTTGACGGTTTCCAGGGCGAGTTTTCGCAGGTCGGCACCCTGTGGAGCCCGTTTGAGCCAGTGGCATCGGGCCTAGCCGTTCCCGGCGACCAGGGAGTTGGTGAGCCGGTCGGCGACGGTGGCGTCGAGGGGGGCGTGGCCGAGGAGGAAGCGGTACCAGAAGACGCCGTAGACCTGGTCGACGATCAGGTCGAGGTCGGTGTCGTCGGCGAGTTCGCCGCGTTCGCGGCCGCGGGCGAGGAGGTCGCGCAGGGCGGTGCGGCGGCTGGCGGTGAAGGTCTGCATGAGGTCGGCGAGGTGGGGGTCGCGGGCGGCTTCGCGGACGAGGGTGCGCAGGGCGGGGGCGGTGGTGTCGCGCTGGGAGCCGTCGAAGGTGGTGGTGATGAAGGCGTGGAGGTCGGTGCGCAGGGTGCCGGTGTCGGGGCCGGGGACGTCGTGGTCGGCGCGGTCGGTGAGGGCGTCGAGCAGGACGGCGCCCTTGGAGGGCCACCAGCGGTAGACGGTCTGCTTGCCGACGCCGGCGCTGCGGGCGATGGCGTCGATGGTGACGGGGGTGCCGTCGGACTCGGCGAGCAGGTGCAGGGCCGCGTCGAGGATCGCCTGGTGGGCGGCCTCGTTGCGGCGGCGTCCGGTGTGCGGGCGGGCTTCGGTCATCGTGTTCCCTTTCCTCTTCCCCCGCTTGACAAGACTAGCAGTCTCGATAACATTATTGACGGAACTAGCGGTCTCGACAAGAGAAGGACACGCCACCATGAGCACCACGTCAAACCTCTTCACCGGACAGCGAGTCGTCGTGATGGGCGGCAGCTCGGGCATCGGCGAGGCCGCGGCCACCGCCTTCGCCGCGGACGGCGCCGAGGTCGTGATCACCGGCCGCGGCCGGGACCGGCTGGACGCCGCCGTCGCCCGGATCGGCGGCAAGGTCGTCGGCCACCAGCTGGACGCGGCCGACCCCGAGGCCGTCGCGGTCTTCTTCGCCCGGTCCGGCACCGTCGACCACCTGGTCGTCGCGGTCAGCGGCGCGGCCGGCAGCGGCCCGTTCGCCCAGCTCGACCTGGCCGACCTCGCCACCGGGTTCGACGCCAAGTTCTGGCCGCAGGTCCGCGTCCTCCAGGCGGCGCTGCCGCACCTGCGGTCGGACGGATCCGTCACGCTGATCACCGCCGCCTCCGCCCGCGCCGCGATCCCCGGCACCGCCGGACTCGCCGCCATCAACGGCGCGCTGGAGGCGATGGTCCCGCCGCTGGCCGTCGAACTCGCTCCGCTGCGGATCAACGCCGTCTCGCCCGGCGTCATCGACACCCCGTGGTGGGACCGCGTCCCGACCGAGCAGCGGACGGCGCTGTTCGACGGCCTCGCCGCCACCACCCCGGTCGGCCGCGTCGGCCGGGCCGAGGACGTCGCGCAGGCGATCCACCTGCTGGCCGCCAACACCTTCGTGACGGGCGTGGTGTTCGACTGCACGGGCGGGGCCAACCTGCCCACCGGGCGCTGAACGAACCGCGGGCAGGCCGCGCCCGGCCCGGAGTCGTCTCCGGGCCGGGCGTCGTCACGGTGCGGCCGTACGGTGCGGCCATGCGCGTTCGTGGGCCCGGCCCCCGCCGAGGCGGGGGCCGGGCCGTGGGGCGCGGTCAGCCCGCGTACTGGGCGAAGATCTTCGCGAACTCGTACGGCTGCTGAGCGATGTTGGTGCACTTGGAGAGCGAGCCGCCGGTGCAGGCGTTGGCGTCGCGGGTGGCGTCCCAGAAGGCCAGCAGGCCGAGGTGGTTCTGCCGGGCGAAGGTCACCAACTGCTGGGCGGCGGACTGGTTGTAGATCTGGTGGTCGTCGTTCTCGCCGATCATCGGGGTGACGCCGACCATGGCCCACAGCTGGGCGTCGGTCTTCGCCGGGTAGAGCGCCTTGAGCTGGCCAAACAGGGCTTGGGCGGCCTGCACGGCGGCGTTGCCGTAGTCGGTGCCGGTCCGGTAGTAGTCCATCGCCATGATGTTCACCAGGTCGACGGCGACCCCGGCGTCGCGGGCGGACTTGACGATGGCGACGCCTTCGGCGGTCAGGCCCTCGGGCAGGACGGGCAGGGTGAAGGAGACCTTGAGGCCGGGGTGGGCCTGCTGGAGCTTGGCGAGCGCGGCGGAGCGGCGGTCGTTGGAGGCGGTGTCGGCGATGGCCGCGCCCTCGATGTCGAAGTCGACGTAGCGCAGGTTGTAGGCGTTGACGACGGCGTCGTACTCGGCGAACAGCGAGTCCACGGTGGTGCAGGCGGCGGCGAGTTCGGTGCCGCTGGCGCCGCCGAAGGAGAGCTTGACGTCGCCGCCGGCCGCGCGCAGCGCGTCGATCTGGTCCTTGGCCCAGCCGGTGCGCGGGTCGTAGGCGTTGAACCAGCTGGCCTTGCAGCCGACGCCGGTGACGAAGCCCATGGTGTAGGCCTTGAGGTTGCCGGACTTGGCCATGTCGGGCATGGACGGGGTGGGCCAGGCGCCCATGTCGATGTAGGGCGCGACGGGGAGGGCGACGTCCGGCGGCGGGGTGGTCGGGCCGCCGGTGGGCGTGCCGGTGGGGCCGCCGGTCGGGGTGCCCGAAGTGGGCGGCGGGGTGGTGGGGTTGCCGCCTCCGGGGCCGGTGAGCGTGATGTCGTCGGCGAGGTAGGCGCCCTGCCCGTACCAGCCGTGCAGGTAGACGGTGACGCTGGTGGTGGCCGGGCCGGTGGTGAAACTGGTGGACAGCTGCTGCCAGTTGGCGCCGCCCGGCGTCCAGATGGCCGGGTCGGTGACGCCGCTGCCGGTGGCGCCCAGGTAGACGTACTGGCCCTGCACCCAGGCGCTGAGGTTGTACGTGGTGTTGGGCTGGACGGTCACGGTCTGGCCGCACTGCGCGGTGTCGCTCGCGCCGACCGCCCCCTTCAGCGCGTAGCTGCCGCTGTGCGCACCGGAGTTGACGACGCTGCCGGTCCCGCCGGAACAGCTCCACGGGCTGAGCGTGCCGCTCTCCAGGCCCGGGTTGGCCAGCAGGTTGCCGTCGGCGGCACCGGCGTTCCCGGCGAGCGTGGCGAGGCCGCCGGCGGCGAGCGCGGTGGCGGCGGCGATGCTCAGCAGCTTGGTGCGACCGGCGGGGCGGCGGTGCGTGGGGGCGGGCTGGGGCGCGCTGGGCATGGGGGTGCCTCTCGGGACGTGGGGCCGCCCGCGCCGCGAAGGGGGAAACGCGGGGCGGGCGGCAGCATGGGGGCTGGTCCGGTGCGGGGGAGGAGCGCGGTGCTGAGCATCAAAATGGACTAGACCAGCTGTGCACGTCAAGCACTTCCGGGGCATCGGAAGCCCACTGGGGGAAGGTTTTAGGAACGGTTTAAGGCGAGCAGGTGTAGCTCGCGGGCTGGGAGTACTCGTTCCCGATGAGGGTCTTCTCGTCGTTGCTGATCGCCTTGATCGCGAATGTGTCCGGAACCGCCGCCAACGAGTCCGCCACCACGCCGTCACGCCACAGGACGGGCCTCGGAGTCGACCCGACGTACTTCGTGCCGCCCACGATTCCGTTGCCGCCGATGGCACTTGCCGTGATGGCGCCCGCGCCGATGGTCCGGGTCAGCGAACCCTGGGCGTCCCATTCGGCTTCGGCGTAGCTCGTGTCGTTGTTCGTGTCGCCGACGATGCGCCCGTTCCGGATCGCCCCAGGAGTGCCCGTGGCGTTGGAGCCCTGTGCGGCGAGCGCGTGCCACTGGCCGTTGATGTCCGAGACGAAGCCGAACGAGTCGGTGGACCCGACGATCCTGCCCTGCTCGTCGATGCCGTTGAGGAAGAGGAAGCTGCCCGCCGGGAGGGGCGGTTCGCGGGCGGAGGCCCGCCCGCCGGTTCCGGACCGGCGGGCGGGCGGTTCAGCGGATCACCCGCAGCACGGCTTGCACTCCTTGACCTGGACGTCGTCCACGACCGGGCCGGCCGCGCCCGCGTTGGTGCTGGCGAAGGTCAGAGTGGTGGAGGCGTTCCGCGCGACGAAGCTGAACTGGCGCCCCACGTAACCCATGTTGGTCGGCGACTTGCCGGTGATGTCGAAGGAGAAGTCCTGGAAGTCCTGGCCGTCGACGAGCACCCGGCCGGTCTTCACGGTCGGTGCGGCCGACGTGTTGCCGGCCAGCGCGTACGTCACGGAGTAGGTGGCGCCCGGGACGGTGGTGAAGGTCTGGGCGACGGCGCCGGTGGTGGCGCCGTTGAGGTCCACCGACTGGTCGCCCTCGGCGGCCTGCCAGAACCCGGCGCCGATCAGGTCGACGCTGCCGGTGGTGACCGTCCACGGGCCGATGGTCTGTCCGGCGTTGAACTCGGCGAAGCTGTTCGCCGGGGCCTTGGGCGACTCGAAGCTCCCGTCGTCGAAGCGGCTGAGGGCGCGGTGGCCGCCGGCGGCCTGCGCCGGGACGGTCACGGCGGTGGCGGCGGCCACGATCACGGCGACGGCGGCGAGGCGGGTGCGCGAGAACGTCATTGGGTTCCTCCCCAACGGGATACCGACTGGATGAGCCGATGATCGGCTGTGCCCAGAGCGTCCGCCGCCGCCGCGAGCCCTGCCAAGACCGGACGGGTGGCGCCCGGTGGTGCGGAGGTTCCGCCGACGGGCTCCCGCACGCCGGTTTGACGGGTGATCACCCGGCGCCGACCCGGTGGCCGACCTGCGCCCGCCCGGCGGCGGGCCGTGGTGTGAACGCGCGGTTCGGATGGTCGTGTCCGCTCGCATGGTGGTGAAGTCCGTCGCACGCGCTCCGCCGGCACCTCGGGCGCATCCCACCTCCGGGTGAGCCGAGGGCCGCTCATACGATCAACGCCCCCTCTGGCGGTCGGCGGATCGGGAGCGGATCGGGAGCGGATCGGGAGTGGATCGGGAGTGGATCGGGAGTGGATCGGGAGTGGATCCGAAGCGCGTCCGGACGGGCTTGACCTTGAGTGCACTCCAAGGTGAAAGCTGGACGCGTTGATCCACCGCAGCACCCCGCGAGCGGCCAAGCACACCACCACGATCGGAGCACCGTCATGCGCAACGCCACGTTCGGTACCAACGGCCCGGAGACCGGCGTCATCGGCCTCGGCTGCATGGGGATGACCTGGGCCTACGACGTGCAGAACCGGGACGACGAGAACTCCGTCCGGGTGATCCGGCAGGCGCTGGACCTCGGTGTCACCCTGATCGACACCGCCGACATGTACGGCCCCTACACCAACGAGGAGGTGGTCGGCGCCGCGCTGGCCGGCCCGTACCGGGAGCGCGCCTTCCTCGCCACCAAGGTCGGCATCGTCCCGGGCGGGGCCGGCCAGTCGGCCCGCGACGGCAGCCCCGAGCACGTGCGCCGCTCGATCGACGACAGCCTGCGCCGCCTCGGCACCGACCACGTCGACCTCTACCAGCTGCACCGGGTCGACCCGGCCGTCCCGATCGAGGAGACCTGGGGCGCCCTCGCCGAGGCCGTAGCGGCCGGCAAGGCCCGCCGGATCGGGCTCTCCGAGGTGACCGTCGAGGAGATCAAGCGGGCCCAGTCGGTGCACCCGGTGGCGTCCGTGCAGTCCGAGCTCTCGCTCTGGAC
Organism: Kitasatospora sp. NPDC098663; assembly: GCF_044760075.1. Lineage (NCBI taxonomy): Bacteria > Bacillati > Actinomycetota > Actinomycetes > Kitasatosporales > Streptomycetaceae > Kitasatospora > Kitasatospora sp. NPDC098663. Next base: position 81,550 of record NZ_JBIWAP010000035.1, on the reverse strand, counting down.
CCGGGACGTGCTGGCCGAGGTGCTGCCGTACACCGAGGAGCAGGGCATCGCCTTCCTGCCGTTCTCGCCGCTCGGCCGGGGCTTCCTGACCGGCAGCATCGCCTCCTTCGACGAACTGCCCGCCGACGACTTCCGCCGCCGGCTGCCGCGCTTCCAGCAGGACGCGCTGAAGGAGAACCTGGCACTGGTCGGCAGGGTCAAGGAGGTCGCCGAGCGGACCGGCGCGACGCCCGCGCAGGTCGCGCTGGCCTGGGTGCTCGCGCAGGGCCGGTACGTCTTCCCGATTCCGGGCACCAAGACGCCGCGCTACCTGGTGGACAACGCGGGCGCGGCCGAGGTCGTGCTCTCGGCGGCCGACCTGGCCGACCTGGACGCGCTTCCGACGCCGACCGGCGAGCGGTACTGAGCGGCGAGCGGTACTGAGCGGAGGGCGGTGCTGAGCGGAGGGCGGTACTGGGCGGCGGAGGCTGCCCGGGCCCCGGCCCGGATCACCCCCCCGCCTCGGACCGCCGTCAGGCCTCCCGGACCCAGATCAGCTGCCGCCCGGTCTCGGCGGGAGCCCTGACGGCGGTCTCGGCGACCCGGTCGAGCCGGTAGCCGAGCTTGCGCGGGACGGCCGCGCTGGCGCCGTTCGCCTCGTCGCAGTGGATCTCCACCCGCGCGATGCCGGGCAGCGCCAGGGCGGCCTCGGTCAGCGCCCCGGCCGTGGTGGTGGCGATGCCGCGGCCGGCGTGCCGGGCGGCGACCCAGTAACCGATCTCCAGTGCGCCGGGGCCGATCCGGCCGTGCAGGCCGAGGGCGCCGACCACGCCGCCGGGTTCGGTGTCCAGGCCGACCAGGTACATGAAGTCGGTGCCGGCCTCCCAGGCGAGGGAGCCGGCCCGGGCCAGCTCGGCGGTCTGCGCCCGGGTGGGGGGCTCGGCCGCCCACTCCATCCAGGGCCGCAGGTGGTCCAGGTTGGCGCGGACGGCCTTGTTGAGCGCCGCCGCGTGCGTGCTGCGGCGGCGCTGCAGCGAGATCCCGCCGGGCAGCCGCAGTTCCTCGGGCGGCCGCCCGGCGGTGACGGCGGTGGGGCCGGGCACGTGGAGCGGGGTGGGCGGGTACTTGCAGGACCGGGACTGCGGGTGGCTCATGACCGCGATTATGTCCTTGGCCGGGACCTGTCACCAATGAATTCCGGACGGCCTCCCACCAGGCCTCTCGTCAGTCCCCGCCGCGCCCCGGCCGCACCCCCGGCGCACCGGGGCGCACCCGCGCCCGGCGCTCAGAGCCGGATCAGCACCTCGTCCAGCTCCTTGCGCCGCAGATCCGGCACCCGCGCCCCCTCGGCCGGGTAGCCGACCGGGATGACGTACGCGGCGCGCTCCTCCAGCGGGCGCTCGCAGACCTCGTTGAGGAACTTCATCGGGCTCGGCGTGTGGGTCAGCGTCGCCAGCCCGGCCTGGTGGAGCGAGGCCAGCAGCAGTCCGACCGCGATCCCCACCGACTCCTTGGTGTAGTACGGGCGCGGCGAATCGGGCCCCTTGTGCACCTCGAACACCACGATCACCGCCGGGGCGTCCTCCAGGAACGGCTTGCGCCAGTCGGTGCCGATCGGCGCCAGCGCGGCCAGCCACTCCTCCGACGCCCGGTGCGCGTAGAACTCGCGCTCCTCGACCTCGGCGGCCTCGCGCAGCCGCCGCTTGCGCTCCGGGTCGGTGATCACCACGAACCGCCAGGGCTGGACGTGCGCGCCGCTGGGTGCGGTGTTGGCGGTCCGGATCGCCCACTCGACGACCCCGTCCGGGATCGGGCGGGTCGCGTAGTCGCGGACGGTCCGGCGCTGCGCCATCACGTCGTGGAAGGACCTGCTGCGGGCCTCGGCCTCGTGGGCCGGCACCGTCATCGGGGTGAGGGGGACGGTCGGGTAGGGCGTCCCTGCCACTGCACTGTCAACCATGGCCGACAGCACAGCACATGACGGCCGTGCCGGGAAGAGGTCGAGACCAATCCGCAGATCAGGTCCGTCCGGCGGGTCCGTCCAGCAGGCCCACGCGGCAGGCCCACGTGGCAGGCCCACGCGGCAGGGCCGCCCGGCGGGGCCGCCCTGCCGGACGGGACTACAGCTCGTGCACCCGCCCGTCCCGGACCTCGATCCGCCGGTTCACCGAGACGGTGTCCAGCATCCGCCGGTCGTGGGTGACCAGCAGCAGGGTCCCGGTGTACGAGCCGAGCGCCGCCTCCAACTGCTCGATCGCGGGCAGGTCCAGGTGGTTGGTGGGCTCGTCCAGCACCAGCAGGTTGACCCCGCGCGCCTGGAGCAGCGCCAGCGCGGCCCTGGTGCGCTCGCCGGGGGAGAGGGTGCCGGCCGGGCGTTTCACGTGCACCGCCTTGAGGCCGAACTTGGCCAGCAGGGTGCGCACCTCCTCCGGCGTGAACTCCGGGACGGCGGCGGCGAAGGCCTCCGCCAGCGGCTCGCCGCCGAGGAACAGCCCGCGTGCCTGGTCCACCTCGCCGACCACCACACCGGAGCCCAACGAGGCGCTGCCGCCGTCGAGTTCGAGCCGACCGAGCAGAGCGGCCAGCAGCGTCGACTTGCCCGCGCCGTTGGCGCCCGTGATGGCGACCCGGTCCGCCCAGTCGATCTGGAGGTCCACCGGGCCGAAGGCGAAGTCACCGCGGCGGGCGACGGCCGCGCGCAGGGTGGCGACCACCGAGCCGGAGCGCGGCGCGGTGGCGATCTCCATCCGCAGCTCCCACTCCTTGCGCGGCTCCTCGACCACGTCCAGCCGCTCGATCATCCGCTGGGTCTGCCGGGCCTTGGAGGCCTGCTTCTCGGTGGACTCGGCGCGCTGCGCCTTTCCGATCTTGTCGTTGTCGGAGGACTTGCGGCGGGCGTTGCGCACGCCGTGCTCCATCCAGCCGCGCTGCATCCGGGCCCGGGCCTCCAGCCCGGCCTTGGTGTCGGCGTACTCGTCGTACTCCTCGCGGGCGTGCCGGCGGGCCACCGCGCGCTCCTCCAGGTACGCCTCGTAGCCGCCGCCGTACAGGTTGACCTGCTGCTGGTGCAGGTCCAGCTCCAGCACCTTGGTGACGGTGCGGGCCAGGAACTCGCGGTCGTGGCTGATCAGCACGGTGCCCGCGCGCAGGCCCTTGACGAAGGCCTCCAGCCGCTCCAGGCCGTCGAGGTCGAGGTCGTTGGTGGGCTCGTCCAGCAGGAAGACGTCGTAGCGGGAGAGCAGCAGCGAGGCGAGGCCGGCCCGGGCGGCCTGGCCGCCGGACAGCGCCGTCATCGGCAGGTCGAGCGAGACTTTCAGGCCGAGCGAGTCGGCGACCTCCTCGGCGCGCTCCTCCAGGTCGGCGCCGCCCAGCTCCAGCCAGCGGTCCAGGCTCGCCGCGTACGCGTCGTCGGCGCCCGGGCGGCCCTCGACCAGGCCCTCGGTGGCCTCGTCCAGCGCGGTCTGCGCGGCTGCCACGCCGGTGCGGCGGGCCAGGAAGTCGCGCACCGACTCGCCCTCGCGCCGCTCCGGCTCCTGGGGCAGGTGGCCGATGTTGGCGGTCGCCGGGCTGAGCCGCAGCGAACCGCCCTCGGGGGTGTCCAGCCCGGCCAGCAGCCGCAGCAGCGTCGACTTGCCGGCGCCGTTCACGCCGACCAGGCCGATCACGTCACCGGGGGCGACGACCAGGTCCAGGCCGGAGAAGAGGGTGCGTTCGCCGTGGCCGGCGGCGAGGTCCTTGACTACGAGTGTGGCGCTCATGATGAGCCCGATTGTAGGAGGAGCGGGCCGGGTGGCGGAAAAGCCCGGGGCCGCGGCGCGGCTGCCGCGACCCCGGGGACCGGCCACGCGGGCCGGTCAGGAGGTCACGTGGACTTCTCCGAGAAGTAGTCGGACATCCGGGCTTTCGGTGCGCCGAAATTCGGTTGCCCGGGTCCGGTGCCGTGCGTAGCGTGGACGGAGTCATCCGCCAGACAAGGAGAAGGCCGTTGCTCTACTGAGGTCCCGAGACACCGCCCCCGCCGCGCAGGCCCTTCGCCGCGCGGTGTGCGAGTGTGCGACCTCAGTCACGGCCCCGTGGCGAGCCCGATCCGGCTGATCCGGATCCGCCCCGCCCTCCCCCCGGCCGTACCGGCCCGCACCCGCGGTGTCTCCCCGTGTTGCTCATCGTTCCCTTCGGCAACCACCCGGGAGGCCCTCCATGGCACAACCCACCACCGCCGTCCTCTGCACCGATCTCACCTTCGAGTGGCCCGACGGCAAGCCCGTCCTGGACGGCTTCCACCTCGCCGTCGGCCCCGGCCGCACCGGCCTGATCGGGCTCAACGGCGCTGGCAAGTCCACCCTGCTGCGGCTGATCGCCGGCGAGCTGACCCCGACCGGCGGCACCGTCCGGGTCGACGGCGAACTCGGCTACCTGCCCCAGGGGTTGACGCTGGACACCACCGTGCGGGTGGACGAGGCGCTCGGCATCCGGGCCGCCCGTGAGGCCCTGCACGCCATCGAGTCCGGGGACTCCGACCAGCGCCACTTCGACGCCGTCGGCGACGACTGGGACGTCGAGGAGCGCGCCCGCGCCACCCTCGACCGGCTCGGCCTGCACCGCCTCGGTCTCGACCGCACCACCGGGGAGCTCTCCGGCGGCGAGGCCGTCCTGCTGCGCCTCGCCGCCCTGCTGCTGCGCCGCCCCGCCGTCCTGCTGCTCGACGAGCCCACCAACAACCTGGACCGGACGGCCCGGGAGCGGCTCTACGAGACGGTCGCCGGCTGGCACGGCGTCATGCTGATCGTCAGCCACGACCGTGAACTGCTCCAGCACGTCGACCAGATCGCCGACCTGCGGGACGGCGCGGTCACCTGGTACGGCGGCAACTTCGCCGAGTACGAGCGCACCCTCGCCGCCCAGCAGGAGACCGCCGAGCGGCTGCTGCGCAACGCCGAGGCGGACGTCGAGCGCCAGAAACGGGACTTGACCGAGGCCCGCACCCGGCTCGACCGCAGCGCCGGCTACGGCAAGAAGCGCTCGGTCACCCGCAACGACCCGCACATCTTCGCGGGCAAGCTCAAACGCCAGGGCCAGGAGACGGCCGGGCGGCTCCAGGGCATGCACACCGAGCGGCTGGAGGAGGCCCGGCAGCGGCTCACCGCCGCCGAGGAGGCGGTGCGCGACGACGCCGAGATCCGGATCGACCTGCCGCGCACGGCCGTCCCGGTCGGGCGCACCGTGCTCACTCTGCAGAAGGTCCGGCTGCCCTACGGCACCATCGCGGACCTCGACCTGCGCGGCCCCGAGCGGATCGCCCTGGTCGGCCGCAACGGCTCCGGCAAGACCACCCTGCTGCGCACCATCGCGGGCGAACTCGCCCCGCTGGAGGGCGAGGTCGGCACGCCGGTGCCGTTGCGCCACCTGCCGCAACGGCTCGACCTGCTGGACGACAAGCTGACCGTGGCGGAGAACGTCAAGCTGTTCGCCCCCGCCGCCGGGGACAACGCGATCCGTGCCCGGCTGGCCCGCTTCCTGTTCCGCGGCGGCCGGGCCGACCAGCCCGCCGCCACCCTCTCCGGCGGCGAGCGGTTCCGGGCCACCCTGGCCGCGCTGCTGCTGGCCGACCCGCCGCCGCAGCTGCTGCTGCTCGACGAGCCGACCAACAATCTGGACCTCGCCAGCGTCCGCCAGCTCACCCAGGCGCTCGCCGCCTACCAGGGCGCGCTGATCGTGGCCAGCCACGACGTGCCGTTCCTGCGCGGCCTGGGCCTCACCCGGTGGCTGGAGCTGGACGGCGAACTGCGGGGGGTGGATCCGATGTAGGGGGAGCGGTACGGCGCGGGCGGCCTCGCCCGCGCCGCGGCCGCTACTGCCCGCCGAGGACGTGGCGGGCCGTGCTCAGGGCGGAGTCCTTGAGCCCGGCCAACTCGTCATCGGTGAACACCGGTGTGCGGATGTCCGGTGGGATGCCGGGGCCGTCGAAGGTGCTGCCGTCGGGCGTGAGGTACTTCTCGTTCGGCAGCACCACCATGAAGTCCGGCGAGAGGGTCTTGATCAGCACGTCGGAGAAGACGCCCTGGGTGTTCTCGCCGATCCGGACGACGTGCGGGGAGCGGCCCATCAGGGTCTGGGTGAAGGTCTCGGCGGCGCTGATCGACAGTGAGGAGGTGAGCAGGGCGACGGGGCCGGTGAAGTGCTCGGTGTGCGCGGGCCGCACCACGACCGGCTGCGGCCGGGTGAACTTCGTGGGGTCGGCCGGGTCGTCGCGGGCCACCTTGCGGTAGGCGACGTACGGGCGGTCGGTGAGCCGGGCGGCGATCTGCTGCCCGAGCGCGTCCGAGCCCCCGCTGTTCAGCCGGACGTCGATCACCAGGCCGTCGAGCCGGTCGGGGTCGGCGAGCAGGGCGTCCAGGGCCCGGTCGAGCTCCTTGGCCTGGGCGGCGAATCCGCCGGTCGCGTAACCGTCGAAGCCGCTCACCCGCAGGTAGCCGACGCCGTCCGGGAGCCGGCCCACGCCCAGTTGACTCACCCCCTGCGCGTTGACGGCGAACTCCTGTTCGGGGCCGGTCAGTTGTGCGTCGACGGCCTTGCGGGCCGCGTCCCGCAGGGCGGGCGTCGACTTCAGCGAGCCGTCGCGCCGACCGGAGTAGACGCCGGTCGGGCCGGTGCCGGTCACCCGGGCCAGACCGGTGTGCGCGTCCTTGAGCGGGGTCAGCAGGTCGATGAAGATCTGCTGGAGCTGGTCGGTGGTGGTCGCCGGAGTGATCTTCGCGCGCTGCTCCTCGCGGGCAGCGTGCCAGTCGATCCCCTTGGCGGCGAAGAAGGGGTAGTTCTCCTCGAAGGTCTCCCAGAACCGGTCGAAGACCGCGAGCGGGTCGTCGGGGGCGGGCCGGGTGCACAGCGCCGGCAGCGCGTCCAGGCGGCGCAGCGTCTTGGTGCCCGTCCCGCCCTCCTCGGCGTCGGTCGCCCGGCGCCCGCCCGGCTGCGGAGTGAGGGTGACGGCGTTGTCGCCCAGGACGTACCGGACGGTGCCGTCCCGGCCGGGGGCGCCGTCCTGCGTCCCGGTGACCCACCCGGGCACGCAGCTGTGCGTCGTCACGTCGTAGGTGGTCAGGCTGCTCCCGGAGACCACGGCCACCAGGCCGTACCCGTCCATCTGCCAGACCCCTTGCAGGGACCTGCCCCGCCCGTCCTGGCCGTCGGCCCGCGTCGCGGCCACCCCCGGCGCCGCCACCGCGACCGTCGTCGCGAGCGCCACCGCCGTGGCCGCCACCGCCCAGCCGACCGCCGCTCTGCCCACGGCCGCCCCGCTCGCAGCCCCACCTGCGGCCCCGCTCACCGTCGTCCCGCTCGCCGCCGCCCTGCCCACTGCCCTGCGCGTCATCTCCGGCCTCCGCCGAACCGCCCGGCCTCCCCCGCGGAACCGCTCCGCCGCCTTGCCCCCGACGCTACGGCGGCCCCCACCGCCCCGGCGTCATCCCGCGCGCCCGACCCCCGCCCGACTTCGGGGCTACCCGCGGCTCCGCCGAAACCACTCCATGGGGGTATCGACAGCAAACCCCTTTGACGGCGGGTGAAAATCCTCCGCCGGTGGTCCCAACTCCGGTGTGCTCCAGTACCATCGGCGCCATGCCTGCGCTCAACATCGAGTACACGGAGCACGAGCTCGCCGCGATCCGCGAGGCCGCCGCCGCGGACGGGAAGAGCATCAAGGCGTACATCCACGACCTGAGCGTGCGGGAGCAGCAGCGGCGGGTGTTCGTGGACCACGCGGTGGCGTTCTGGAAGTCGCACCGGGCGGAGTTCGACGCCGCGTTCCCGGAGGACGCGCCGGCGGCGTGAACGGCGCGGCGGGGGTGCGGGGATGATGCTGCTCCACGTCGACCTGCGCTGGCTGCTCGACGTGCAGGAGCTGGCCTCGCCGGAGGACCTCAGCGTGCGGGACTACTCCGCGCTCCAGGCCGCCGTCGCCCGGCACCGGGTGAACACCGCGCAACTCGGCCACGACGCCGACGCCGCCTGGTGCGCGGCCACCCTGATGCACACCATCGTGCTGCTGCGCCCCTTGCCGGTGCGCAACAACCTGTACGCCTGCATGACGACGGCCGCGTACATGCACGCGGCCAAGGAGGGCATCGACCCGCCGTACGGGGCGCTGGTCGAGCTGGCCCGTGACATCGCGGCGGGCGGGGCGGACGTGTTCGCGGCGGCCGACCGGATCCGCTCCTGGCGGATCTGAGGCCGGCCGCCGCGCGGACGGTCACCAGGGAAGGGCGTCCCCGGAAAGCGCCCCGGGGGAAGGGGCGCCCCCGAGAGGGGCCGTCATCCGTGCCCGGGGATTCAGGACTTGGTGGACCTCAGCTTGCCCGCGACCAGCGTTCCCAGCCGGTCCAGGCCGACCACGGCGGCGGCCAGCACCACGAACTCGACCGTCAGCAGGGCTATCTGGCCCCAGACGTAGCCGTAGCCCTTGGTGGTGGGATCGAAGAAGAAGTACGGGTAGGGCGTCGGGTAGTCGTCGAACAGCGCGTTCCGGGCGAGCACGATCGCCGCGTAGCCGAGCGGGAAGGCCAGCCAGAGCGGGATGTCCTTCCAGGCCGCCGCGTTGCGCGGCTTCAGCACCAGCCAGTCGGCGATCACCATCACCGGCGTCACGTAGTGCAGGAAGAACGACGACCAGTGCGCGAGCTTGTCCGGCCCGCTGACCAGCCCGGGCAGCGGGTTGGCGCCGTGCTGGAGCAGGACGTGCGAGACCAGCCCGGTGATCAGTATGTACAGGGAGGCGGCGCCGCGAAGCCGGGGCGCGGGCGCGTCCACGGTGTCGCGCTTGAGCATCCAGTACACGGCGCCGATGAAGTAGCCGAGCACGATGACGTTGCTCTGCACGGTGAAGAACACCAGCGGCGCGGTTCCGAGGGTCAGGCCGAGGCCCGCCGAGAGCACGATGCCCATGCGCCACCACAGCGCGGGGCGGGTCCGGACTGTCATGCGGCCACCAGTTCGTTTCAGGCGATACGGGAGGTATCGGACGGTTAAGGGGGAAGATCGCACTCTACTCGCAGGTAGCGGCGGGACGGAAGAAACGGTCCTGCTCGGGGCCGGTCTCGCCGGACCCGCCGGACTCCGCGGCGCCGCCGACCCCTGGGGCGCCAGAGCCCCCTGAGCCCCCCTCGGCTCGACCCGGCAGGACGAAGCCCGACTCGTACACCGCGATCACCGCCCGGGTGCGGTCGCGGGCGCCCAGCTCGGCGAGTGGCGACGATCAGCAGCAGGAGGGCGAGGCCCAGCGCCGGGCCGGTGAGCATCCAGCCGGGGAATCGGTCCTCCCGGTGCCACCGCGCCCGCCGCCAGGGCCGGCAGCAGCCCGGTCGGCGCCGCGCGTCCTCCCTGGTCCTCATGCCGTCCACGGTCCCGTCGCCACCCGGGCCGACGCGTCAACCCGGCGAACGCTCCCGCTCCCCCTCCAGGGGGATCTTGCCCTGCGACCATCCTCCCGGGCCGGGGGAGCGTCGTTGACCCGGGCACACGCCTCACGAGACGCGCAGGTGGACGGGAGAGGACACCGCCATGGCCGAACCGTCCGTACCGGTACCGCCGCCCCGGTACCCGCACCCGCCCCTGCCACCGGTCGCCCCGGCGGCGCCCGACCCGCTGCAGCAGCTCATCCAGGCCCAGGCCGGTGCGCCGCGCGGCGACGCCACCGCCTACCTGCGGGCGGGGGCGCACCTCGACCCGGCCTTCCGGGACGCGGTGATCGAGGAACTCGCCGAACACCCGTACCGGGTACCGCCGCCGACCCCCGGCGTCGACCTGGCGGCGGTGCTCAAGGAGTGCTACGCGGCCCGGCGGCAGGCGGTGGGGCGGGCGGTGCTGGTCCTGCTGGCCGCGGCCGTGCTGCCCGTGCTCGTGGTGTGCGTCGTCGTCTCCCTCGTGGCGTCCGGTCAGGCCGGCGTGCCGCACGCGCTCGACGTGCTGGTGCGGCTCTGGCTGCTGCAACTGGCCGTCCCCCTGGTGTTCGTGGCGGCCTGGCTGATCCGGTCCGACCGGCCCCGGCGCCGCCGGAGCGGCACCTGGCTGGCCGTCGGCTGCCTGCTCGTCGCGGTCGAGGTGCTCGGGTGGCACTGGATCGCCGCCCTGCTCGCCGTCTGGTTCGCGGCGTCCCTGGCCGGCCGGCGGCGGCTCGAACAGACGCTGTACGAGCTCGGCACCGGCCGGGCCGCCACCCCCGAGGACCCCCTCCGCAAGGACCTGTACGAGCGGCTCGCGCGGCAGCAGGCCGACCCCGACGTCGTCTACAGCGACTACGCGCCCTTCGTCGGCGCCGGGATCGAGATCGACCACTGGTCCTTCGCCGACGACCTGCTGCCCGAGGTGGCCAAGGCCGAACCGGACTCCACCGCACAGGCGTTGACCGTCCCGGCCGTCCACGCCCGGCTGCGCACCGAACTCGCCCGCCTCGGCGCCACCGCCACACCCGCCTACCCGGGCGACCGCCTGCACGGGATCGCCGTGCACGACCTCGTGTTCAAGAGCGGCAAGCGCCTCGGCCCCGCCGCCGACTGGTGCGGCCACGGCCCCGGCACCGCGTTCGCCGCCCTCGCCCCGTACGCGGCCCACTGCGCCGCCGCGCCGAACGGGGGCGGGCCGGACCCGGAGCACTGGTGGGTGGAGAGCGTCGACCTCGCCGCCGAGGAACGGCTGCGGCACTACCTGGCGGTGCGGATCGCGGGCTGGCGCGAGGAGATCGTCGTCACCGTGTTCGTACGTGCCCAACTCCAGGGCGGACAGCTGTTCCTGGAGAGCAGGGCCTTCGTGCTGCCGCCGATCGCGCGCGCCTACCACGCGATCGACACCGCGGCACCGCCCGCCGATCTCGGTGACTGGCTCGGCCTCTGCGCGGCGTCCCTGGCGGCGCTGCCCGCTCTGGTGGCGGGCTCGGTCGGCGTGCTGCGCCGCGCCGCGCGCAGCCGGCGGGCCGTCGGGCGCAACGCGCTCCGCTACGCCCGGATGTGCCGGGAGAACCGGCTGGTCGACCACGGCCCCACGCTGTCCGTCCGGGAGCTGGGTGCGGAGCGCGCGTACCAGCAACTGTTCCAGGAGATGGACGTCCAGCGGTACGTGAAGTGCGTCAGGGCCCGGATCGTGTCGGCCGTCGGCGACTGCCTGCGCGACCACGGCTACCGGACGGACGGGGCGGAGCAGTTGCAGCACGTGGTGATCAACAACGGCGTGCAGGTGCACGGAGACGTCCACGGCGTCGTGCAGAGCGGGGACGCGGCCAGCGCCTCGTACCGGACGCTCACCACCCCGGCGCCGCGCGTCGGCGGCACCCGGCAGGACTGAACGGCACCAGGAACAAGCGGCACCAGGAACAGGGGAGCAGTGTGAACGGCGACGGCCACGGGATCAGCATCACCGGCAACGTCACGGGCATCGTGCAGAGCGGCAGCCACGCCCGCGCCGAGTACACCCACCCGCAGACCGCCCCCACCCCGGGCGAGGCACCCGAACTGCGCGCCCTGCTCACGGCGGTGGAAGCGCTGCGCGAGCGGCTGCGGGCGCTCGCCCCGGACGAACTGCCGCCCGCCGCCGCGGAGGTGGCCGGGCAGGCGCTCGACGAGCTGGCGGCAGCCGCCCCTGAGGACCAGCAACGGGACGGCGGCCGCGTCAGGCGCGCCGTGTTCACGCTCACCGGCGCCCTCGGGGCCGCGACGGCCCTCACCGAGGCCCTGCGGGCCCTGACCACGGCCGCCGCCCCCTGGTTCTGAGGCCCGCCCGCAGGCCTTTCGCCTGTCTGCCCGCCTGCCCGCCTGCCCGGCCTCTGGGCTCAGGCCGTCCGGTGGATCAGCCGGTCCTCGTCGTCGGTGCGGCCGTCCGGGTCCGGCAGCAGCCCGAGCCGCTCGGCGAGCCGGCGGGACGGCACGTTGTCCGCGTGGATCAGGGCGACCACCGGCACGCCGGGGAAGCGCGGCAGCGCCTCCGCCATCGCCGCCCGGGCCGCCTCGGCGGCGTAGCCCAGACCCCAGGCGGACGGCCGGAAACGGTAGTAGAGGTTGAACACCCGCTCGCCGTCCAGCGTGTGCAGGTAGAGCCCGGCGAACCCGATGACCGCCTCCGGCTCCGCCCGGGTGGACACGGTGCAGTACCCCACCCCGTCCCGCGCCCAGTCGGCGACGAAGCCGTCCAGCATCTCCCGGCTCGCCGCCCGGTCCCGGTGGGGCCCGTTGGGGTTGTAGCGGTTGGTCTCCGGATCCCCGTGGATCGCGAACACCGCCTCCACGTCCCCCTCCTGGGGCCGGCCGAGGACCAGCCGCTCGGAGGCGGTGACGATCGTGCGGGCGGCGGGTCCGGTGGCGTGTCCGGTGGCGTGTTCGGTGGTGGTCATGGCGCTTCCCCCGTGTCGTGCGTAATAGGTCTACCGCACCTTAGGTCATTACCCCGACAGCCGCCCGACCATTTCCGCCCACCCGCCCCGGCTACAGGATCGGCTCACACCCGATCGCCTTGCCCCCGGCGGTGAGGAACTGGCGCATCAGGTCCATCTGGTCGGGGAACAAGTAGTGCTTGTCGAGGGTGGGTTCGTACCCGCCGTCGACGGAGAAGAAGACGTCCCGGCCGTGGCAGGTGACGACCAGCTCGGCGGGTGTTTCCTTGCCGATCTGATGGGCCCGCCCGAATTCGGACGGACGTGCGCCTTCCTTCTGGTCCAGGGCGGTGGTCCGTGGCTCCGTCGTGATCGCGAAGGTCTGCGGCAGAGTGCCCAATGACCGCCTGGTGATCGTGCAGGACCAGATCGGGTCGGACGCGGTGGTCACCTGCTGCTGGTACGGCCATTGGGCCTCGGGGTCCTTCGCGGGCGCGAACCCGGGCAGGCCGCAGAGCTCGGCCCAGTTCGGCGCCGCCTCGGCCCCCTTGGCCGACAGGCTCTTCGGCATCGGCAGCTTCTGGTCCGCGCACCGGTTCGCCTTGGCGGCCCTGTTGGCGAAGGCCACGGCCAGCCGGGCCCTGGTCTCGTCCCGGCCCTCCTCGACGGTCTCCACCTCGGCGCGCAGACCCTTGTCGCACCCCTCGGGGAGCAGGGCCCACGCCTTTTGAGAGGTCACCGAGCCGACCGAGCCGCCGGAGAACAGTCGGGCATCCGGGGCGGCCAGGTCGTGCGGGCCCTTGGTGTCGAGTGCGATGGTGAACCACACGGTCTTCTTGGCCGTCTCGAACAGACCGGAGCTGACCGTGGCGGAGCAGCTGTAGCCGGAGGAAGCCGCCATCGTCGAGTGCTTCTCGCTCTTGTGTTCACTGATCCGCCCGGACCCCAGCACATCGTGTACCTGGCCCGCCGTGGCCGCCCCGTCGCACACGCTGTCCGGCCCGCCGACGTTCGTCAGCCGGTACAGCAGGAACCACGACACCCCCACCACGAAGACGGACAGCACCGCTGCTGCCCGCACTCGCAGCCGCCAGGTGGTGAACCCGCGCGCAGTCAGCGCGGCGTCCAGGCGCTTGCCCATGCCCTGCGTGTGCCCGGGCTCCTCGTCCGCTTGTTGCGTTGCCTGCTTCATATCGCCCTCTCAGCGTCCGCCCAGCGCATTGCGGTAGGTCCCGTTGACCCCGGTGCTGTAACTGCTGGACACCTGGAACAGCAGGTTCTGCATCACGCCGCTGCTGTCGCCGATCTGCTTGTCGGTGAGGCCGGCCAGTTCGGCCCGCTTCCTGATCATGGTGTCGAGTTGGTTCTCACCTGCGGAGAACATCTTCGCCATCTGCTCCTGCGCTGACTTGTCCTCCTCGGCGTTGAGCCCGTTCGCCCATTCCGACGTGCCGACGTCGACGAGCCGCTGGACGTAGTCCCCCACGACCGGGATGGGGGTCAGCGGAGTGCCGATGAGGTGGTAGTTCACCTTCGCCGCCCAGTTGTTCTTGAACACCGCGTCGTCGTGGTGGTGGGTGATGACATCCGACTGGGTGCCGCTGAGGACGCCCAGGACCTGTCCGGCCTCGTGGACGAACCCCTCGATCCTGGGGTTGGGGCGCCCGGCGCTGTCCGGACCGAACGCATCGGTCGGGAAGGTGTCGAGCCGCCGGGCCAGTTCCTGGCTCTCGGCGTAGTGGATGGTCTGGAACGCCTCCGGGTCCTCGGCCACTCCTCGGATGGCTCGGATCATCTGGTCCCGGTCGATGGCCAGTCCGCTGGTCTCGGAGTGTCCGCCGAGCTTCTTCCCGAGGACCTCGTACGTGTCGGGCGCGTAGTCGGCGATCATGTTGGCGAGCGGACGGCGCATCACGGACGGCAGTTCGGTCGCGTGACCTGCGGTGTCGCCGCCGAACGAGGTGATGGCCTCGGACATGATGCGCGCCATCGCCGCGTCGTGCGGGCGGGCCGGAGGCTGGTTGCCATGGGGGTCCCGACCTGTCGTGGCGGCCTCCAGGGCGTCACCGAACGCGGCGCGGGAGGTGTTGCGGGCGAGGCCGCTGTCGAGGTTCTGCTCGTTTCCCTGGAAGGGCCACTTCCGGTCGTGCAGCAGGTAGTCCAGGTTCTTGCTCTTCCCGGGGTCGAGGAAGTCCTTCGACGCCTCGGGGGTGCGGCTCAGAGCCTTCATCAGACCGCCCATGGGGTCGGTCTGGTCGGCCAGGGTCTCCCAGTTGCGGCCCCAGAGGTCCTCGCCCTTGGTCTTGCTGGTGCGCTCGTAGTCGACCAGGTCGTTGCCGACCTTGAGCAGGAACGCCTTGTCGTACGTCCCCTTCGCCCCCATCAGCGCCGTCAGCGCCGGGTAGTTGTCGTTGAACCCCGCCGCGGAGCCTCCCGGGCGGCGGGCGGCGGCCAGCAGGCCGTCCTCCCAGGCCTGGCCCATTCCGCCGTCATGGGTGGCCGTGGCGAGCACCACCGACAGGTTGCCGTAGACGTCCTGGTAGCCCTTGGCGTTGTGGTTGCCGTGGGCGAGGCCGTCGTAGACCTTGCTGTACTCCAGCAGGGCATCCGGGCCGGTCTTCCCGCCGTAGTCGAGGCCGTTGAGCAGCGTGGTGGAGAAGTCCTTGTTGCCCGCGTTGGCGGCCATGATGTCCTGCAGCTGCTTCAGCTGCGGATCGCTGAGGCTGCCGGCCTTGGCCATCAGGTCCTTGGCCCGGTTGGCGTCGGCGACCGGGCCGCCGCCGTAGGGCGTGGGGTTGAAGGCCGTGGTGCTGGTGCCGATGTCGCCCTGGAGCGCGGCGGTGGCCCGCTGGTCGGCGGAGTCGGCCTTCTCGACGGCCTTCGTCAGCCGGGCCGCGATGGCCTCGGCCTTGGCCGCGAGTGCCTGAGCCAGCTTCGCGCCGTCGGGGTCGTTCCTCGCCTCCTTCGGCAGGGTCCAGTTGACCTGGCCGTCCGCGGCGACGGTCATGTTGTCGCCCTGGGCGTCGTGGATCGCCGTGTCGAGGTCGCGGCGGGCGGCGGCGAAGTCCTCGGCGGCGGTCTTCATGATCGCGGCGAGGGCGGTGGCGACGGCCGAGGCCTGCTTGAAGTCGCCGTCGACGGCCTGGAGCGCCTTGGTCGCGTCGTCGGCCGCCGCGCCCTTCCAGCCGGCCCGCTGCGCGGTGCTGGTGAGGTCCTTGGCGACCCGGCCGTCCAGCGAGGTGAGGGCTTTGGCGACGCCGGCCCAGGCTTCGGCGGCGTCGGTGATCCCGGAGAAGTCGGCCTCGTGCAGTTCCTTGAAGGACACCATGTGTCCGGTTTCCCCCTTCTGGTCTTCCAACTGCTGTTCTTCTGGCGCCGGACAGGATCTAGCGGCCCGCGCGGAGGTCGGCGGCGGTCGCGGCCTCGTTGGCGCTGTAGGACTGCTGGGTCCGGTCGAGGTTGCCGGCGGCCTTGCCGAGCGTGTCGTGCAGGGCCTTGCACTGCTGCATCCAGCGCTCGGTGCAGCCGGTGAGGGCGCCGCCGAAGGAGAAGCCGCGGATCCTGGTCGACGCGGTGCTCGCGTACTCGGTGAGGCTGTGTGCGCCGGGCCCGGCCTTGCCGTTCGCGCTGTCGAGGTCGGTGGCGATCTGTCGGGCCATCCCGGCCGAGGCGTTGAGCTCGTGCGGGACGTCCAGCCGGGTGGTCACCGGGCCCGGGGCGAGGACGGGCGCGGGCGCGTTGCCGCCGCCGGACTGGACGGGTGGGGCGTACGGCGCGGTCCTGGTCGGGCCGGGCGCCGGATCCGAGGCCGGCGCGACCGGCCCGGTGGTGAAGTACGGGCTAACCATGTGTGTGGAACTCCTTCTCGTCGAGAAGGGGTCGATCCCCCCTGTGGCATGACGACGGTACAGGGACCCTCCGTCAGTGCACTGACGCACCCTGCGTGTTCGCGGTCGCACGGCGGGTGGATGGGGGAGGAGGTCTTGTTACCGGCGGGTCGCTTCTCTATCATCACGGGTGTTACAGCTTTACTGTCAAACCCAGAAGGGTTCTGCAGCCAGTGCGTGACACGAGCAGTGCGCCGGGTGCCACGGCCGCCGGCCCCGGCCCGTTGGCGGGGGTGCGGGTGGTCGAGCTCGCGGGGATCGGGCCGGGGCCGTTCGCGGCGATGCTGCTGGCCGACCTGGGCGCCGACGTGGTGCGGGTGGACCGGCCGGATCCGTCACCGCTGGGCATCGATCCGGCGTACGACGTGACCAACCGGAACAAGCGGTCGGTGCTGGTCGACCTCAAGTCCCCGGCGGGGCCCGGCCTGGTGCTGGACCTGGTCGAGCGCGCGGACCTGCTGATCGAGGGCTACCGGCCCGGGGTCGCGGAGCGGCTCGGGGTCGGGCCGCAGCACTGCCTGGCCCGCAACCCGGCGCTGGTGTACGGGCGGATGACCGGGTGGGGGCAGCAGGGGCCGCGCGCCGCCGGCGCCGGACACGACCTCGGGTACGCGGCGGTGGCCGGGGTGCTCGGCCTGGTCGCGGGGCCGGGCGGGCCCGAGGAGGCGCCCGGCATCCCGGCCAACCTGCTGGGCGACTACGCGGGCGGCTCGCTCTACCTGGTCGTCGGCCTGCTCGCCGGGCTGCACCACGCCAGGAGCACCGGCGCCGGCCAGGTCGTCGACGCCGCGATCGTGGACGGCGCGGCGCACCTGTCCAGCATGCTGTGGGGGCTGCTCGCGGCCGGCCACTGGCAGGACCGCCGGGGCGCCAACCTGCTGGACGGCGGCGCGCCGTTCTACGCGGTCTACCGGGCGGCCGACGGCGGGCACCTGGCCGTGGGGGCGCTGGAGCCGCAGTTCTACGCCGAGTTCGCCCGGCTGCTGGACCTCGGCCCGCAGGCGCCCGGGCAGTACGACCTGGCCCGCTGGCCCGAGCTGCGGGCCCTGATCGCCGACCGCTTCGCCACCCGGACCAGGGCCGAGTGGGAGGCCGTCTTCGCCGGGTCCGACGCCTGCGTGGAGCCGGTTCTGACGATGCGTCAGGCCGCGCGGGAGGAGCATCTGCTGGCGCGCGGCACCTATGTCGAGGCGGGCGGTGTCACCCAGCCCGCCCCGGCCCCGCGCTTCTCCGCCACCCCCGGCACGCTGCGCCGCCCGCCGGCCCGGCCGGGCGCGGACACCGCCGAAGTGGCCCGCGACTGGGCCGTCCCGTCCCTCGACTCCGACAACTCCGATGCAGGACAAGGAGCGTAGCGTTGCAGCGCGAGATCTTCACCGAGCAGCACGAGGACTTCCGGGCCGCCGTGCGGGCCTTCCTCGCCAAGGAGGTGCTGCCGCACTACGACCGCTGGGAGAAGGCCGGCATCGTCGACCGCTCCGCCTGGCTGGCGGCCGGCCGCCAGGGCCTGCTCGGGATGGCCGTCCCCGAGGAGTACGGCGGCGGGGGCGCCCCGGACTTCCGCTACGCCGCCGTGCTGGCCGAGGAGTTCGCCCGGGCCGGCGCCTCCGGGCTGGCCATCGGCCTGCACAACGACATCATCGGCCCCTACCTCACCTCGCTCGCCACCGAGGAGCAGAAGCGCCGCTGGCTGCCCGGCTTCTGCAGCGGCGAGCTGATCACCGCGATCGCGATGACCGAGCCCGGCACCGGCTCCGACCTCCAGGGCATCCGCACCCAGGCCGTCGACCGGGGCGACCACTACCTGCTCAACGGCGCCAAGACCTTCATCTCCAACGGCATCCTCGCCGACCTGGTGGTCGTGGTCGCCCGCACCACCCCCGAGGGCGGCGCGCACGGGCTGAGCCTGCTGGTGGTCGAGCGCGGCACGCCCGGCTTCGAGCGCGGCCGCAACCTGGACAAGATCGGCCAGAAGGCCCAGGACACCGCCGAGTTGTTCTTCGAGGACGTCCGGGTGCCGAAGGCGAACCTGCTCGGCGAGCTCAACGGCGGCTTCGTCCACCTGATGCAGAACCTCGCCCAGGAGCGGCTGACCATCGCGGCCGCGGCGATCGCCGGCGCCGAGTACCTGGTCGAGATCACCACCGACTACGTCAAGCAGCGCGAGGCCTTCGGCCGCCCGCTGGCCAAGCTCCAGCACGTGCGCTTCGAGATCGCCGAACTCGCCACCGAGTGCGCCGTCACCCGGGCCTTCGTCGACCGCTGCATCACCGAGCACAACCGCTACGCGCTCACCCCGGTGGACGCCTCGATGGCCAAGTGGTGGGCCACCGAACTGCAGAAGCGCACCGCCGACCGCTGCCTCCAACTGCACGGCGGCTACGGGTACATGAGCGAGTTCCCGGTCGCCCGGGCGTTCACCGACGGCCGGATCCAGACCATCTACGGCGGCACCACCGAGATCATGAAGGAGATCGTCGGCCGGTCCGTCCTCGGCTGAGACCTCCCGCGAAACCCCCTGCCCCGAAAGGCGTTTGACCGTGACCACCGAAGCGTACGTCTACGACGCGATCCGCACCCCGCGCGGCCGGGGCAAGGCCACCGGCTCGCTGCACGGCACCAAGCCGATCGACCTCGTCGTCGGCCTGATCCACGAACTGCGCAACCGGCACCCCGAGTTGGACCCGGCGGCGATCGACGACATCGTGCTCGGCGTGGTCAGCCCGGTCGGCGACCAGGGCTCCGACATCGCCCGGATCGCGGCCATCGCGGCCGGCCTGCCCGACACGGTGGCCGGCGTCCAGGAGAACCGCTTCTGCGCCTCCGGCCTGGAGGCCGTCAACCTGGCCGCCGCCAAGGTCCGTTCGGGCTGGGAGGACCTCGTCCTGGCCGGCGGCGTCGAGTCGATGTCCCGGGTCAAGATGGCCTCCGACGGCGGCGCCTGGTTCGCGGACCCGATGACCGCGTACGAGACCAACTTCGTCCCGCAGGGCATCGGCGCCGACCTGATCGCCACCATCGAGGGCTTCTCCCGCACCGACGTGGACGCCTTCGCCGCCGAATCCCAGGCCCGCGCCGCCAAGGCGCAGGCGGACGGCCTGTTCGACCGCTCGGTGGTCCCGGTCCGCGACCGCAACGGCCTGGTCGTGCTGGAGCGCGACGAGTTCATCCGCCCCGGCACCACCGTCGAGACCCTGGCCGGCCTCAAGCCCTCCTTCGCCGGCATCGGCGAGGCCGGCGGCTTCGACGCCGTCGCCCTGCAGAAGTACCACTGGGTGGAGGCCATCGACCACGTCCACCACGCCGGCAACTCCTCCGGCATCGTCGACGGCGCCGCGCTCGTCGCCATCGGCAGCCGGGAGATCGGCGAGCGGTACGGGCTGCGCCCGCGCGCCCGGATCGTCTCCGCCGCCGTCTCCGGCTCCGAGCCCACCATCATGCTCACCGGCCCCGCCCCGGCCACCCGCAAGGCGCTCGCCAAGGCCGGGCTCACCGCCGCCGACATCGACCTGGTCGAGATCAACGAGGCCTTCGCGGCGGTCGCCCTGCGCTTCATCCGCGAACTGGGCTTCCGGCCCGAGCAGGTCAACGTCAACGGCGGCGCGATCGCCCTCGGCCACCCGCTCGGCGCCACCGGCGCGATGCTGCTCGGCACCGTGATCGACGAGTTGGAGCGGCGCGACCTGCGCTACGGCCTGATCACCCTGTGCGTGGGCGGCGGCATGGGCGTCGCCACCATCGTCGAGCGCATCTGACCCACTGTCCCTCGGATCCCCTCGGAGACCCTGAACTCATGAGCGACACCACCACCATCCGCTGGGAGCAGGACCAGGACGGCGTGGTCACCCTCGTCCTCGACGACCCGACCCAGTCCGTCAACACCATGAACGAGGCCTTCACCGCCGACCTCGACGCCGTCGTCGACCGGCTGGCCGGCCTCGCCGCCGCCGACGGGCTGCGCGGCGTCGTCGTCACCTCCGGGAAGAAGACCTTCTTCGCCGGGGGAGACCTCCGGCTGCTCTCCGCCGCCCGCCCCGAGGACGCCGCCGCCGTCTTCGAGAAGTCCCAGCGGATCAAGCGCGCGCTGCGCAGGCTGGAGACCCTCGGCAAGCCGGTCGTCGCCGCCGTCAACGGCAGCGCGCTCGGCGGCGGCCTGGAGATCGCCCTCGCCTGCCACCACCGGATCGCCCTGGACAACCCGGCCAGCCGGCTCGGCCTGCCCGAGGTCACCCTCGGCCTGCTGCCGGGCGGCGGCGGAGTGGTCCGCACGGTGCGGCTGTTCGGCATCACCGACGCCCTGCTGAAGTTCCTCCTGGAGGGCCGCCAGTACCGCCCGGCGCAGGCCCTGGAGCACGGGCTGGTCCACGAACTCGTCGCCACCCCGGAGGAGTTGACCGCCCGGGCGCGGGCCTGGATCGAGGCCAACCCGACCGCCGTCCAGCCCTGGGACGTCAAGGGCCACAAGATCCCCGGCGGCACCCCCGCGACCCCGGCGTTCGCCGCCAACCTGCCCGCCTTCCCGGCCAACCTGCGCAAGCAGCTGAACGGCGCGCCCTACCCGGCCCCGCGCAACATCCTGGCCGCCGCCGTGGAGAGCGCCCAGGTCGACATCGACACCGCGATGGCGATCGAGACCCGCTACTTCACCGAGCTCGCCTGCGGACAGACCAGCAAGAACATGATCCAGGCGCTGTTCTTCGACCTCCAGGCGGTCAACTCCGGCGCCGGCCGCCCCCAGGGCGTCGAGAAGCGACTCGTCCGCAAGGTCGCCGTGCTCGGCGCCGGGATGATGGGCGCGGGCATCGCCTACACCTGCGCCAAGGCGGGCATCGAGGTCGTGCTCAAGGACGTGAGCACGGCCGCCGCCGAACGCGGCAAGGCCTACTCCGCCGGGCTGTTGGACAAGGCGATCGCCCGCGGCCGCTCCACCGAGGCCAAGAAGGACGCGCTGCTCGCCCGGATCACCCCCACCGCCGAGGCCGCGGACCTCGCCGGCTGCGACGCGGTGATCGAGGCCGTCTTCGAGAACACCGAGCTCAAGCACAAGGTGTTCCAGGAGGTCGAGGGCGTCCTCGCCCCCGACGCGCTGCTCTGCTCCAACACCTCCACCCTGCCGATCGGGCTGCTCGCCGAAGGAGTCGAGCGCACCGCGGACTTCATCGGGCTGCACTTCTTCTCCCCGGTGGACAAGATGCGCCTGGTCGAGATCATTCGCGGCCCGCAGACCGGCGACGAGGCCCTCGCCCGTGCCTTCGACCTGGTCCGGCAGATCGACCGGACCCCGATCGTGGTCAACGACTCGCGGGGCTTCTTCACCTCGCGGGTCATCGGCCAGTTCCTCAACGAGGGCGTCGCCATGGTCGGCGAGGGCGTCCCCCCGGCCAGCATCGAGCAGGCCGCCGCCCAGGCCGGCTACCCGGCCAAGGTGCTCTCGCTGATGGACGAGCTCACCCTCACCCTGCCGCGCAAGATCCGCGACGAGTACCGGCGCGCGGTCGAGGCCGCCGGCGGCGGCTGGACGCCCCACCCGGCCGACGCGGTGGTCGACCGGATGGTCGACGAGTTCGGCCGCCCCGGGCGCAGCGGCGGCGCCGGCTTCTACGAGTACGGCGAGGACGGCAAGCGCGGGCGGCTCTGGCCGGGGCTGCGCGAGCACTTCGGCGAGCCGGCCGCGGACGGTCCCTTCGAGGACCTCCCCTTCGAGGACCTGAAGGAGCGGATGCTGTTCAGCGAGGCGCTGGACTCGGTGCGCTGCCTGGAGGAGGGCGTGCTGACCTCGGTCGCCGACGCCAACGTGGGCTCCATCCTGGGCATCGGCTTCCCGGCCTGGACGGGCGGCGTGTTCCAGTACATCAACGGGTACGAGGGCGGCCCGGCCGGCTTCGCGGCCCGCGCCCGCGAACTCGCCGCCGCCTACGGCGAACGGTTCGCGCCGCCGGCGCTGCTGGAGCGGATCGCGGCGGAGGGGCGCACCTTCACCGACTGACCGTCAGTCCCGAGCGTGTGGGGCCGGGTGCCGGACGGCCCCACCCGGCTCCTCCCGCGGTTCCTCCCGCGGTTCCTCCCGCGGTTCCCCGCCCAGGTCCCCGCTCAGCTCCCCGTCGGGTCCTCCCGCAGCTCCTCGCCGAGTTCCTCCCGCAGCGAGCGCTGGAACGCCGTGACCAGTGCCTGCGCCACCATCGGCTGGATGTGGTCCGTCAGCGCCCTCATCCGGGCCAGCTCGTCCGGCGCCGGCTCGCTCTCCCGGTAGGGCCGCCACACCGTCTCCCGGAACAGCCGCTGCAACTCCCGGGCCGTCGCCCGGCTGTGCTCCAGCACCACCGCCCGCGCGGCCAGCAGCGTCTCCAGCGGGATCGGCACGTCCAGGATCCGCACCCCCAGCGGCAGCAGGCCCGGATCCACCCGGAACAGCTCCGGATCGGCCGTCCGCTCCAACGCCCCCATCGCGACCAGGCGTTCCACCTGTTCCTCCGACAGCCCCCGACCGGCCCGCCGCTCCAACTGGGCCCGGCCCAGTTCCTCCGCCGCCTCGGGCGTCCAGGACGCCACCAGCGCCCGGTGGATCGCCAGGTCCAGCGGCGTGCTGTCCTCCGGCAGCCGGGCCAGGTACCGCTCGATCGCGGCCAACGTCAGCCCCTGACGCTGCAACTCCTCGATCAGCTCCAGCCGGTCCAGGTGCGTCGCCCCGTACAGCCCGACCCGGCGCGGCCCCAACTCCGGCGGCGGCAGCAGGCCCTTCGTCCCGTAGAACCGCACCGTCCGGACCGTCACCCCGGCCCGCGCCGCCAGTTCGTCGACCGTCAGCCGCACACCGCCCCCGTCTCCCACGGCCCCGAGCTCCCCCATCTGCCGCCTCCTGCACTGGCACACTTCCACTGTGACAGCAGTAGTGTGACAGTGCCCGTCCCCCTGGTCCACAGGCTGCCCCACCGGCGGAGGCTTGCCGCGCACGTGAGTCCGCCCCCGCCGCTGGGGAGCGGCGGGGGCGGACTCGGGGTGCTGGTGCCTCTGGCGGCGCCGGTTCCGGCCGGAGCGTGCTCTGACCGGTACTGCTTGACCGGTACTGCTCCTGCGCTGCGGCGCGACTGGTCCCGGCCTCCGCGGCGTGCGGCTACCGGGCGGCGGCGTCGGCCAGGTCGGCGTGGTGGCGGCGGGTGACCTCGGGATGGGCCCTCGTGTAGCCCTTCCACTCGTTGAGGCCGAACTCGGCGAACAGCGGGTTGTCCGGATCCTCGGTGGCGCCGGGGGCGTGCCGGGCGAGTGGGAAGTCCAGCGGCTCGATGTGGGCGTCGAGACGGGGGTTGTAGAAGAACGGGACGGAGAAGCGCTCGCGGGCGCCGACCGGGCTGACCACACGGTGGTTGGTGGCCTTGAGGTAGCCGTCGGTGGCCACCTCCAGCAGTTCGCCGAGGTTGACGACGAAGGCGCCCGGCATCGGCGGGACCTCCAGGAAGGTGCCGTCCGGGCGCTCCACCTGGAGGCCGCCGACGGTGTCCTGGAGCAGCAGCGTGATGAAGCCGTAGTCCTTGTGGGCGCCGACGCCCTGGCCGGCGCCGTCCGGAGCGGTGCCGGGGTAGCGGACCAGCTTGAGCCGCAGGTGGGGGTGGCCGGCGAAGGCCTCGTCGTAGAAGTCGGGGCGGGCGCCGATCGCGGTGAGGAGCTCGTGCAGCAGCCGGCGGGCGGTGTCGCTGAGGTGGTCGATCCAGCCGAGCGCGGCGGTGCGCAGCTCGGGGAGCGCCGCGGGCCACTGGTTGGGGCCCTCCAGCCACCAGTACGGGGGCTCGCCGGTGCCGGGGACGTGCGGGGGCAGCTCGGCGCCGATGTCCAGCTGGTCGCGCCAGTCCTGGCTGCCGCCGGTGCGCTCGTCGCCGGTGCGGGTGTAGCCGCGGTAGTGGGGGGAGTTGAGGTTGCTCACGGCGAGCCGGTCGGCCTCGGGGAGGGCGAAGAAGGCGCGCATCGCGTCGGTGAGCGCGGCCGTCTCCTGCGGGGTGATGCCGTGGCCGACGAGCTGGAAGAACCCGACGCCGGTGGCCGCGGCACGGAGTTCGTCGTGCAGCCGGCGGCGGTCGTCCGGGCCGCCGTCGGCGAGCGAGAGGTCGATCACCGGGAGGGAGTCGGATATGGGGGTGTACTGCTGCGACATGTGTGACATCCGCTGGTCTCGTCCCGGCCGGTCCCGGTGATCGACCGGGGGATGGCCGGAGCGGCCGCCTGGTGCGGCGGGTGCTCCGGGAGCCGGGAGGTGGAGGCGGCCGGGTGGAGGCTGCCCTTGAGGGTGGGTGGCGCGAGGTTCAGCTGGAGCGTCGACAGGACATGCTTGTCACGCGGAGCAGGTCCACGTGGCGACGGCGAACAAGGATGAGCACGTCACCAGCGTAGATGACCTTGACCGGAGCGGGCGAGCCCCTTGCGGCGGAGGGCGGCCTCTCACTTGGCGGTGGCCCTTCAGGGGGTGGAAAGGGGTGACGGCGGGGCGGGGCGGTAGGGAAGGCCCGCCCCGCCCCGCCGTCACTCAGGCCAGCCGCGCCGCCGCGTACGCCTCCAGGGCGGCCCGCTGGTACGCGGCCAGGCCCGGGGTGATGGCCTCGTACGCGGCGCTCCACCGGGCGTTCTCGGTGCAGGAGCGTGCGATCGCGCGGAACTCCTCGACGGAGACCGTCCGGAGCGCGCCGAGCGCCTGGTACTCGGCGTCGATGTGGTTCTGCACGGGCTCGGCGTCCGCCGGGTGGCCGGCCGCCAGCAGCTCCGCCAGGCGGATCATCCGTGCCGTCCGCTCGCGCTGTCCGGCCTCGACGTCGGCCTGGCTCATCGCGGCGGTGGCGCGCCGCGCCGCCTCGGCGTGCTCGGGGAAGTCCCGCAGGCTCTCCTCGACGTCGCCGGGCTGGATGCCCTCGAACAGGTTCTCCGGTCGGTTGATGCTGGTCATGGGTGTGCCGTCCTCTCGGGAACGTTCCAGGTCGGCGATCGTGCGGGAGACGGTGGCGGCCAGGGTGTCCAGCCGGTCGCGCTCGGCGAGCAGCCGGTGCCGGTGGTCCCGCAGGGCCTCCAGCTCGTCCACCTGGTCGCCCAGGATCCGGGCGATCCCGGTCAGCCCGACCCCCAGCGCCCGCAGTACGAGGATCTGTTGCAGCTGGAGCAACTGCCGCTCCTCGTAGTAGCGGTGGCCGTTGGAGCCGATCCGGGCCGGGGGCAGCAGCCCGATCTCGTCGTAGTGCCGCAGGGTCCGGGCGGTCACGCCCGACATCCGGACGACTTCCGCGATCGGCCAGGCCGCTGCCATGCGCCGTCTCCCTCGTTCACGTTCGCTTGGACCAGGGCCGGTTCCTCCGGCCCTGGTCACGACGGTAGAAGCTGACGCTGCGGCAGCTTCAAGCCCCCGAGACCGCCCCGGGGTTGGAACCGGTCGAGGGACCCCCGCGCAGGTCCCCGCCCAACTCCCCGCCCAGCCCCGACAGTCCTGAGACCTACCAGCCCGGCCCGTGCCCCGGCTGCCAGTCCAGCCCCAGGTGCGGGCGCGGGCGGTAGATCCGCAGCAGCGCGGTCACCGACCAGACGGCCAGGGTCAGCAGGGCGTAGAACAGCAGCAGCGCCCAGAACGGCGTGGTGGACATGCTCCCGTCCTCGAACCGGCACCAGGCGTCCGGCGGCAGCCAGGACGCGCCCGTCTCCAGCAGGCGTCCGCCGCCGGGTACCAGGCCCTGCTCGCAGCGCTCGCCGAAGTCCAGTGAGCGCACGTACAGCAGCCCGTACAGCGAGCCCGCCGCCGCGAGGGACAGGACGGCGCCGAAGGTGAGCAGCACCGCCCGCCGTCGCCCGGTCGCCGTACGGATGTTCGTCACCGGGGCAGCGTACCGGCGCACCGTCCGGGGCGCCCCGTGATCACCCGAGCAGGCCGCCCATGTGCGCGTCCTCGGCGAGCAGCCGCCACGAGCACCCGGGCGAGGCGAACGCCTCCGGGTCGACGGCCTCGACGAGCCGGTCCACCACGGTGCTCAGCAGCGACTGCGGGTCGAACACCGCCCAGGTGTCCCGGCCCCGCCCGCAGTCCCAGCGCTCCCACTCGGCGCGCAGCCGCCCGTACGTCCACAGCGCGTACAGCAGGGCGGACAGGTCGCGGTTGAGGTAGGCCTCCGGCTGGCCGTCGTCGTACCAGTCCGGCAGTTCCAGGCGGCCGGTGACACCGTCCAGGGCGATCGTCAGATCCGTCGGCCAGTCCCCGAGCGCCAGGAACTCCCGCTGGTACGGGCGCTCCTCCTCGCCGTCGAAGTACTCCGGGTACGCCTCCGCCATCGTGACCAGCGGCTCCTCGCAGACCCCGAACATCGCCCCGCCCAGCGGCAGCCCGATCTCGGTCAGCAGCCGCCGGGTCGGCTCGTGCACCAGCCCGGCGGGCAGTTCCTGCGCCCGGTAGCGGTGCACCAGGCCCGCGCCGTCCTCCTCGCCCGTCAGCGCGGCGAGCTCCGCCACCAGCTCCGGGCCGACCTCGTACGCCGGACCGCCCGGACCGCCCGGCAGCGCGCCCCAGCCCAGTGTTCGCACGAGCAGCGCCGTGCCCCAGTGGGCGGGCGGTGTCGCGGACCGCCCGAACAGCCCGGGGTCGATCTCCCGCATCCGCCGTTCGGCCCCGGCCGTCACCTCGGCGACCGCCGCGGGGCCGCGCCGCCCGTCCAGCGCGTCCGCCCGCCGGGCCGCCTCGGCGACCGCCTCCACCTCCCGCACCAGCCCGGCCAGCGCGGGCAGACCGGAGGCCAGCAGGTCCCGCCGCGGGCCCGGTTCGCCGAGGAACACCTCGCCGGTCGTTCCGTCGAGCAGCACCAGGACGCCGGCCGCGGCGAACGGCGCGCAGTACTCCGTCTCACCCAGGACGAACAGCCGCTCCGCCTCCGGCAGCGGCGCCAACGCCCCGCCGCCGAGCACCCCGAAGTCCAG
The DNA here is from genome assembly GCF_044760075.1 of Kitasatospora sp. NPDC098663. Classification (NCBI taxonomy): domain Bacteria; kingdom Bacillati; phylum Actinomycetota; class Actinomycetes; order Kitasatosporales; family Streptomycetaceae; genus Kitasatospora; species Kitasatospora sp. NPDC098663. Next base: position 54,409 of record NZ_JBIWAP010000035.1, on the reverse strand, counting down.
GAACGCCCCCGAGAGCGGCAGCCCCTCCCGGATCAGGAACTCCCGGCTCCCCGGATGCACCACCCCGCTCGGCAACCCGTCCGCCGCCACCCGCGCACACCCCGCGTCCCCCACGTCCCCCGCCCTCCGCCACCCCGACCCTTGCCCCCAGACCCTAGCCGCCCCATCCGACACCAGCGGCGGCAAGCCACCGCAGGGCTCCAGTCGTACCGGGCCGGTCAGACGAGCCCGCCGGCCTCCCGGGCGGCCCGCTCCACGCGGGCGTGGTGGGCCTGCCACCAGGCCGCGTCGCCGGGGGCGGTGTTGATCGCGTCTGACCTGTCCACCGTTTTCCGGGCACCCCAGGGGTTGGCAAGGGGGGACTACGGAGTGTGACGGGTGGGGTGGGGAGGGTGTGGACTTGAATCTTTGCGAACGAATGTTCGATCCTGGGGTTGTGTCCGTTTTCGGACCTGCTTTCGATTCCATCGCCGAGCGACCGACGCTCCGGCCGGTGGCGTCGGCCGCCGTGCCGGCGGAAGGGCGGGCCGGGCGGGGCGTGGTGCCGGTGGTGCCGGTGGTGCCGGCGCTGCGGGAGGTGCTGCCGGACGGCGGGCTGCGGCGGGGGACGGCGGTGTCGGTGGCGGGCGGGGACACCGGGCTGCTGCTGGCGCTGGCGGCCGGGGTGAAGGAGACCGAGGGCGGCTGGGCGGCGGCCGTCGGGCTGCCGGACCTGGGGCTGGCCGCGGCCGAGGGGTACGGGCTGGACCTGCGGCGGCTGCTGGTCGCGGACGACCCGGGGCCGCACTGGGCCGAGGTGGTGTCGGTGCTGGCCGGCGCGGTCGAACTGGTCATGCTGCGCCCGGACGGCCCGGTGCCGCCGAAGCTGGCCACCCGGCTGGCGGCGGTGCTGCGCCGCAGCGGCTGCGTGCTGCTGGTGGCCGGGCCGTGGCCGGGGGCGGCCCTGCGGCTCGGGGTGCGGTCCGGGCGCTGGTTCGGGCTGGGGGACGGTTACGGGCAGCTCGCCGGGCGGCAGGTGGAGGTGGTGGCCGAGGGGCGCGGTTCGGCGGTGCGCGGGCGGACCGCCCGGCTCTGGCTGCCGGACGAGCACGGCGCGGTACGGCCGCTCCTGGACGGACCGGCCCTGGAGCGTCCAGTGCCGGAGCGGCCCGGGGCCGTCGAGCAGCCGCTCGAACGGGTGGCGGTGGTGTGAGCGATGGCGGACGACAGGACACCGCGGGTGCTGGTGGTCTGGTGCCCGGACTGGCCGGTGGCGGCCGTCACCGGCGACGACCCGGTGGCGGTGACCGAGGGCGGGCGGATCCTCGCCTGCTCGGCGGGTGCCCGGGCGGCCGGGGTGCGGCAGGGGCAGCGGCTCAAGCTGGCCCAGCGGCTCTGCCCGGCGCTGGAACTGCGCGACCGCGACCCGGAGGCGGAGACCGGCCGCTTCGAGCCGGTGGTCGCGGCGGTGGAGGCGTTCACGCCCCGGGTGGAGGTGGTCCGCCCGGGCCTGTGCGCGATCCCGGTGAAGGGGCCGGGCCGCTACTTCGGCGGCGAGGAGGCGCTGGCGGCCAAGGTCCGGACGGCGGTGGCGGACGCGCTGGCGCGGGAGCCGGTCCCGGACGCCGCCCCCGGTACGGACGCCACCCCTGCCGCGACGGAGCACCCCCTGCCCCCGCCCGCCCAGGTCGGCGTCGCCGACGGCCTGTTCGCCGCCGTGCTCGCCGCCCGCGCCGGAGTGCTGGTGCCGGCCGGGCGGACGGCGGAGTTCCTCGCGCCGTACCCGGTGGGCGTGCTCGGCGACGAGGCGCTGGCGGAGGTGCTGGGGCGGCTCGGCCTGCCGACCGTCGGGGCGTTCGCCGCGCTGCCGCCCGAGGCGGTCGCGGACCGCTTCGGCCCGGCCGGGGCGGTGGCGCACCGGCTGGCCCGGGGCTTGCAACCGCGCCCGCTGGTGCCGCGCGACCAGGAGCCGGACCTCGCCGTCGAGCAGCGCTTCGACCCGCCCGAGCCGCTGGCGGAGCCGCTGGTGTTCGTCGCCCGCACGCTGGCCGAGCAGCTGCACCAGCGGCTGGCCGGGGCCGGGCTGACCTGCCGCCGGGTGGCCGTCGAGGTGGCCTGCGCGGACGGGCGGACGGCCTCGCGGCTGTGGCGGCACGAGGGCGGGCTGTCCGCGACGGCGCTGGCCGAGCGGGTCCGCTGGCAGCTCCAGGCCTGGCAGGGCGCGGGCACGTTCGCCGCGTCCGGGGAGGCGCCCGACGCCGGGTTCGCCCTGCTCCGGCTGGCCCCCGACGGCCTCTCCCCGGACCAGGGCCGTCAGTTGGCGCTGTGGGGCCAGGCGGTCGCGGACGACCGGGTGGAGCGCGCGGTGGCCCGGGTGCAGGCGGTGCTCGGGCATGCCGGGCTGCGCCGGATCGAGCCGGCCGGCGGGCGCGGTCCGGGCGAGCAGGCGGTCAGGGTGCCGTGGGGCGAGCCGTACGAGGCGGCGGGGGCGGCCGACGCGCCCTGGCCCGGGCGGCTGCCGGACGTGTGGCCGGCGGTGGTGCTGCGGGAGCCGGTGCCGGTGCGGGTGCTGGACGAGGCCGGGCTGCCGGTCACGGTGGACGGCCGGGCGGGGGTGTCGGCCCGGCCGGCCCTGGTGGTGTTCCACGAGGGCCGGTCGGGTCGTGAGAAGCAGGGGCAGCAGGGGCGACAGGAGCGACAGGAGCGACAGGAGCGGGTGGACGGCTGGACCGGCCCCTGGCCGGCGGTCGAGTACTGGTGGGACCAGTCGCTCGCCCGCCGCCGGGCCCGGTTCCAGGTCGTGCTGGGCGGTGGCCGGGCGCTGCTGCTCACGGTGGAGGGGGGTGCGTGGTATCTGGAGGCCGGCTACGACTGACGGCCGCCGGCCCGAGGAGGGAACCGAGGGGGTCCGAGGGGGGAAGAGGTGACGAACCGCGAGAACGAAGGCGACCCCCGATGGGCTTCACCAGCCACCCCACCCTCCCCTGGAGCGAGCTGCACCGCCGCCTGACCGGCGCCGCGCCGGACCGTACGGTCGTCCCCCTGCGCCGCCCCGCCCGGCAGGAGCCCGCCCCCGGAACCCCCGGAACCCTTGGAGCCCCCGCCGCCGGAGCCCCCGCCGCCGGAGCCCCCGTCGCCGGAGCCCCCGTCGCCGGCGGCGAGCCCTGGGCCGAACTGCACGTCCACTCCGCCTTCAGCTTCCTCGACGGCGCCAGCGACCCGGAGGACCTGGTCGCCGAGGCGGCCCGGCTGGGCGTGGAGACGCTGGCGATCACCGACCACGACGGCCTGTACGGCGCGGTCCGGCTGGCCGAGGCGGCCCGGGGGACGGGCGTGGCCACCGCGTTCGGCGCCGAACTGACGATCCGTCATGGCAGTTCAGAGGTGGAACACTTGCTGGTCCTGGCCCGCGACCCGGCCGGCTACCGCCGGCTGTCCGCCGCGATCGCCGCCGCCCACCTGGCCGGCGGCGCGAAGGGCCGCCCGTCGTACGACCTCGCGGCGCTGGCCGGGGCGCACGACGGGCACTGGGCGGTGCTCACCGGCTGCCGCCTCGGCCGCGTCCCGGCGAGACTCGACGACGGCACGGCCGGGCACCAACTCCACACCCTGACCGAGGCGTTCGGCCGTGACAACGTCCACGTGGAGCTGATCGACCAGTGGCTTCCCGGCGACGACCGACGCAATGACGCCCTCGCCGCGCTCGCCGCCGAGCAGGGCCTCCCGGTGGTCGCCTCCACCAACGCCCACCACGCCGGCCCGGCCCAGGGCCGGCTGGCGCAGAGCCTGGCCGCGCTGCACGGGCGCCGCACCCTCCAGGACGCGGTCGGCTGGACGCGGGCCGCGGGCACCGCGCACCTGCGCTCCGGCCGGGAGATGGCCGCCCGGCTGGCCCGCTTCCCGGGGGTGCGGCGGGCCACCGCCGAACTCGGCCGTTCCTGCGCCTTCGACTTCACCAGGCTGGACCCGGAGCTCCCGGGCTTCCCCGTCCCGGAGGGCGAGAGCGAGATCAGCCACCTGCGCGCCCTGGTCGCCGCCGACGGCCCGGCCCGCTTCGGGCCCGGCAACGCGGCCGCCCGACGCCAGCTCGCCCTGGAACTGGACGTCATCGAGGACCTCGACCTGGCGGGCTACTTCCTGATCGTGCACGACATCGTCGACTTCTGCCGGAGCCAGGACATCTGGTGCCAGGGCCGCGGCTCGGCCGCCAACTCGGCGGTCTGCTACGCCCTGGGGATCACCGCCGTCGACCCGGTCCACTACAAGCTGCTGTTCGAACGCTTTCTGTCCACCGCCCGGGACGGGCCGCCCGACATCGACCTGGACATCGAGAACCGCCGCCGCGAGGAGGTCATCCAGTACGTCTACCGCCGCTACGGCCGCGAGCACGCCGCGCAGGTCGCCAACGTGATCACCTACCGGCCCCGGCTGGCGATCCGCGACGCGGCCAGGGTGCTCGGCTACCCGCAGGGCCAGGTGGACGCGTTCAGCCGGCAGACCGACTTCCGCTCCGCGCCCGGCGCGGACGCCGTGATCCCCGCCGACGTGCTCTCGCTCGCCGGCCAACTCCACGGCCTGCCACGCCACCTGGGCATCCACTCGGGCGGCATGGTGCTCACCAGGGAGCCGATCGGCGAGATCTGCCCGACCGAGTGGGCCCGGATGCCCGGGCGCTCGGTGCTGCAGTGGGACAAGGAGTCCACGGCCGGCGCCGGGCTGGTGAAGATCGACCTGCTCGGCCTCGGCATGCTCGCCGCGCTGCACGACGCCTGCGACCTGGTCGCCGAGCACCACGGCCTGCGCTACGACCTGGCCACCATCCCGGACGGCGACGCGGGCGTGTACGCGATGCTGCGCCGGGCGGACACCGTCGGCGTGTTCCAGGTCGAGTCGCGGGCCCAGATGGCGACGCTGCCCCGGCTCAAGCCGGACCACTTCTACGACCTGGTGGTCGAGGTCGCGCTGATCCGGCCCGGCCCGATCCAGGGCGGCTCCGTCCACCCGTACCTGCGCCGCCGGGCGGGCGCAGAACCGGCCGGCTGCCCGCACCCGCTGATGGAGAACGCGCTCGGCAAGACCCTCGGGGTGCCGCTGTTCCAGGAGCAGATGATGCAACTCGCCATCGACTGCGCCGGGTTCACGCCCGCCGAGGCGGACCGGCTGCGGCAGGCGATGGGCGCCAAGCGCTCGCACGAGCGGGTCGCCCGGCTGCGCGAGCGGCTGCTCGGCGGGATGGCCGAGCGCGGCATCCCCGAGGAGGTCGCCGAGGACGTCTACGGCAAGATCGAGGCGTTCTCCAACTACGGCTTCCCGGAGAGCCACGCGATCAGCTTCGCCTACCTGGTGTACGCCAGCGCCTGGCTCAAGTACCACTTCCCGGCGGCCTTCACCTGCGCCCTGCTGGCCAACCAGCCGATGGGCTTCTACTCGCCGCTGAGCCTGGTCGCGGACGCCCGGCGGCACGGCGTGCGGGTGCGCGGGGTGGATGTCAACGCCAGCGCGCCGCGCCCCACCCTGGATCCGCACCGGGGGCCGACGCCGGAGCCGCCGCTGACCGCGGGCCGCCCGCAGCCGGCGATCCGGCTGGGCCTGGAGACGGTGCGCGGCATCGGCGCCCCGCAGGCCGCGGCGATCGCGGCCGGACAGCCGTACGCCGACCTGGAGGACTTCGCGCGCCGCACCGGTCTGCCCGCGCCGGCGTTGGAGGCGCTGGCGACGGCGGGCGCCTTCGGCTGTTTCGGGCTGACGCGACGTCAGGCACTCTGGGCGGCCGGGGCGTTCGCCGGAATCTCGGCCGCACTGATCCCGGGGACCACCCCCGGGACGGAGGCGCCGCCGCTGCCCGGCATGAGCCCGGTCGAGGAGACCATCGCCGACCTGTGGGCCACCGGAACCTCCGCCACCAGCCACCCGCTCCAGCACCTGCGCGCCCGCCTGGAGCGCGGCGGCGCCCTGTCCGCCGCCGAACTCCCGGACGCGGCACCGGGATCGGAGGTGGTGGTCGGCGGCCTGGTCACCCACCGGCAGCGGCCGCCGACGGCCGGCGGGGTGCTCTTCCTCAGCCTGGAGGACGAGACCGGCCTGATCAACGTGGTCTGCAACCGCCCGGTCTGGGAGTCCCAGCGCCGCACCGCCCTCGACCGGGCCGGCCTGCTGGTCCACGGCCGCATCGAGCGCGACCGCGGCGCCACCAACCTGATCGCCACCCGGCTCACCCCGCTGCGGATCGGACTCTGAGCGGGGCAGGGGGATGGCCTCCAGACCTGCCGCCCGTACCGCCGCACATGGCGACCCGGTCGGCTCAGGCGGGCGGCCGCCCCTTGCCCGGGGCGCCGGCGAAGACCTGGGCGATGGGGAGCCAGGCGGTCGCGGTGGGGCCGGTGGCGGTGAGGGCGAGGTCGTCGCGGTGGCGGCGTTGGGTCACCAGGAGGCAGAAGTCCAGGGCCGGTCCGGTCACCCGGTCGGTGGCGCCGTCCGGTCCGAAGGTCCACAGGCCGCCGTCGGGCGCGGTCAGTTCGAGCCGGACGGGCGAGTCGGGGGTGGGCAGCCCGTGCAGGGTGAACGCGAAGCCGAGGGTGCGCAGCCCCAGGTGGGCGATGTGCCGCAGCCGGGCGGTGGGCTCGCGGGCGGCGCCGAGCGCGTCGGCGACGTCCTGGCCGTGCGCCCAGGTCTCCATCAGCCGGGCGGTGGCCATCGAGGCGGGCTTCATCGGCGGGCCGAACCACGGCAGCCGGGTGCCGGCCGGGGTGGCGGCCAGTGCGGCCGAGACCTCCTCCCGGCCGGCGCGCCAGCGGGCGAGCAGGTCCGCGGGCGCGGCGGCCGCACCGCTGGCCGCGCCCTCGTCCACCGGGTCGACGCCGGCGGCCGGCAGCGTGCCGAAGCGCTCGTCGACCGTGGCGGCGAAGCCGTCCGCGTCGCGCGCGGCCAGCGTCGTCCAGTCGTCGGTCCAGGCCAGGTGGGCGATCTGGTGCGCGATCGTCCAGCCCTCGGCGGGCGTCGGGCGTGCCCAGCCGGCCGGGTCCAGCCCGGCCACCAGGGCGTCCAGCGCCGCGCTCTCGGCCCGCAGGTCGTGCAGCAGCGCGGTCAGGACGTCCGCCGCGGGCGTCGTCGGGGTGTTCGGGTCCGTCATCGGTTTCCGTCCTTCCGGGTCCGGCGCGTTACCCGCCGGTAGGCCACGGCCGCACCCTACGCCCGGCCCGGCCGCCGTGCCCGCCACTTCCGTCGAAGACGCGGGGAACACCCGCGTCAGCACTCTCGCCAGCGGCCGTGCCGCGTGTGACAATCTCGCGATGACAAGGGCGAAGACGGGCCCCGGGGCCGCGGACACCCTCACCACCCCGGCGCACTCGGACGATCCCGGGCTCGCCGCCCGCGCCGCCGAGTTGGTGCGCGACGCCGTGCTCGGCGACCTCGCGCGGCGGGTGGTGGCCGAGTGCGGGGCCGACGTCGGACTGGTCGGCGTGCCGCAGCCGCCGTCCGGGCCCCGGGGCCACGACGCGGGCATGGTGCTGCGCCACTGGGCCGGCACCCGGGCCGACCTGCTGCACGACCGGGCCGTCCCGACCGGCACCGGCCTGGGCGGGCGGGCGCTGGCCGAGCGGGCGCCCAGCTGGGTGCCCGACTACCGTGCCGCCACCACGATCTCGCACGACCACGACGCCGCCGTCAGCGCCGAGGACCTGTACGCGATGCTCACCGTGCCGCTGCTGCACGGCGACACCGTGTACGGCGTGGTGTACGCGTCGCTGCGCGCCGTCGTCCCGTTCGGGGACGTGCGGATCGCCGCCGTCGGCGAACTGGCCGCGACCGCGACCCGGGCCCTGGCCGGGGCGGCCGCCTGGCGGTCCGCGCCGCCCCGACGGGCCGCCCCCGTAAGGCCGTTGACGCCGCGCGAGCACGAGGTGCTGCGCTGGGCGGCGACCGGCCGGACCAATCCGGAGATCGCCGCCCGGCTGGGCCTCACCTGCAACACCGTGACGGGCTACCTGAAGTCCGCGATGCACAAGCTCGGCGTCCGCAACCGCACCGAACTCGCCCTGGCGGCACGCGAGTCCGGCCTGGTCGACCGGTGAACGTGCCTGGTCGAGCGGTGAGCGCGCCTGGTCGACCGGTGAGCGCGCCCGGTCGGGGCCGGTGGGCGCGACTCAGCCGACCTGCCGCTCCCGCCCCGTCCAGTACGGTTCGCGCAGCCGGAACTTCTGCAGCTTCCCGGTGGCGGTCCGCGGCAGGGCCGCCCGGAACTCCACCGAGGTGGGCGACTTGTAGCCGGCCAGCCGCTGCTTGCAGTGCGCGATCAACTCGGCCTCGGTGACGGGCTCCTGGCCCTCCCGGAGGACCACCAGCGCCTTGACGGTCTCGCCCCACTTCTCGTGCGGCACGCCGATCACCGCGGCCTCGGCGACCGCCGGGTGGCCGTACAGGCAGTCCTCCACCTCGATCGAGGAGACGTTCTCCCCGCCGCTGATGATGACGTCCTTCTTCCGGTCCGAGATGGTCAGTTGGCCGTCCTCGCCGAGGACGCCGCCGTCGCCGGTGTGGAACCAGCCGTCCCGCAGGGCGTCGGCGGTGGCCGCGGGCTGCTGCCAGTAGCCGTCCAGCACGGTGTTGGAGCGCACCAGGACCTCGCCGGAGGCGTCGACCCGCAGCCGGGTGCCGAGCGCCGGGGCGCCCGCCTGCACCAGCTTCTCGGCCCGTTCGGCGGCGGGCAGGGCGTCCCACTCGGCGCGCGAGCGGTTGACCGTGACCACCGGGGAGGTCTCGGTCAGGCCGTAGAGCTGCATGAACTCCCAGCCCAGCTCGGACTCGACCTGCTGCACCACCGAGGTCGGCGGCGGCGCGCCGGCCACCACGATCCGCACCCGGTCCCGGCCCGGCACCGGGCCGTCCCACTCGGCGGCCGCGTCCAGCACCATCTGGACCACGGCGGGCGCGCCGCTGAGGAAGGTCACCCCGTGCCGCTCGACCCGGCGCAGGATCTCCGCGCCGTCCACCTTGCGCAGCACGATGTGCCGGGCGCCGAGTCCGGTGAGGGCGAACGGCAGGCCCCAGCCGTTGGCGTGGAACATCGGCAGGGTGTGCAGGTAGACGTCCCGGTCACCGGCGCCGTAGTGCAGGCCCATCAGTACGGCGTTCAGCCAGATGTTGCGGTGGGTGAGCTGAACGCCCTTGGGGCGGGCGGTGGTTCCGCTGGTGTAGTTGATCGTGGCGGTGTCGTTCTCGGCGATCTCGTACCGCCGGGGGGCGTGGTCGAAGTCGTGCAGCAGCGCGTCGCTGTCCGCGCCGAGCACGAACTTGTGCTTGGCCACCACCCCGTCCAGCGCGTCGGCGAGTTCGGGGTCGACCAGCAGTACGGACGCGCCGCTCTGCTCGACGATGTACGCCACCTCCTCGGCCTTCAGCCGGAAGTTCACCGGGACCAGTACCCGCCCGTGCCCGCTCACCCCGAACAGGGAGGTCAGCAGCCGGGCCGAGTTGTGCGACACGACGGCGACCCGCTCGCCCGGCCCGACGCCCAGCCGGTCCAGCCCGGCCGCCTGCGCCCGGGCCAGTTCGGCGACCCGGCGGTAGCTCAGCTCGCCCCAGGATTCGGCCGGCTGCACCGGCTCGTCGACGATGCCGACCCGGTCGCCGTAGACCAGCTCGGCCCGGTCGAGGAAGTCCATCACGGAGAGTGGAATCTGCATGCGCCCACTGTCCTCTCCCGGCCGCCCGCCGGACACCCCCGATCGGGGGTGTCACCTGCGGGAGGGAATCCCCGAGCCGACCCGAGCCGACCCGAGCCGCCCGGCCGGTCGGCCACCTGCTAGGAAGATCGCAGCGAACGGCCGTACACCCACGGGGAGAACCACCATGAGCGACGAACGACCGGGCACCGTCCACGAGACCGGGGGGCTGCGGTGACCGCCCCCGCCACCGCGCACCCGACGGCCGAGGGCCTGCTGCTGCGCCCCTTCGAGGACGCGGACGCACCGGCCCTGATAGCGGCGTACCGGGACGAGACGCTGCGCCGCTTCACCCGCATCCCGGTGGGGAACGCAGAGGAGGCCGCGCACTGGCTCGGGCTGCAGTACCGGGGCCGGGCGGAGGGCCGCCGGTACAGCTTCGCGGTGCTGGAGCCCGGCACGGGCGAACTGCTCGGCAACGTCGCGCTCAAGCGCGGCACCCCGGGCGGGGAGGCGGCCGAGGTGGGCTACTGGACGGCGGCCGCCGCCCGCGGCCGGGGGGTGGCTCCCCGCGCGGTGACGGCGCTCACCGCCTGGGCCTTCGAGGCGCTCGCCGACGACGGCCTGGTCCGGATCGACCTGCTGCACCAGGTGGACAACCCGGCCTCCTGCCGGGTCGCGGAGAAGAGCGGCTACGCCTTCCAGGAGGTGCTGACGGCCTTGCCGCCGGAGTTCCCGATGGACGGCCACCGGCACGCCAGGAAAAGGCTGGACGGGGCCGAACACGGCAGGTCAGAGTAGCCGGATGGGATCTCTGGTACGACACGTGACGATCGACTGCGCCGACCCGCACGGCCTCGCGCAGTTCTGGGCCCAGGCGCTGGACGGCACCCTGGGCGAGGACGACAACCCGGGTGACGAGGAGGCGGTGGTGGAGTCCGCGGGCGCCTCGCTGCTGTTCATCCGGGTGCCCGACGGCAAGTCGGTGAAGAACCGGGTCCACCTCGACCTCCAGCCGCAGGACCGCAGCCGGGACGAGGAGGTGGAGCGCCTGGTCGCGCTGGGCGCGACGGTGCTCGGCGACCACCGCACCCCGGACGGCAAGGGATGGGTCACTCTGGGGGACCCCAACACACGTGACTACCAGTTCTGCTGAGTTTACCGTCACGTCAGAGCACGCAAGAGGCCCCGCACGGTCAGAGAGACCGCACGGGGCATCGTCGTACATGGGGCCCACCAGATAGGGCGAGCTACTGGGATCAGTCCCACTCGATCCGCTGACCCTCGGCGCTCACGCTCATCCGCAGCCGCTCGCCCGTGGGTTCACCCGCGACGCGCCACCGGGTGATCAGCTCGGCCACCGCGTCCCAGAGCCGGACCGGACCGCCCTGCCGGACCAGCCACCGGCCCCCGTCCTCGAACACCACGGCCCATGACCCGCCGTCCACGTCCACCAACACGTGCTCGGTGCGTCCGTTCCGGGGCATGGCGAAGTACTGCGCCGTGGGCACCGCGAACTGCGCCACGAACCGGGCCGCCCACCGGTCGAGCACGTCAGCGCCGATGCCCGCCGGACGGGCCTCGCCCTGGTCGAGCGCGGGCAGCATGCCGAGCGGCGGGGGCATGTGCGGGCGGGCGAGCATGAACGACACACCGCCGCCGAGCACCGGACCTGCTGCCGTACCGTCCTCGGCCACCGTGAGCCGGACCAGCTCGGAAGCGTTCATCCAGCCGCCCACGGTCACCAGGATTTCGCCGCCCGGCCGGGTCTGCGCGACCCACTCGGCCGGAACGGTCCGGACCCCGCACGTGGCGATGATCCGGTCATACGGAGCCCCCTTGGCATGACCGGCGAGCCCGTCACCGGTCACCAGATCAGGCCAGTAGCCGAGCCCACCGAGAGCCACGGACGCCCGAGCCGACACATCCGCGTCCACCTCGATCGACGTCACCTGATCGTCACCAAGGACGTGCGTCAACAAGGCAGTTGAGTACCCGGTGCCGGTCCCCACCTCCAGCACGGACATCCCGGACTGCACCCGCAGGTCTTCGAGCATCCGGACCACCAGGCCGGGCAGCGTCGAAGACGACGTGGGCACCTGCGCCAACCGGCCCTCGACCTGTCGGGGCACCACACAGCTGGCGAGCTGCGTCACCAACGTGTCGTCCTCGTACACGCGGCCGATCAGCTCGGGCGAGTTCTCCAGCGAAACGGGCCGGTACCACCCGTCGCCGTCGTACTCGAACCAGCCGTCGCGCAAGAACGCCTCGCGGGGGACGGCCAGCACGGCCGCTTCCCACTCGGGGGTGACGATCACCCCCGCTTCCTTGAGCTGTCCGGCCAGTACTGCCCGCAGCCCTTCGGACTCGTTCACTCGGATACTCCGTTCTCCAGAAGATCGGCGATTGCGGACGTGATCGGCAGGCCCGCCGCGTGCTCCAGCCACGCCCATTGACCGTTCGGGTTGCACTCCAGGAACCACCATTCACCCTCGGGGGTCATGGCGAAGTCGAACGCCCCGAAGGACAGGCCGAACTCCCCGAGGAACCGCAGCAGGGCGGCCCGGACCGGCGCGGGGCAGTCCACGGGTTCGTATGTCAGGTTCCGGTACTCGCTGCGCCAGTCGAGCACCCCGGGAGGGGCGGTGATCAGCGCGCAGAACACCTGTTCTCCGACCACCACGGCGCGCACGTCGCCGGACTTCGGTACCTGCGCCTGGAAGAGGTGGGCGCAGGTGCTCACGGCGTCGGTGATCTCCCCGGGCTCGACCGACGCCGCCCAGATACCGGCGGGTTCGCCGTCCACGTGGTAGGCCCCGGCGTGCAAGGGCTTGTAGATCGTGGGTTGCGCGTCGGCGAACAGCTTCGCTTCGGCGGGGTTGTTGGTGATCAGCGTCGCCGGGACCGGCAGCCCGAGCCGGGAGGCGAGCGCGAGTTGTGCGGGCTTGTACTCGGCGCGGGCGATGGCCTGTGGGTGGCTCAGGTAGAGGCAGCCCGGAAGTGCGCCGAGTACCCCGTTGAGCCCCCGGCGGTTCTCCTGCGCGGCGAACCGGTCGGCCTGGTGGTCGGTGTCCGGCGTGTACGGGTTCGGCCGCCGGTGATAGAGCGCGCGAACACCGGAGAGATCGGCAGTGCGCTTGCCCACCGTGAGACTCCCCGACCATCCGTCCGCCGTGATCGAAGCAGCCAGCGTGGCGCGGGTCGGGAAGTCCCGTCCGGGGTCGAACCGGAGGACGGGCACCCGGCGCCGGTTCAACTCCGCTATGACCAGATCGGCGGTCGGGTCCTCGGCTTCGGTGGAGACCAGCACCGGGCGTCCGTCCATGGCGTTACCTCCTAGTCTTGCGTCGCGTCGTGGCCGGAGTCGCCGTCAACCTTGCCGTCCTTGCCGACCTGGGTGGGCGGGTAGGTGCCCACCGACGTGCCGTGCTTGCCCAACTCGGCGGGGCTCATGGTGCCGTCCTCGCCGAACCACAGACCGGTCTGCGTCGCGGGGTCCAGCCCGGCGTACTGCCACTGCGACGGCTCGCCGTTGCGCAACGGCGCCATGCGCCCCATGCCCCACGGGGCCACGGGGGCGAGTTCGGTAGCGGTGCTCAACTTTCCTCCTACGTCTCGGTGTTGCTCGGAGGTGCGAAGGACCACCATGCCCGCTCCAGTCTGTTGCCGGACGGGAACAGGCAAGGTGGGTTTGTACCCCGCCCCGGACATGGGGGTTGATGTGCCCGGAGCGGGAGTTGGGCCCCGTCCCGGCGGGGGTGTTGACCCTTCCCCGCCCGCCGGAACGGGAGTTCACGGGGCGCTACGTTCGGCGCCCGAGGGGGAGCACCTTGCGGGTCGGAGCCAGCTGGCCGGGGCGCGTCCACCCGAGGGGGAACAGCATCGGCTCACCGGGGAACAGCGCGGCCCACTCGGCGGTCATGACGCCGCCCCACCGGCCACACGTCAGGCACCGCCAGACCGGCCCGCTCGGACCGCTCTGCACGGCCCCGGGCCCCGTGGCCGTCTCGACCTCGTGTCCGTAGCCTTCGGGGCACTCGTGCATGTGCCGCCCTCCGTAGCTCAGTTCTCGGTTAGGGCCCCGCCTCAGTCGTCCGGGCCGTCCATGTCCCGTCACCGGGGCGGGGGTTGTGCTTCCTCCGGCGGCAAGCAGGCACCCGCCGGGGGCCAAAGGGGCGGCGGGGCGTCAGGCCGCCAGGTGGATGACGTTCGGGTGGGCGTCCGGGTCGGCGGGGAGGTTCCGGCGGGCGAAGCGCGCCCGGACGGCCGCCGCGTCAACGCCGTGGTAGCGCATCACGCGGTCGTGCACCGCCCGCATCTGGTCGAGCGTGGCGTCCAGCTCGGCCGTGGTCGCGCCAGCCTGCCCCGTCACCTGGTTGTTGAGCGTGCATCCGAGGGTGCGCAGCTCGTTGAACGCGGCGTGCAGGTCGAACGGCTTCCGGATGGGGGTGAGCGTGCCGGTCATTGCGGGATTCCTTCCGTTGCATAGGGGGCGGGGGTTGTACAGCCCGGCGCAGCGCAGGCACCGCCGGGAGTCGGGCGGGCGGGTTACGGCCGAGGCAGCATGCCCCACCTCGATCGGGGCCGGGCGTGCCGAGCGTGGTGGATGCGTTTGGATGCCGCGTCGTCCCGCTGGGCCATCGCGGCAACCGCCTTGCCGTGCAGGGCCGAAATGCAGTCGGCACATGCGAGCAGCCCGGCCGTGACTCCGCCGGCTGCGGTCACCGGGCCAAGCCAAAGCACTCGGACCGAGGTCCGCCCGCAGTAGAGCCAGCAGTCCCCGGCCGTCCACGAGTTTCCGTCATCGGTCTCGGGCGGCTCCGGCAGCCGTCCCGCGCCGATCTCGGCCAGCGTGGGCAACACCTCAGCAGCGAGGGTCACGGCGGCTCTCCGGAACGGACATGGCGAACCGTGACCCGCAACCGGGATCGCCGAGCGGCACGTCTTCGGCGCCACCAGCTTTCCCAGTCCCCGCCGTAGACGATGCCGAGCATGGCGACCGCCAGGGCGAAGAACCACCACACCCACCGACGCGCGGCCTGCGGGTCGAGCTTGGCCAGGGCGACCACCAGAACAGCGGGCCCGAGAGCGACCACTACCGCCAAGGCACCAGTCACGATGCTTGGGTGTTTCACCGCTGTCCCTCCGATCGGCGCCGGACTGTGTGATTCACCAGTACAGGGCTGCCGTCCGCACTTGGACAGAGCAGCGATGACGCATCCGTGCGGCATCCATGTCTCAGAGTCTCTGCATCGAGCGCTCTGACCTGCTAGAACGGGTGGTCAGAGACCGGGAGGCGGCATGGCAGAGCGGCGCAGGGCCCTTGTTGAAAGGCGAAAGGCCCTTGGATTCACTCAGGAGTCCTTTGCTCAGGATCTGGGTGTGGATCGCTCCACTGTGGCGAGATGGGAAAGCGGAAAGGTAGACCCCCAGGATTGGCAGCGCCCGACCCTGGCCAAGGTCTTGCGAGTCACGCTAATTGAGCTCAGCTCTCTCCTGTACACCGCAGTGGCCTCGAAGCCTGCACAGGACGAAAGCTTCCCCGTCGTGACGCTGGAATATGACGATGAGATCGAAGCGCTGGAGCTTGCACGCAGGGTCTCTGCCAGCGATGTAGGCCAGGAGACGCTTGAACGCCTTGAGCTGACTTTCCATGACCTCGCAATCAAATATCCGACCGTAGCTCCCCAGGAACTCTTGGGGCAGGTGCGGAAATATGCGCTCTATGTAGCCAGGCTCATGGATGCAAAGAAGACCCTCGCCGAACATCGGCAGCTGCTCGTGATAGGTGGTTGGTTTTCTCTTCTTGGTGCAACTCTGCACATCGATCTAAATCAGCAAGACGCAGCGACAGCAAGGCTGCGAACAGCGATGACTCTGGCGCAGCATGCCGAAAATTCAGAAATTCAGGCATGGTGCTTTGAAACGGATGCTTGGCGGGTTCTCACTGACGGCGACTATTCCAAGGCAGCAGAACTTAGTGCTACTGCTCAGCAGTTGGCGCCCGCCGGAAGCTCTGTTGAGATCCAGTCTCTTGCGCAGCAGGGGCGGGCATTTGCACGCTTGGGATATTCGGCCGAGACCTATGCTGCAATAGATCGAGTGCAAGCGCTTTCCGCAGTGATGGGCGCTCCAAATCGACCGGAACATCATTTCCAATACGATCCAGCCAAGTCACTCGCCTATGCGGCGACCACACTTGCATGGCTCGGTGATCCGGCGGCCGAAGTATATGCGCGAGAGGTCATTTCGCGACTCTCGCCCTCGGAGGACGCGAGTAAATGGCCTCGCCGGGTGGCATCCGCCAATATCGACCTGGCGCTCTCATTGGTGACCACTAATCGATTGGATGAAGCATGTGATTCGGCGCAGCGTGCCATGCTATCTGGTCGAGTTGCGCCGTCCAACCATTGGCGCGCTCTCGAAGTCGTCAAAGCAGTAGAAATGCGAAAGATATCTGATGCACGGGATCTAAGGGAAGTCTATGAGGGAATGCGCCTACAGATAGCCCCGTCGAGCGACTGATGGCGCGAAAAAGGCCCCGCCCTGTCCCACTGAGGGAAACAGGGCGGGGCCTTTGTGATTTGGGACAATTGACCGGAGCTGCCTTCCTGGTCACCTGTAGCGGCGCCCTGCGCCTGGTCCGCCATGATCCCCCTTTTTTATCTGTGACTCTCCGCGCAAGCCGGTCTAGTTGCGGCGACAGTGTTTTCTCTCCCTGCCGCGCTCTGTGGCGCCGGGAGGGAGTCACCCCCCTGGGTATCACCGCAGGTCAGGACCTCGAACAGGCTTCACACGTTCACTCGCCCATCCTCCGGGCTGATGAACAGCAGTCTCGCGGCTGTGACATTGCGTGCACAGCGGACGAAGACGCAACCACGCGTCCGGACCGGTGACACCTCGGGCGACCAGCTTGCGACGCGACTCCGGGAAGTGGTCCGTGGTTGTCGCCTGTCTCGCGCACAGCACGCACCACGGGTGGGCGTAGAGGTAGGCCCGTCGGATGCGTGGCCAGCGAGGGTTGTACGCGCTTCCGCCTGGTGTGCCTCGCCGTGCGTCCGCCTCGGCCTTGTGCTTGGGGTAGCGACCGCCACGGGCGGTCAGCTTGGGACACCCGGGAACTGGGCACAGGGGACGGGACCTACGCGGCATGGGGCGCCTCCAAGTTTGAGGGGTGCAGCTAGGGATGATCAGGCGCATACTGGATGCCCCCGCCTCAAGCTCGCCCGGGATCTAGCAATGGTTGACACGGAACCAATCAAGATTTCGCCAAATATCATGCTTGCCATTGCCGGTGGCGCGCTATTGGCGGCAGCCCTCGCAGGATTCTTTCTTTCTTTGAACAGCGTAGTTATAGGTGTCCTTCTGCCTCTCGGTGCGTTTCTATTACTGGCATCAGCATTCGCACCTCGACTAGAGGGCGAGCAGCGGTTGCCTGGAGGCGGAAGCCTTAACCTGTGTTCTGTGGCGAAGCCGATAGAGAATGCAGAGCGGCAGATCACGGCGGGCGACGTCGTAGAAATAGAGGAGCTGGCGGAATGAGTGACCCAAAGATCATGTTCACAAAAACCGCCGCGGGGAAAATTAAAAAGCTGTCGAAGTCGAAGAGGAAGTCCGTAGTTGAACTCCTTGCCAAGGAACTTTCGAACCTCGGGTCGGGTAGTGCCATCGTCGGCGAGCGCGCCGTTTCCGGGACCAATTACGTAGTCCTCGATATTGGTGATGACATCGCTCTAGTTCGCCCCATGGACCCAGCGGAACGGACAAAGTTTGACGTTAGTTCGAGCTCCGGGGGATATTTCGTAGCGGACATGCTGTCGGCCAAGAAACTTGTTTAATAGAGTGGTGCAGTCCGAAATCCGAAGCCTTAGAGCGACTTGCCCTGATGGCAGGTGCGGCACAGCGGCCACGCGTTGCTGTCCATGTCCTCGCCGCCGAGGGCGAGCGGAGTGCTGTCGTCTATGGCGATCAGCACGGCGGGCAACCCCTCCCCGCCCCGCGCGGAACCCGCTCGGTCGATCCGCCGGCGAAGCCTCTCGGCGCCGCTGTGGCGCAGACGAGTCCCCTATATCAGCCATTCCATAGAGATACTGATACAGGGGACTCGCTTCGTGCGGTCGGTCTATGGGCCCGGCGGAATGACCGGCGGATCGATCGGGCTGCCGTCCGGACGCCTGGGCGTCACGTCGACGGCCAGCAGCCGGCCGGGGTGCCTGGGGTCGCTCATCGGCTGGATTCCTCGTGGCATTGGCGCCCCACCGTTGCTTACTGGCAGGCCAGTTGGTGCGTCCGACCAGACCGGCCGACCCTGCGCATCCCGGGGAAAGTGTGGATAGGTACCGTCCGGGCCGGGTTCGAGCGCGTCAACGGCCATGTCAGTCGGTCGCTTCGACGTAGGCGTCCCTGGTGGCGGCCAGTTCCTCCGCGAAGGCCGCGCCAAGGGCCTCAGCGGACCGTTCCACCGCGCTGGTGATGTCTTCGATGATCCGCAGGTCGTACCGGCGCGGCTCTGGAACGGTCGGCGGGTCACCGAGGTGGGACTGTGCGTTCTGTGCGGCGGTCAGGATCTTCTCGCGCTTGTAGCGTTCGGCACGGTGTGCGACATATGCCTTGAACCACGGCTCAGCGGAAAGGAGTTCAAGGAACTCCGCATGCAGCTCGTTGCCCCGCGTGGATCGACCCTCGGCCTGCGCCATCCACGTCTTGACGAACGCGCGGTCGTACTCGGTGGCACGCTCGGCACGGCGAGCCTGCTCGACCGCCTCGGCGCCCGCCAAAGCTGCCTCGGCCTCCGCAAGTGGAGCTGTGAGCTTGTCCGCCTGGGCACGCAGCTTGGCGAGCTTGTCGGCAGCCTTGGAAACGTCAGGGTTCACTTTCAGACCTCGCGATCGGTGGGGGCGGAAACGTTGCGGCCGAGCTGCATGGCGGAAGCCTTCGCGATCTCGTAGTGGCCGAGCGAGATACGACTGATCGGGTTGACCTGGTCGTACTGTTCGGGGCGGTCGCGCTTCAGCTTGGCAAGGTGCTCCATATCGGCGCTGTACCGGAAAGAGTCGGCGCTCCTGCGGAGCTTTGCGGTCTCCCGGTCTTCGTACGAGTACTTGGGCGTGCCAGGGTTGGTCACAGTGTTACCTCCGGTTGGTTGCCTGTCGGCGAAATGGGAACGTCCCTGAGGGTCAGCAGGTGTGGTGCACGAGCAGAGCAGCAAGAGAGGTATGGATAATCGGTCCTTCGGGCCCGCCAGTGGGGCGCACGCTAGACCTGCACTCTCGGAGTTAGAAGAGGGGGACGAATTCCCATTGTCTTCGCCAGTGGGCTTGCCCTCCCTACTGTTGTGGAGAGCGCAGACCTTTCCCGCGCCCCCGGAACGGTGACGGGGTGACGCTGGTGAGGCAAATTTCTGTTTCTCTTAGACACTCAACATCTAGAGAAAACTGAAATCACCGTCATCAGCGTCACCCCATCACCACCCCCGCTGTGGGCTACGCCGCGACGGGCTCGGCGAGGCGGACCCGACTTCCTGTCGCGGGGGCTGTCTGCGGCGTCGCATTCAGCTCGGTGCGGAGCCCCACCGTCTCCTCGATCGCCGGGTCCAGCTCACCCGCGATGGTGAAGGTGACCCGGCGGGTGTCGAGCGTCCGCCATCCGCCGCGGACACCCCGCCGCACGTCGAGTCGAACCCCGGCGTCTACGAGCATCCGTCGCCGGCCAGCAACGTCCGCGGTCGCCCAGTAGTCCGCGTAGGTCCGCCCGGTCTCCGTCACGACCCGCGTGGGCTCGGTCTTCTCCCGGGACTCCAGCTCAGCTATGCGGCTATCCAGCGCATCATGTCGCTTCTGCCACTCGTGCGCTGCGTGCCTAGACCTCTGCTGCCCTTGGATTTTCAGGTGCGCCGTGTACTCCGCCACGGTGGCGTTCAACTCGGGCTCGGGGTCGTACCCGGGCACCTCTACGACGGTCTTCGTCTGGATGGGGCCGACCAGCCGGAGAAACTCCTCTTCCACGTGGTCGTCTGCCCAGTCTCCCCGGACGTTCGACGGCGCCTCGCACTTGTCTCCACGGGCGTGGTGGTTGCACTTGTACGTAGCGGTCTTGCCTTCCTGGGCGTTCAGGTACATGCGCCCGCCGCACGAATCGCAGTGGATGACCCGCAGCAGCAGCGCATCCGTGTCGGACCGGTCGCCGTTCTCGATGCTGCGTTCGTCAAGGACGGCGCCGATCCGGTCGAACTCCTCGCGGGTGAGGATCGGGTCCGTGGTGCACATGATCGGGTTGCCGTGGTCGTCGCGCACGGGCACGCCGTTGTGCATCTTCCAGCCGATCAGCGTCTCACTGCGCAGCATCCGGGTAATGACCGCCGGAGTCCACTTGAACACGTCCACCACGACGTGGGAGCCCTTCGCCCCGCCGGTCTTGCCGCCCCGCTTGCGCCCGTTCTTGACGGACCAGTAGTCGCGCGGGCTGAGTACGTCGTCGGTGTTGAGCCCTGCCGCGATGGCGGACACGGTGGCACCCTCCAGCAGCTCCCGGACGATGCGCTCAATGACCTTGACCGCGTCGGGGTCGGCCACCAGGGTCCAACCCTTGCCGCCGAACTCCTCGGGCATGGGGGCGGGCAGGTAGCCGTACGGCGGGCGACCACCGCCACGCCACCGAAGCGGCATCTTGCGCATGGCAGCCATGGCGCCGCTAACTCGGTCACTGATCGACTGTGACTCGACCTGTGCGGCGAACGCCAGCATGAGCATCTGGAGCTCTGCCATGGGGTCCATGGGGTTGCGAAAGTCGAACACCAGGCGCCCGCCGCCGATGCCTTCGGCGAAGACCAACACTTTTCGGTGTTCCCTCGCCCACTTGGCGAGTTCGTTCATGTGTCCCATGGACCGGATGGCGCGGTCGAAGCGCCACCACACCAGGGCGTCGAAGCTGTCCGGGGCGCTCAGCCACTGGCCGAGCTGTGGGCGGTCGAACGGACTCGTTTTGGACGCGCTGATGTCGAGGTCCACCGCTTCCCGGAGTGCGTCACCCTGCCCGAAGTCGATGTGCAGCGCTGCGGCTGCCTGGTCGTCCGCCTCGCGCTGCCGCTCGGGGCTGGTGGTCTCGTCCGTCAGTACGGACAAGCGGACGCAACGAACACCCCGAAGGGTCTCGTTGAACACTGTGCCGGACAACGGATTGCGGAAGTCTTCCATACAGCGTGGGGAGGGGGAAGATTTCCCAGTACCGCGCTCCGATCCCCTGACCAGCACAGATGCCGCTGCCATCTCTCACACTCCAGAACATCCAGTTCTGTGTGTTGGGAGACCCCGAGGGCAACGAGCTGTGCGTCGAGCGCAGCCAGGCCGAGCGCGTCGCCACCGGCAACGCCTGAGCCAACGCCTGAGCCAACGCCTGAGCCAACGCCTGAATGACTGTCTGAACGACCGGCCGCCGAGTCCACGAGGACCTGGCGGCCGTTCGGTTCGCCCCGCCCGGTGCATCCGTCACACGACAGGCCGACGTCGCGGGCCGTCGCAGTGGAACCGTCCGATAATCGAACCTGGCTGATGTCACGTCGCGGCGACCTTCCCCGACCCCGACCCCGAGAGACAGGCAGGTACCCCATGGCCAGGATCGCCGTGATCGGCGCCAACGGCACCATCGGCAGCGCCATCGTCGCGGAGGCGGCCGCGCGCGGGCACGAAGTCACCGCGGTGGTCCGCGACCCGGACCGCTACCGGGGTGAGGCAGCCTTCGCCGAACGCGCGGACGTCCTGGACCCGGCCCAGGTGGCCCGGGTGGCGGCCGGCCAGGACGTCCTGGTGAGCGCGGTCGGTGGCGGGGACGGCCCGGGCCACCTGGCGCTGATCGAGCCGGCGGCCCGTTCGCTGGTGGAGGGCCTGCGCTCGCTCGGCGGCTCGGCGCCCCGGCTGGTCGCGGTCGGCGGCGCCGGCAGCCTGGAGACCGCGCCGGGGGTGCGGGTCTGGGACACGCCGGGGCTGCCGGAGCCGGTGCTGGAGATCATGCACGCGCACGGCGAGGCGCTGGACTTCTACCGGGCGGTCTCCGACGTCCGCTGGACGGTGCTCAGCCCGGCCGCCGAGATCGGCCCGGGGGAGCGGACCGGCCGCTACCGGACGGGCTTGGAGCAACTGCTCACCGATGCTGCCGGGCGCAGCCGGATCTCGGTGCCGGACTACGCGGTCGCTCTGGTCGACGAGGCCGAGCAGCCCGAGCACATCGGCGAGCGCTTCACCTGCTGCGCGCTGTGACTCTCAGTTACGGCAAGCCCGGTCAGCCCAGCTGGATCGACCGCTTGGCGAGCCCCATCCAGAACCCGTCGATGACGCTGCGCTGGCTGCCGAGGTCGGCCTCGCCGGCGCCGAGGGTGACGAACAGCGGGGCGAAGTGCTCGGTGCGCGGGTGTGCGAGCCGCCCGGCGGGGGCCTTGCGCTCGAAGTCGAGCAGCGCGTCCAGGTCGTGGGCGTCCAGGGCGCGTCGGCCCCAGTCGTCGAACTCGGCCATCACCGAGCTGATCCGGCCGTCGTTGCTGAGCGCCCGCAGGTTGTGGGTGAAGAAGCCGCTGCCGACGATCAGCACGCCCTCGTCGCGCAGCGGGGCGAGCCGGCGGCCGATCTCCAGCAGCCGCTGCGGGTCGAGCGTGGGCATGGAGATCTGGAGGACGGGGATGTCGGCCTCCGGGAACATCTCCACCAGCGGGACGTACGCGCCGTGGTCGAGGCCGCGGTCGGGGATGTCCTGGACGGGTGTGCCGGGGGCGCGCAGCAGCTTGCGGACGCGGTCGGCGAGCGCCGGTGCGCCGGGGGCGGCGTACTGGACCTGGTAGTAGTGCTCGGGGAAGCCCCAGAAGTCGTACACCAGCGGCACGGTGGTGACGGCACCGAGGGCGAGCGGTGCCTCCTCCCAG
The DNA here is from genome assembly GCF_044760075.1 of Kitasatospora sp. NPDC098663. Lineage (NCBI taxonomy): Bacteria > Bacillati > Actinomycetota > Actinomycetes > Kitasatosporales > Streptomycetaceae > Kitasatospora > Kitasatospora sp. NPDC098663. The sequence continues at coordinate 31,861 of NZ_JBIWAP010000035.1, read as the reverse complement.
TGGGCGGAGACCATCAGGACGGCCCTGGGTCGGGGCAGGTCGGCGGACCAGGCGGCCAGTTCACCGGGCCAGACCGGGTCGTCGGCGAGCGGCGGCGCGCCGTGCGAGAGGTACAGGGCGGGCATACGCTCGGGGGCCGCGGTGCTCATGGCGTCCTCCTCCTGGGTCGAACGGGACGGGTGGCTCAGCAGAGTAGTTCAAATTTGAACCTCTACTCGCTGACCGTACACCTTCGTTCGAATTTGAACAACAGGAGTAGGCTTCACCACATGTCCACACTGAACGAACCCCGCTGGCTGGACCAGGACGAGATGGCCGCCTGGCGGGGCTTCGTCGTCGCGAGCAACCTGCTCAACCGCCGCCTGGAGCGCCAGCTCAAGGAGGACTCCGGTCTCTCGCACCAGCAGTACGAGATCCTGGTACACCTCTCCGCCGCCCCGGCCCACGCGCTGCGGATGACCGAACTCGCCGACAAGCTGGTCACCTCCAAGAGCGGCCTCACGTACCAGGTCACCCAGCTGGAGCGGATGGGCCTGGTCGCCCGCCGCTCCTGTCCCAGCGACGTGCGCGGCGTCATCGCCGAACTCACCGACCAGGGGCGGGAGTCGCTGCGGCAGGCCGCACCCGGGCACGTCGCCCTGGTCCGCGAGCTGCTGATCGACGTGCTCACCCGCGAGCAACTGGCCGTGCTCGCCGAAAGCCTCGGCGAGGTCAGCGCCCGGCTGCGCCTCGACGACACCCCCTGAGCCCAGAGCCCCCTGAGCCCAGATCCCCCTGAGCCCAGAGCCCCCTGAGTCGCTCAGCCCCCCGCCGCCGCTCCCGTTCGGCGGTCTACCGAGCCTGAACCGGAGCCGGAGCCGGAGCCTGAGCCCGGGTCGGCTGCGGAGCGCAGAGCAGGGCGGTCCGCAGGTCGAGCCGGTCCCGCAGCCGGGCCAGGCTGCGGCCGGTCAGCTCCTCGATCCGGCGGATCCGGTAGTGCACGGTGTTGACGTGGATGCACAGCGCCTCGGCCGTCCGCGACCACGAGCCGTCGTGGTCCAGGAAGACCGCCAGCGTGCCCAGCAGCGAGACGCTGTTCTCCCGGTCGTGGGCGGTCAGCGGGGCCAGCAGCCGGGCGTGGAAGGCGGCCGTCACCTCCGGCGGGATGCCGCGCAGCAGTCCGTCCAGCGAGTCCAGTTCGGCGGCGCTGCCGACCGGGCCGGCCGAGCCCTCCAGTACGTAGCGGGCCTGCACCAGCGCCGCCCGCAGTGCGGCGGGGGCGGGCGGGGCGGCCGGGCCGACGCCGACCCGCAGGGTGCGCCGACCGGTCAACCGGCCCTGCAGCGCGGGCCGGGCTCGGCGCAGCCGTTCGGCGACCTGCTCGACCGGCGCGGCGACCAGCGCGGCGGACCGCCCGTCGCGGTCGGTCCCGGCGGCGTACGGCGCGCCGAGCGGGTGCAGCGCCTCGGCCAGTGCGTGCGCCGCCCAGGCGGCGGGCGGGCCGTCGCTCGGCGCGGCACCCGGCTCGCCCGCCCGGCCGCCGTCGATCCGCGCGGTGACCGCCACCAGCGACTCGGCCCCGCCCAGCCCGCAGGCGGCGAGCGGCTCGCCGAGCCCGGCCTCCCCGGCGAGCGCGTCCAGCAGCCGCCCGGCGGCCCGGCGCCGCGCGCCCGCGTCGGCGTGGGCGCGGGCGGCGAGCGGGGCGAGCAGTTCGGCCAGGGCCTGGAGCGCCGGTTCGGCCGCCGCCGAGCGCTGGTGCGGGCGCAGCCGCCAGCCGTCGAACGGCGAGCCGTCCTGGGGCCCGACGGGCAGCCCGGTGTCGCCTCGCCCGGCGGGCGGGAGGGCGGTGGCGGTGGCAGATGCGGCGGTGGCGGCAGTGGCGGCAGTGGTGGCGGTGGTGGCGACGGCCCGGCCGCCGGCGGTGGTGATCGAGCAGTCCGGGACCCCGAGCCGGCCGACCGCGTGGGCCAGCACCTCGCCGGCCCCGGCGTCCGCGTGCAGCAGGTCGAGCAGTTCGTGCCGGACGGTCTCCGGGATCGCCGCGGTGTCCTGGGCGCCGGCCCGCAGGTCCCCCCAGAGTCGCAGGTAGACGCGGTCGGTGACGGCGCGGAAGCTGACTCCGGCGGGCACCGTCAGCAGCGGGATGCCGTGGGTGCGGCAGGCGTCGGCGAGGCTGTCCGGGACGCTGCCGTGGGTGCCCTCGCCGGCCAGCAGCGCCGCCACGCCCGCGCTGCGCAGGGCGGTGGCGAAGCGCAGCGCGCCGGAGGCGTCGGCGGGCTGCCACCAGACCAGGCCGGTGAGGACGAGTTCGCCGGGCTGGAGGTAGCGGGCCGGGTCCTGGAGGTCGGTGGAGCTGAGCCCGGTGACCGGGCGGTCGAGCAGGTCCGGGGTGCCCCAGGCCAGGCGGATGTCCAGGTCGTCGAGGTGCAGCAGGTCGCCGACGATCATCTCTCGCTCATCTCGCTCTCGCTCTCGCCCTTGTGCGCCGCGCACGGCCGTACCTCGCAGGTGCAAGCTTTGGGTGCGCATGGGCATCGTAAATGCAAGTCATGCGGCGGTGATTCTTCTTGTCGGATCATCCAGTGCGGGCCCCCTCGGCGGGTGTGCGGAACCAGTCGTCCGCCCGATTGCGGTGCCGCTTCCACCGGCTTCCATCGGTTTCCATCGGCTTCCACCGGTGCGGGGCGCGCCGAGCCGTCTCCTCGGACATGCCTGCCTCCGCCCCCGCAGCTGCCAGCTGAAAGTACTCCACTCCATCGCAGATGCCGCTGAAATCATCCTTTCAGCGCCGCAGCTGCGAATGCCCGGGCCCTCCCTCGGGTAACCCCCTCCCGGGCCGCAGCGGCGCGGCCCGGGAGGAGGGAGCACCATGACCCCGTCGAGTCCCACCGTCCGGCTGCACGGCCACTTCGACCGGCCCGCCGAGCTGTCGGTCGACCAGCTGCGCGCCCTCCCCGCGCACCACGTCGAGGTCAGCTTCGACTGCCTGGCCGAGGGTGAGCAGCGGCACGACTACGAGGGGCCCGCGCTCTGGGACGTGCTGTGCGCGGCCCGGCCCCGGATCGACTTCTCCGGCCGCAAGCAGCGGCTGCGCTTCCTGCTGTCGGTCAGCGGCGCGGACGGCCACCGGGCCGTCGTCTCCTGGGCCGAGATCGACCCCGACTTCGGCGGCCAGCGGATCCTGCTGGCCACCAGCATGGACGGCACCCCGCTGGACGCCGCCGGCCCGCAGCTCGTCGTCCCCGACGACCACTGCGGCGCCCGCTACGTCAGCGGGGTCACGGCCGTCTGGCTCGGCCCGCTGGGTGAACCGGCGGCCTGAGCCCCGGCCCCGGGGCGGGCCTTGGCCCCGCCCCGGGGCCCGCTCTCGCCGAGTGTTTCGCGGTGGAGCATCGTCGCTGCTCGGAGGGGGTGCGGGCGATCGTGGGGAATACCGAAAAACAGCTCGCCGGATGCCTGTTTCCGTGCCAACATGCCCCATATGGGGACGATTCTGCACGGCACCCTGGTGACCCTCCGCACCGCCGGCACCGACGACATCCCGGCGCTCGCGGCCATCCGCGGCACGCCCGAGGTGTTCGCCCGCTGGCGGGGCGGTGACGACCTCGCCGACGCCGTCGCCAGCGACCTGGAGGAGCCCGACACCGAGACCCTCGCCGTCGAGGTGGGCGGGAAGATCGTCGGCGCCATCCAGTGGTACGCCAACAACGACGACGAGTACCGGCACGCCGGCATCGACATCTACCTCGACCCGGAGGTCCACGGCGTCGGCCTCGGCACCGACGCCATCCGCACGCTGGCCCGCCACCTCGTCGACCACCACCACTACCACCGGCTGATCATCGATCCGGCGGCCGACAACACGGCCGCGATCCGCTGCTACGCGAAGGTCGGCTTCCGCTCCGTCGGCACCATGCGCCAGTACGAGCGCGGCCCGGACGGCACCTGGCACGACAACCTGCTGATGGACCTCCTCGCGGACGAGCTCCGCTGACCGGTGCGCCCGCGCGGCGGTGGGCGGCCCGGCAGCGGCTCGACCGAACCGGAGCGCGCGTGGCGCGGAGTCAGATCGCGGCTGCGCCCGCGGTCTCCCGCTCCGGCGCCGGGCACCCGCAGGTGCGCCGCAGCACCAGCCGGGCCGGGAAGGTCCGCGCGCCGGTGGAGCGCCGCTCGGCCCCGCCGAGGACCAGGTCCACCGCGGCGCGGGCCATCTCGTCCTGCGCGGTCGCGACGGTGGTCAGCGCCGGGCCGGCGATCACCGCCTCGGCGATGTCGTCGAAACCGGCCACCGCGAGCTGCTCCGGCACCCGGATGCCCAGGTCGTCGGCGGCCCGCAGCAGGCCGATCGCCTGGTCGTCGGTCGTGCAGAACACGGCGGACGGCCGGTCGGGCCGGGCCAGCAGGGCGAGCGCCTCGGCGTGCGCCCGGACGCGGTCGAACGGCGCCGGCACCAGCCGCCCCTCGGTCGCCAGCCCGGCCTCGGCCAGCGCGGCGGCCCAGCCGGCCGTCCGTCCGGTGACCGGGTCGTGCGGGCTGAGCGCGAGGGTGCCGCCGAAGCAGTGCACCTCGGCGTGGCCGTGCCCGAGCAGGTGCCGGACCACCTCGCGGGCGCCGCCCTCGTCGTCCGCCACCACCGCGACGCCGTCGGCGGTCTCCGCCCGGTGGTGCAGCAGCACGACCGAGGTGCCGTCGCCCACGTCGAAGCCGGTGAGCCCGGGGGTGGCCGGGTCCTGGGTGACCAGGATCAGCCCGTCGACCTGCATGCCGAGGAACGCGCGGATGTAGTGCGCCTCGCGCTCGTCCACGTAGTCGGAGTTGCCGATCAGCAGGAGCCGGCCGTGGTCGGCGGCGGCCTGTTCGACGGCGTGCGCGAGCCCGGCGAAGAACGGCTGGCGGGCGTCCGGCACGACCATGCCGAGCAGGTTGGTCCGCCGCCGTGCCATCGCCTGGGCGACCCGGTTGGGGCGGTAGCCGAGCTCCTCGACCGCCGCGAGCACCCGCGCCCGGGTCGCGGGCGCCACCGGCCGCGGCCCGTCGTTGATCACATAACTCACGACCGCCGTGGACGTCCCCGCCACCCGCGCCACATCGTCCCGTGTCACCCTCGCCATGTCCGCGAGCCTACACAGCGCCTCCGACGGCCCCGGGCCGCCGTCGCCGCCGGGCGCCCGCCGCGGTCAGTACGTGTGGTCCGCGGTGATGTCCGCCGAGAGGCCGAGGGCCTGTTCGGCGGGGCGCCCGCGCAGCGCCAGCAGGGTCTGGGCGAGCGCGTCGACGGCGGCCAGGTGGGCGAGCCGGCTGGCCGTGGTCTCCAGGCCGAAGACCAGGTCCTGCCCGCCCGCGACCAGGGTGTGGGTGGCCGTCTCGGTGAGCGGTGAGCGGGCGTAGCTGGTGAGCGCGACCACGGCCGCCCCGGCCGCCCGGGCCCGGCGCGCGGCGTCGATCACCAGCGGGGTGGCGCCGCCGTGGCTGACCGCGAAGCAGACGCCGCCGGGCGGGAGCTGGGCGGCGGCCAGCTGGGCGGTGAGCGGGTCGGCGGGGGCGTCGACGCGCAGGCCGAGCGCGCGCAGCCGGTAGGCGAGGTCGAGCACCACCGCGCCGGACAGCCCGGAGCCGACCAGTACCACCTGGCCGGCGCCGGCCAGCACGTCGGCGGCCGCCCGCAGGTCGTCGGCGGTGAGCGTGGCGGTGATCCCGTCCAGGGCCGCGCGGGCGGCCCGCAGGGTGTCGGCGAGGGCCCGGGCGGCCGGGTCGCGTGCGTCGTCGTCGGCGGGGGCCGGAGCCGTGGCGGGGGAGTGCCGGGCGGCCGCGATCTTCAGCTCCTGGTAGCCGCGGAAGCCGAGCCGCTGACAGGCCCGGACCACGGAGGAGGGGGCGGTGCCGGCCAGCGCGGCGACGTCGCTGACGCTCAGGTGCACCAGGCCGGCGCCCCGGTCGAGCACCACCTCGGCCACCCGTGCCTCGGCGCCGCGCAGTTCGCCGAGCCGGGCCCGGATCCGCGCGGCGAGCTGGGACTCCAGGGGCGTCATGTCGGAATGTCCTTCCATGGCGCTAGGGTAGCGTGGAATTCGATTCCAGGCCGTGCCGGGTCGCCGGAAGGCCGTCGGAGGGGAGCTTCGCCATGCCCGAGATTGTGCCGGCCGTGCCGGTGGCCGTGCTCGCCGCGGCCGTGCTGCACGCCGTCTGGAACGGGCTGGCGCACCGGATCGCGGACAAGCTGGTCGGCTTCGCGCTGATCAACCTGACCTACACCGCGTGCGCGCTCGTCCTGGTGCTGCTCAACCCGCTGCCGGCGGCCTCGGCCTGGCCGTACCTGCTGGCCTCGGTCGCCGTCCAGACGACGTCGACGGTCCTGCTGCTACGCGCCTACCAGCTGGGCGACTTCGGGCAGATGTACCCGATCGCGCGCGGCTCGGCGCCGCTGCTGGTGGCCCTGCTGTCGGCCACCGTGCTCGGTCAGCACCCGGGCGCCGGTGAGCTGCTGGGCGTGGTGGTGATCTCCTGCGGCCTGATCGGGCTGGCCTTCGCCAAGGGCGTCCCGGGGCGGGCGCAACTGCCCGCGCTCGGGGCCGCCGCCGGGACGGGCGTGATGATCGCCGTCTACACGGTGCTGGACGGCAGCGGCGTCCGGCACGCCGGGACGGTCGGCGGCTACGTGGCCTGGCTGTTCCTGTTGCAGGGGCCGACGCTCGCGCTGATCGCCTGGGCCCGGCGCGGCCGTTCGCTGCTGACCGGGGTCGGCAAGGTGGTGCCGGTGGGGATCGCGGGAGGCGTGCTCTCGCTGACGGCCTACGGCCTGGTGGTGTGGGCGCAGTCCCGGGGGGACTTGGCGACGATCGCGGCCCTGCGCGAGACGAGCATCGTGATCGCCGCCCTGATCGCCACCGTGGTGTTCCGCGAGCGGCTCGGCCGTCTGCGGCTGGGCGCCAGCCTCACCGTGCTGGCCGGGATAGCCGTCCTGGAGCTGGTCCGGCCGTAGGGGGTGCCCTAACCAGGCCTGTCCGGCCGATCGCGGCTGATTCCCCGGGACCGGCCGGACAGCGACTGGTGGCCGTCAGCCGTTCTCCGGCACGATCACGGTCAGCGCGGTGCTCAGCAGCTCGAAGCCCAGGGACTCGTAGAGCCGGCGGGCCGGGTTGCCGTCGGTGACGGCCAACTGCACCTCGACGAGCCCGCGTTCGGCGGCGTCGGCGACGGCGCGGCGCAGCAGGTCCGCGCCGAGGCCCCGGTAGCCGAGCTCCGGGTGCCGGAAGACGTCGCCGATCCACGGTATGCCGCCGCGGTCGGTGAGGACGAGCCCGGCCACCACCCGGTCCTGCGCGTCCACGGCGAGCAGGCTGGAGGGCAGCACCGGCCCGATGACCTCGCCGGCGAGCAGCGGGGCGATCCGCTCCGCCAGCGCCTGCCGGTCGTCGCCCGCGAAGTGGTCCGGGTGCCCCGGGGCGAACGCGGCCCGCCAGGCCTCGAACAGGTCCTCGGGCGCGCGGTCGCAGGGTACGGCCCGCAGGCCGTCGCGCAGCGGGGCCCCGGCCCAGTCGGCGGGCGGTGGGTCGGCGACCAGGTCGCGCCGCATGGCGTGGGCGTGCCGGAGCACGGTGGCGCCGTGCTCCAGCAGGGCGAGGCCGAACTCGGGGGTCCCGGAGACCACCCACCCGGCCATCTCGGTGCGCACGAACTCCACCGGGTCGATGCCGCCGGTCTCGTCCACCACCTCCAGCAGGTCGGCCCAGGGCCGGCCCTCCCGCTCGCCCGGGAGGTAGCGCACCACCGGTACGCCCTCGCCGTTTCGCCCGATCACCAGATCCGCCTCGGTCACACCAAGCCCCATTCGTACGGTCGTTCGTCCGCAGTCATGGTCGACGAGAGCGCTCCCGGGGGCAACCGAATTGTCAGGACACCACCGCGGCGCGGACGCAGAGCACGTCCGGCAGGTGGGAGATCAGCAACGACCAGCTCTCGCCCTCGTCGTGGCTGCCGTAGACGTCGCCGGTCCGGTTGCCGAAGTAGATCCCGGCCGGCTCGGCGTCGTCGGTGCGCAGCGCGTCGCGCAGCACGATGCCGTAGTGGTCCTCGCCGGGCAGGCCGTCGGCGAGGGGTTGCCAGCTGGTGCCGCCGTCGGTGGTGCGGAAGACCCGGCACCGGTGGCCGGGCGGGATGCGGTCGTCCCCGCCGCCGAGCGGGAACAGGTAGGCGGTGTCGCCCCGGCGCGGGTGGGCGGCGACGGCGAAGCCGAACGCGGCGGGCAGGCCGTCGGCGACGGAGCGCCAGCTCGCGCCCCAGTCGTCGCTGCGGTAGACGCCGCCGTGGTTCTGCAGGTACAGCCGGTCGGGGTCGACGGGGTCGGGGGCGACCTTGTGCACGCACTGGCCGAACTCGGGGTACTGGCCCTCCTCCGGGAGGAACTCGGCGCGCAGACCGGTGTTGGCGGGCTCCCAGCTGTCGCCGCCGTCCTTGCTGCGGTAGACGCCGCCGGTGGAGACGGCGACCAGCAGCCGCTGCGGGTCGCGGGGGTCGGTGACGACGGTGTGCAGGCCCTGGCCGCCGTAGCCGGCGCCCCAGTCGGTCCGGTGCGGGTGGTTCCAGAGCGACTCGACCAGGCGGAAGGTCTCACCGCCGTCCTCGGAGCGGAACAGCGCGGCGGGCTCGGTGCCGGCGTAGACGACGCCGGGGGCCTCGGGGCCGGCCGGCTGGAGCTGCCAGACCCGGGTGAGCGAGGCGCCGGTGGCTTCGGGGAAGCGGATCGCCGGCTGCGGCGGCTCGTACCAGGTGGCGCCGAGGTCGTCGGAGCGCCAGACGGACGGCCCCCAGTGGCTGCTGTCGGCGCCGACCAGCAGCCGGGTGCGGCCGTCGCGGCGGTCGATGGAGACGGAGTAGATCGCGTTCATCCGGAAGTGCGGCCCGCTGAACTCCCAGTCCAGCCGGTCGCGGCTGCGGCCGAGAAAGAGGCCCTTCTCGGTTCCGACGGCCAACAGCACTTCGGTCATGCCCCACACCACCTGGTGACGAGTACGGCCCCCCGGGACGGCCCCCGACGCCCAGTGTCCCGCCGTCCACCGGCGGCCACATCTCGCCGCGCCCGCTCACCCGGAGGGCCTTCTCGTCGGGAGGGCCCGTCCGCCCGGTTCACCCGCCCGGCTCACCCCCGGCAGCCCTCCAGCAGCCGCAGCCACACCTCGCTGATCGTCGGGTAGGAGGGCACGGCGTGCCAGAGCCGGTCGATCGGCACCTCGCCGACCACGGCGACGGTCGCCGAGTGCAGCAGTTCGGCGACCCCGGGGCCGACCAGGCAGGCGCCGACCAGCACCTCGCGGTCCAGGTCGAAGACCACCCGGGCCCGGCCGCGGTAGTCGTCGCCGTACAGCGAGGCCCCGGCGACGGCGCCGAAGTCGTGGTCGACGGCCTTGACCCGCAGCCCGGCCGCTTCGGCCGCCGCCAGGGTCAGCCCGACGGCGGTGACCTCCGGATGGGTGAAGACGACCTGCGGCGCGCCCGCGCTGTCGGCCGACGCGGCGTGCGCGCCCCAGCGGGAGGTGTCCAGCGCACGCCCCTGGGCGCGGGCCACGATCGCCGCGCCCGTGATCCGGGCCTGGTACTTGCCCTGGTGGGTGAGCAGCGCCCGGTGGTTGACGTCCCCGACGCCGTACAGCCACTCGCCGTCGACGCCGAGCACGGTGCAGCTGTCGTCCACCTCCAGCCAGCCGCCCGGCTTCAGCCCGACCTGCTCCAGCCCGACGTCGGCGGTGCGCGGGGCCCGTCCGGTCGCGTACAGCACCTCGTCCACGGTCAGCCGCTCGCCGTCACCGAGCGTCAGGACCACCGGCCCGGCGCCGTCCGCCCGCTCCAGCGAGGTGGCCTCCGTCCCGAACCGGAGGTCCACCCCGGCCTCGCGCAGGCCCTCCGCGACCAGCTCGCCCGCGAACGGCTCCATCCGCGGCAGCAGGTGGTCGCCGCGTACCAGCAGCACCACCTCGGAGCCGAGCGCCCGCCAGGCGGTCGCGAGCTCCACCCCGACCACGCCGCCGCCGACCACCGCCAGCCGCCCGGGCACGGCCGGCGCGGCGGTCGCCTCCCGGTTGGTCCACGGGTGGGCCTCCGCCAGGCCCGGCACGCCCGTGGGCAGCACCGGACGGCTGCCGGTGCACACGGCGACGGCGTGCCGGGCGGTGAGCACCCGCTCGGTGCCGTCCTCGGCCTCCACGGTGACGGTCCGTACGCCCGCCAGCCGGCCGTGACCGCGCACCAGCTCGATGCCGTTGTCCCGCAGCCACTGCACCTGGCCGTCGTCGTTCCAGTGCGAGGTGAAGGAGTCCCGCCGGGCCAGCACCGCGGCCGGGTCCAGCCGCCTGTCGCCGACCGCCTCCCGGGAGCCGCCCACCGCGCGGGCGTCGGCCAGCGCGGCCACCGGGCGCAGCAGCGCCTTGCTCGGCATGCAGGCCCAGTACGAGCACTCGCCGCCGACCAGTTCGGCCTCCACGACCACCGTGCGCAGGCCGGCGGCGGCCGTCCGGTCGGCGACGTTCTCGCCGGTCGGGCCGCCCCCCAGGACGATGACGTCGTACTCCTCGGCGGTGCTGGTCATACCCGGTCCTCCGTGGTGTCGATGGCCACCCCGGCCCGCAGGGCGAGGGTGACGGGTGTGTGGTCGCGGACGTCGAGCAGCCGGGCGCGCCGGGCGTCGTCCAGCGCGCCGGTGGGGGCGACCTGCCGGGAGATCGGCCCGTGGCTGCCGTTCGTCTCGTACCCGAGCCTGACCCGAACGGCCTCCGGCGGCCACTTCTCGCGCTCCGCGTACATCCTCAGGGGCTCGCTCTCCGGTGGGATCCGGCCCTGGCCGGACGGGCGCCGGGCCGTTCGCCCGGTGCCGTGCCCATCCTGCGACGCCGGCGGGGCTTCGCGCAGACGAACGCGCGGACGAACGCGCCGACGAACGCGCCGACGAACCCGCCGATGGGTCCGCCGACGGGTCCGGGCCGAGGGCGGGTCAGAGCGCCGCGAGCTCGGCCAGCACCGCCGCCGTGTCGGCCGGGCGGGAGAACATCGGCCAGTGCCCGGTGGGCAGTTCGCGCAGCTCCCAGTTCGGCCCGTCGAGCCCGGCGAACCACGGGTGGCCGGCCGTGATCATCGCCTGCACCTGGGCGAGCGGGAAGGAACAGGTCACCAGGGCCTGCGGCAGCGCGGCCGAGGCGCCGGTCAGCCGCAGCCGGTCCCGGTACGCCCCGGCCGGGTGCGGGGTGGCCAGCTCGCGGATCCGGGCGAGCTCGGCCTCGTCCAAGCCCTCCACACTGGCGCCGTCGGCGGCGAGGTCGGCCCAGGAGGGCATCGGGAGGCGGCCGTCGACCACCGCGGCGTCGGCCGCCGCGCGGTGGTCGGGCTGCCAGAGGTCGTACAGCGAACCGCCGTCGATCATCGGGCCGCTGTCCAGGTAGACCACCCGGCGGATCCGCTCCGGCATCCGGTCGGCGAGGCCGCCGGCCGGGACGCAGGCGCCGCTGTGCGCCACCAGCACCACCTCCCACAGGTCCTCGCGGACCAGCAGGTCGGCCAGCGCGGCGATGTGCTCCGCCAGCCCGATCGGCTCGGCCTCGCCCGCGCGCTCCGCCAGCCCGGGCAGGGTCACGGGGTGGACGGTGTGCCCGGCGGCACGCAGCGGCGCGGCGACCTCGTCCCAGGCCCAGGCGCCGAGCCAGAAACCGGGGACCAGTACGAACGTGCTCATGGTGGGTCGCTCCTCGCGGTCGGGCGGGATCTCCGTCGCCGACGACTCTAGGACCGACCCCGGCCGGACTTCGCCCGGATTTCCGAGCGACCGGGCCCGGGGAGTCGCACTCCCCGGGCCCTCGGACCAGCGGACGCCCGGACGGGTCAGGCCTGGCCCCCGGCCGCCTGCTCCTGCGCGACCTTGCGCTTCACCTCGGCCATGTCCAGGTTCCTGGCCTGGCCGATCAGGTCCTCGAACACCGACTCCGGCAGCGCACCGGCCTGCGAGAAGACGAGCACGCCCTCACGGATGATCGCCAGTGTGGGGATCGACTGGATCCCGAACGCGGCGGCCAGCTCCACCTGCGCCTCGGTGTCCACCTTGGCGAAGACGAGGTCCGTGTGGCGCTCGGCCGCCTTCTCGTACACCGGGGCGAACTGGCGGCACGGCCCGCACCACCCGGCCCAGAAGTCGATGAGGACGAAGTCCTGGCCCTCCGGGCCCGGGACGATGTCGTCGAAGTTCTCCTTGGTCAGCTCGACCGTGCTGCTCATCTCGCGATTCCTTCCCTTCCGGAGGCGGCGCTACCGATCACGTGCTCGCGACAACCGTGCGCCCCGACGGGGTATTCCGCAGCCGGAGCCGCCTCCACCGGTAGCTGCCGGCGCCGGTTCAGCGCCCGGGCGCCACACACCGCGCGGAGCGCAGACCCCACGGGCGGGAGACCTCGTACGCCGCCAGCCGCTCGACCCGGGCCGGCCCCTGCACGCCGGGCCAGCGCGGGTTCGGCGTGCCGTCGCCGATCAGGTGCTGCCGTTGCCAGACGCGGTTCCAGCCGACCCGCAGGGTGGGCTCGAAGCTGTGCCACCGTCCGCACGGGCACGGCTGCCGCACCCAGGCGCAGGTCCGGCAGAGTTCGGCCAGGCCGTGGCCGGTCGAGCGCGACAGCACCGGCTCCTCGTCCCCGCAGGCCGGGCAGCCGGGCAGGTCGGCGCCGTCCAGCAGGGCGTTCTGCCGCCGGACGTAGTCGGGCAGCCGCAGCGGCGGGTGGAGGAAGGGGTCCGCCCGCCAGGCCGCGTCCGGTGCGCCCCACCAGGGGCGGTTCCACCACACCGGCTCGGGCGGTTGCCGCCGCCCGGCCCGCTTCTGCGCCCGGCGCCGCGCCTCGTACTCCCGTGCCCCGGCCAGCCACAGGACCCGTGCCTCGTGCAGTTCCTCCACGGCCCGCACCAGCGAGTCCGGGTCGGCCTCCAGCAGCCGGGGCATCCGGGCGCTGAGCGTGAGGTGGTGGTAGGTGGCCCGGAAGCCGTACGGCGCGAAGCAGGTCAGGCAGGTCCGCAGGGCGTTGAACCGCCGGCGCGCCGGCAGCCGCTCGTCGTGCACCCGGGCCCGGTGGGTCAGGAAGCTGGTCACGGCTGCCCCGCGGCGACATCGAGGGCCGACTGCATGCGTATCACCGGGTGATCATGCCGGACGGCCTACCCGGCGGGCCAAGGCATTACCCCGCGTCCGCCGCGATCCGGGCCAGGACCCGGCCGCAGCGCCGGGCGAAGGCCCGCTGCGCGAGCGGCAGCAGCGGCCCCGCCAGCCGGGCGTACCGGGCGACCGGACGGCTGAAGGCGGTGACGCTGAACCAGACCGCCCCGTCCGCCTCCAGTTCGACCAGGAACGTCTCCTCGCCGCGGGCCAGATGGCCGGCCCGGGTGCCGTAGGTGAAGCCGTACCGGTCCGGGCCGTCGACGGTGGCCAGCACCCGGTTGGGGGCGCCGGCCCGGAGCGGGCCGACGCCGATCGCGCAGTGCACGGCGACGCCGGGGGCGGCCCGGTCCGCGTCGGCGTCGATCCGCACGCCGGCCAGCCGGTGCATCCGCCAGCCGAGCAGGGCGGCCCCGGCCACCTCCAGGGCGGGGCGGCCCCGGCCGATGAGTGCCCGGTGCCGCAGGTGGCGGTACCCGCCGGGCAGGTGGCCGGTGGCGCTGGCGCCCTGCTCCGGGTAGCTGAGGTCGGTCATCGGTGGTCCTCCGCGGTGGTGATCCGGCGCCAGGCGAGCAGCGAGCAGAGTGCGAAGCCGAGCGCGTTGCCGACGCCGTGGGTGGCGGCCATCCAGGCCAGGGTGGGGTGGGGGAGCCCGGACGCCTGGCCGAGGGCCCACCACAGGGCGAGCAGCATGGTGAGGGCGAGGACGGCCGAGGAGGCGGTGAGCAGCCGGGCGGTGACCGGGTCGGCGGCGCGGGGCCGCAGATCGCGCCAGGTGACCAGGCCGACCAGCCACATCCCGGTGGTGAGCACGCAGGCCCCGGCGAACTGGACCCAGGTGCCGAGGAAGTACCCGGCGAGCACCAGCAGCGTCCCGGCCGGCACGCTGAACGCGGCGCAGCGGGCGGCGCCGGATCCCGCCCGGGTGCTGCGGCAGACCAGCCCGGCGACGAGGGCGGCGGTGAAGCCGGCGTAGTGGAAGTGCGGGACGGTCAGTGCCAGGACGTGCGGTTCGAAGCCGAACAGCGGGTAGCCGGAGCGTTCGGCGACCAGGGCGGTGCCGGCCACCGCCGGGGCGGCGAGCGCGGTGAGGACGGCGAGTTCGGCGGGCGCGAGCGAGCGGGTCCGGCGCAGCCGCAGCGGGGCGTGGAGGGCGACGGCCAGGGTGCCGAGCGCGTAGAGGGCGGCGCTGCCGGTGGCGAGGCCGCCGCGCGGGAGCCAGAGCGAGAGCGCGCCGGGGACGGCGGCGAGCGGCCAGAGCCGGCGGACGCGGTCGAGGCCGGGTTCGCCGATCAGGGCGAGGCCGAGCGGGACGACGGCGCCCATGCCGAGCAGGACCAGCAGGTTCACCAGCTCCGTCGTGCCTTTCCCCATGCCGGAAGCACCTCCTTGAACGCGTTCAAATCGTGGTCGTCGACGACTCTACGCCGCACAGTTGAACGTGTTCAACTTGCCCCCGGTCGGCCTGCCCTGGTGTTCACGGTGGGTGCGGCGCACTCTGGAGGAGTAACCGGAGGAGTGACCGATGGAGGTGATCCGCCATGCAGACTCTGGTCGGTTGGCACATCGAGATGGAGTTTCGCGAGGACGGCCCGCGCACGACCGCCGCGGCCATGCTGCGGCTGCGCGACGGCAGGGAACTGCGGGCCCACGGCTACAGCAGCCGCCACCCCTCGGACCCGGAACAGCTGCGGGTCGGCGAGGAGATCGCGGGGGCCAGAGCCCTCAACGACCTGGCCTCGCAGCTGCTCACCAAGGCCCACGGTGAGATCCAGGAGGTCAGCCCGATCCCGACCCACCCGTTGACGTGAGTGCCGCGCACCCGGACGGCGGCCACGCCGGCGGCCGGGAGCACCGTCCGCGCATCCCGCTGATCTGCCCGCGCTGCGGGCACGAGCAGCGGGTCGTGCCCGGCGGCCCCGACCGCGCGGTCAGGGTCGTGCACCTGGCGACGGGCCGGGAGGCGTGCGAACCCGGGGACCTGGCGAAGGCGCCGGACGACGGGCCCTGACAGCGGTCCCCGGGCAGCGTGAACGCTTCGGAACACGAACGGCGCCGGGGGCCGGGCGCGCTCGTGCCCGGCCCCCGGCCCCCGGCCCCGCTCCCGGCGCCACCAGGCCGCCCGACGGGGTCAGTTGACGCAGTACGTCGTCGGCAGCTGCCACTCGGGCCCGACCAGCCGCTGCTCCAGCTCGTTGAGCGTGATCCGGATGCCGACCGTCCCGGCCAGCCCGACCCGGAACCGGCTGCGGGCCAGCGCGATCAGCGCCGTCAGGCCGTACTTGTTGATCAGCGAGGTGCGGTAGCGGGCGGTGTCGTCCGGGTCGCAGAGCCGTGCGCGGGCCGGTACCGGCCGCCCGGTCGGGCGCCCGTGGGCGTCGCACGGGCCGACCAGCACCCGGGGGTGGCGCCGGATCCGTTCGGCCTCGCCGGAGTGGGCCGGGGTCCAGACGCCGAGCGCGGTGCCGTCGGGCACCACCCAGATCTGCGAGTCCCGGCGGGTGCCGTCCTCGCCGAAGGTGGTGAGCAGGAGGTATCTGTTGTCGGCGAGCTGGTCGGATCGGTCGTGCATCTGTCCTCCCTCTGGCGTGGGGACCGGGGCCGTGGGTCAGTGCCCGCGGCCCTCGGTGATCTCGCGGTACTCCTCGGCGGTGGGCTTGGCGATCCGGGCGTGTTCGCCGTGGAATCCGCGGGACAGCCGGGCGCGGGTGCGGGTGAGCACGCCCGCGCTCCGGGCGACTCCATTCTCGTCGACGGGGGCCGGCAGTTCGAGGGGGCGGGGCTGCTCGTGTGCGGTGAGCCGGTGCAGTTCGGCGGGCGCGAGCCCGGCGTGCACCTCGGTGAACTCGCCGTGCGGCAGGCGCCTGACGACGCCGGTCTCGCGTCCGTGCAGCACCTTGTCGCGGTCACGGCGCTGGAGGCCGAGGCACCAGCGCCTGGTGATGACGAAGACGGCCACCGGGACGGCGAAGAAGCCGATCCGCACCGCGTAGGTGATGGCGTTGAGCGACAGGTGCAGACGGGTGGCGATGAGGTCGTTGCCGCCGCCGGCCAGCATCACCAGGTAGAGGCTGATCCAGGCGGCGCCGAGCGCGGTGCGGACGGGCGCGTTGCGCGGCCGGTCCAGCAGGTGGTGTTCGCGCTTGTGGTCGGTCACCCAGCTCTCGATGAACGGGTGGACCGCGATCGCGCCGAGGATCACCGGGAACAGCGTGAACGGGATCAGCACGCCGAGGTTGAGGGTGTGCCCCCAGAGCCCGACCTCCCAGCCGGGCATCACCCGGATCAGGCCCTCGGCGAAGCCCATGTACCAGTCGGGCTGGGCGTCGGTGGAGACCTGGTCGGGGCGGTACGGGCCGTACGCCCAGATCGGGTTGACGGTGGCGACGGCGGACATCAGCGCGACGGTGCCGAAGACCAGGAAGAAGAACCCGCCGGCCTTGGCCAGGTAGACCGGCATCAGCGGCATGCCGACGACGTTCTTCCCGGTCCTCCCGGGCCCGGGCCACTGGGTGTGCTTGTGGTGGAAGACCAGGATCAGGTGCGCCACCAGCAGGCCGAGCATGATGCCGGGCACGAGCAGCACGTGGACGGTGAAGAACCGCGGGATGATGTCGTGCCCGGGGAACTCGCCGCCGAACAGGAACATCTGGACGTAGGTGCCGACCAGTGGGACGGCCAGCACCACGCCCTCGATGAACCGGATGCCGGTGCCGGAGAGCAGGTCGTCCGGGAGCGAGTAGCCGAAGAATCCGTCCAGCATGCCGAGGAAGAGCAGCAGGAAGCCGAAGACCCAGTTGACCTCGCGCGGCTTGCGGAACGCACCGGTGAAGAAGACCCGCATCATGTGCACGAACATGGCCGCGACGAAGACGACGGCGGCCCAGTGGTGGATCTGCCGGATCAGCAGCCCGCCGCGGACCTCGAAGCCGATGTCCACCGTGGAGGCGTAGGCCTGCGACATGGGCACGCCCTTGAGCGGGACGTACGAGCCGTCGTAGATCACCTCGCCCATGGAGGGCTTGAAGAACAGGGTCAGCCAGACGCCGGTCAGGATGATGATCAGGAAGGTGTACAGGCAGATCTCGCCCAGCATGAAGGACCAGTGGTCCGGGAAGATCTTGCGCAGGTTGGCCCTGGCCAGGGTGTGGATCCCCAGTCGGCCGTCCGCCCAGTCGACGGCCCGCCGCCCCCGTCCTGGGTTCTGATTCCGGGTCATGTGCACGCACCTCAGTCGGAACGAAGTGGGGATCATTCCCCGCTTCTCGCTGAGGTCACCATAATCGGGGAGTGCTCCCCACTTCTACCCGGGGTGGCTGTGCTCCGGACCCCGGAACGGCGAGCGGCCCGCCCGGCGCCCCAGGAGGGGGACACCGGACGGGCCGCGTACGCACCCGAGCAACCCGCAGGCGTCAGTGCGCCATCACCGGAACCTCGTCGCTCTTCGCCGCACCGGCGCCCGAAGCCGACGCCGCGTCCGGGCGACCGGCGTTCACGAGGGTGAAGGCGATCGCGGAGGCCGCCACCAGGATCCCGAAGGACACCCAGATCGCGGTGGTGAAGCCGTGCACCATGCCCTGGAACTGCAGGGCCTGGGCGGCCGCCGGCGACGAGGCGGCCGCGGCGGTCGCGTGCGAGGCCAGCCAACTGGTGGTGGCACTGGCCGCGATGGTGTTCAGCAGCGCGGTGCCGATGGCGCCGCCGACCTGCTGCGAGGTGTTGACCATCGCCGAGGCGACGCCCGCGTCGCGCGGCTGGACGCCGTGCGTCGCCAGGCTCATCGCCGGCATGAACGCGGTGCCCATGCCGAGGCCCATCAGGACCAGGCCGGGCAGGATCAGCATCGGGTAGGAGGTGTCCAGACCGATGTTGCTCAGCAGCAGCATGCCGATCGAGGCGACCAGGAAGCCGGGGGCCATCAGGAACCGCGCCGGGACGCGGGTCATCAGCCGGGCGCCGATCTGGGTCGAGCCGGTGATCATGCCCGCCACCATCGGCAGGAACGCGACGCCGGTCAGCACCGGGCTGTAGCCGCGCACGAGCTGCAGGTAGTAGGTCAGGAACAGGAACAGGCCGAACATGCCGATCACGGCCAGGCCGAGCGACAGGTACACCCCGCCGCGGTTGCGGTCCAGCACCACGCGCAGCGGCAGCAGCGGGGCCTTGACCCGGCGCTCCACCAGGACGAACGCGGTCAGCAGCACGGCGGCCGCGACGAACAGCCCCAGCGTGCTGGCGGCCGTCCAGCCGCTGGACTCGGCGCGGGTGAAGCCGTACACCAGCGAGACCAGGCCGGTGGTCACCAGCAGCACGCCGGGGACGTCCAGCCGGTTGCGGTTGCGGCCCTCGGCGGGCTCGCGGATCACCAGGACGGCGCCCACGGCGGCCACGATGGCGAACGGGACGTTGACGAAGAACGTCCAGCGCCAGTTCATGTACTCGGTCAGCAGACCGCCGAGGATCAGGCCGATCGCGCCACCGCCACCGGCGATCGCGCCGTAGATGCCGAAGGCCTTGGCGCGCTCCTTGGCCTCGGTGAAGGTCACCGCCAGCAGCGACAGCGCGGCCGGGGCGAGCAGCGCGCCGAACACGCCCTGGAGGGCGCGGGCGCCGAGCAGCATCGCGGTGTTGGCCGCGGCGCCGCCGAGCGCGGAGGCGAGGGCGAAGCCGGCCAGGCCGACCACGAAGGTCCGCTTGCGGCCCCAGAGGTCCGCGATCCGGCCGCCGAACAGCAGCAGGCCGCCGAAGGCCAGCGCGTAGGCGGTGATCACCCACTGGCGGTTGCCGTCGGAGATGCCCAGGTCCCGCTGGGCGGACGGAAGGGCGATGTTCACGATGGTGGCGTCCAGGACGACCATCAGCTGGGCGAGGCCGATGAATATCAGCGCCTTCCAGCGCCGGGGATCGGGCAGCGTCGCCGGTCGGGCGTCGGTTTCAGGCATGGAGGTACTCACTTCGGGGTGCGTGGCGTGCGACAAGGGCCGACCGCCGTACGGGGACGGCTGGTCGCCGTACGGGGCGTCGGTGCGGGGCGGGTGGTGCGGGACGTGCGGGGATCGGCTTCCGGCGGGCCGGTGGTCGGCCCGGTCCGGAGGGTGGGTCGGTCGGTCGGGGTACCGCTGTGGGTCAGTGGTGGGGTTGGAAGTCCTCGAAGGTCGCGGCCCGGCCGGGCAGCACCGAACGGGCCGGCGTGCGCAGCCCGTCCAGGAACAACTGCAGGTGCCGGTGGACGAAGTCGTCGAGCAGCTGGCAGGACGTCCCCGGCAGCGGCCGGGTCAGCTGGCTGATCGCGATGAACAGGTCACCGTGGTCGACGTCCGCCCGCAGTTCACCCGCCGCCCGGGCGCGCTCCATCAGACCGCTCACGGCGGCCGTCAGGCGCACGCGGGCCTCGGTGAGGTCCGGGTCGAACGGGTCGACATGGCTGGTGAACATCGGGCAGAGCGCGCCGAGCTTCTCCGCGACGGTCGCGTGCGCGAACCGCTGCAGGGCGTCGAAGGGGACGCCGTCAGGGGCGTCCGCCTCGACCGTCGCCGTCTCGGCGAGGGCCAGGATACGGCTCTTGACGAGCAGCGCCACCTCGCGGACCAGCGCCGAGCGGTCCGGGAAGTTCCGGTACAGCGTGGCGTTGCCGACCCCGGCCCGCTTCGCGATCTCGTCCAGCGGCACGTCCGCGCCGTGCTCGACGAAAGCGTCGCGAGCCGCCAGGACGATCCGCTCCCGGTTGCGGGTCGCGTCAGCGCGCAGCTTGGGCGCACGGACGGTCTCCACGGGTCGGACCGGCTCGGTGGCGGCGGTGGTCACGGCGACTGCTCCTTCAGGATACCGGGGAAGTTCTCCCCGCTTCTGCCTACGAAAGACCAAACGGGGATTCCGTCCCCGGAAATTTCGGCTTTTGCTGTGACCTGGATCACATTTCCTGTGCCGCCGTCCGGCCATGGGTAGGGCCATGGCCGGACGGCGGGCGCTATCGGCGGAAGCCGGACGGCCCGTAACCACTCGCCGGTGTGTTCGTTGCACGGCAGGGTGCCCAGGCGAAGGAGGAAAGCCCATGACTGCGATCTCCGAGCGCCCGCACATGCTGCCCGAGGAGTTCGAGGAGATTGCCGACCTCGTAGCCCGCCGCGCAGAGGGAATCCGGCTGGAGTTCATCAACGGGAAGCTGGGGATCAAGCCCGTGCCGGACGGCGACCGCAGCATGATCATCGAGTGGCTGACGCGGATCTGCATCCAGGCGCGTCCCGATTTGTGGCTGTACAACCACGGTTTGAAGATTCGGTCCTACCGTGGCGGACGCGCTCACCCGGACGGCACGCTCGCCCCCAGCGGCACCGTTGCCGGTCAAGGGGAGTGGGCCGACGCTGACGGTGTGCTGATGGTCGTCGAGGTCACCTCCTACGACTCGGACACCGACCGGCGCGATCGCGTCGAGAAGCCTCGGGCTTATGCCGAGGCCGGCATCCCGATCTACTTGCTGATCGACCGGGATTCAGCCGAGGTCGTCGTCCATAGCCAGCCCGACGGCGTCCGTTACGAGACCGCGCAGATCCTCCCGTTCGGCAGGACCGTCCACCTCCCCGAGCCGGTGGGGATCTCGCTGGACACCGAGCCGCTCAAGAACTGGGTGCGCTGATCCCGGCCATGCCTCCCGGAACGTGCTACGCCCATCCCCCTAGGCTGTGGGCGTCCCGGGCGGCCGGTGGGCCGTGGGAGTCGGGAGGGGCCCGGCGGCCGGGGGGCGAGGAGGTCCGCGATGGGCAGCGGTGAGACCGCCGAGGTGCGCTGCGTGGCGGCCGTTCCGTGCTGGGTGAGCCTGACGGCCCGGGACCTGGAGGGGGCGAAGGCGTTCTACGGGCCGCTGCTCGGCTGGGAGTTCGAGCCGGGGCCGGACCGCTTCGGCCCGTACCTGCACGCGGTGACCGGCGGGGAGGCGGTGGCCGGGCTGGGGGTCGCGGGCAGCGACTGGGCGATGCCGGTGGCGTGGACCAGCTACTTCGGGACGGAGAGCGCGGACGAGGCCGCCGACGCGGTGCGCGAGCGCGGCGCGACCCTGGCGGTGGGCCCGCTCGCCTTCGACGCCGGGCGGGTGGCCTTCGCGGCGGACCCGGCCGGGGCGGTGTTCGGCATCTGGGAGGGCCCGCTGGGCCGGGCCCGACGGCTGGACCTGCCGGGCGCTCCGGTCTGGATCGAGCTGCGCACGCCGGACCCGTTCGCGGCGGCCCTGTTCTACGGGCAGGTGTTCCGCTGGGACGGCCGTGACCCGGAGCGGTTCGACGTCCGCTGGGAGCACGACCGGGTGGTGCTGCGGGCGGAGGGCCACAGCGTCGCTGCGCTGGCGAGGGAGCAGGCGGGCGGTGCGGCCGGGCTGCCGCCGCACTGGGAGGTGTCCTTCGCCGTTCCGGACGCGGACCGGGCGCTGGCCCGGGCGGTGGAGCTGGGCGGTTCGGTGGTGGGAGCCGCCTTCGACTCCCCGTACGGGCGGGTGGCCCGGTTGCAGGACCGGGAGGGCGGCCGCTTCGCGGTGATCAGCCCGAAGAACTGACGTTCACGGCTCAGTGCTGCCCGCCTCGGCGGGTCCCGCGCCCTCAAGGCCCTCGGCGCCCTCAAGGCCCTCGGCGCCCTCAAGGCCCTCGGCGCCCTCAAGGCCCTCGGCGCCCTCAAGGCCCTCGACGTCCTCGGCGGTTTCCGCGCGTTCGGCCCGCAGCCGGTCGCCGAGCACGGCTCGGGTGGTGGCGGGCAGGGCCTTGCGGGCGGCCGGGAAGAGCTGCTTCTCCTCGACGGCGAGGTGGCGCCGCAGGGTGTCGGCGAGGCCGCGCAGCAGGGTGTCGAAGGCCGGGTCGGCCGGGCCGAGCCCCTGGAGGTCGGAGAGGTACTGCCCGATCGCCAGGTGCTCGTGGATGCTGCCGAACACCAGCGCCCCGCCGTCCGGTACGTCGTGCTGCACGAGCGGGAAGAGGTGTTCCTCCTCGGCCGCGCAGTGGGTGAACAGCAGGTCGGTCAGCCGGGCCAGCAGGTCGGCGCGCTCGGCGGCGCCGGCGGGTGCCCGCTCGATCCGGTCGAGCAACTCGGTGACCGCCCGGTGGTCGGCGGTGAACTCGCCGAGGATGTCCGGCCTGCGGCTCATGGCGTGCCCGCCTCTCGCACGGATCGTGGCCCCCGCTCCTTCCAGTATCCGGCGTCGGGTACCACGCCGGTCGCCGCAGGTCAGGGCCGGTCGTGCCGCCCGGTGAGGGCGAGCAGGCGGGTCTGCGGGCCGGCGTCGTCGGGGACGGGCAGGGGCGGGTCGAACAGGCCGCTCCCGGAGAGGTTCCCGTAGCCGGCGAACTCGCCGAGGGCGAAGTCGACGAGTTCCGCCGGGAGCCGGGTGCGCCGCCCGACGGCTTCGGCGAGGTCCCAGCTGTGGATGACGAGGTCGGTGGTGAGCTGGTCCAGGTAGTACTGCCCGGAGACGTCCCCGAAGGAGAGGTGGACGGTGAGCTCGGTGGCGCCGGGGACGGCGAAGGCGTCCCGGGCGGCGTCGGCGGCTTCCGTCCAGGTGGTGACCGGGTCGTCGCCGAGGACGTCGCCGTCGAAGCGGCCGCCGACCTCGGAGATGGTGGCGCCCATCAGCAGTTCGGGGATCCACAGCTGTTCGCCGGTGAGGTGGTTGACGAGTTCGCGGACGGACCAGTCGGCGCACGGGGTGGGGGCGTCCCACTGGCGGGGGGTGATCAGCCGGACGCGTTCGCCGAAGGCGGCGAGGGCTTCGGGGTAGGGCGTGCCGGGTTTCGCGGTCCGCCGGTGCTGCCTGCGTTGAGCCATGTCTCCACCCTGCCCCGGGCCGGGTCCGGCCCGCGAGTTGTCCACGATCCGTCAGTTGTTCAAATTCGAACTCCAAGGTACGGTCGAGGAGCGGCCGGTTCAAATTTGAACAACAACCGCGGGGTGACCCGCCCGGCCGCACCACCACACCCCTACGACCGATCCCGATCGATGGAGACGCGCATGCCGAGCAGCAGCCCGAGCACGACCGCCCCCACCACCACCGTCCTCCCGGGCCGGGCGACCCCCGACTCCGCGACGACCTCCCCGCACGCCTATGACGCCGGACTCCTGCTCCTGCGCCTGGCCCTCGGCCTGACCATGGCCGCGCACGGCAGCCAGAAACTGTTCGGCTGGTTCGGCGGCGGCGGGATCGACGGCACCGGTCAGTTCTTCACCATGAGCGGCTACCCGGCGGGCAACGCCATGGCCGTGGTCGCCGGCCTCACCGAGACGCTCGGCGGACTGGCCCTCGCCGTCGGCCTGCTGACCCCGCTGGCGGGTGCCGCGATCGTCGGCACGATGGTCAACGCGATCGCCGTCACCTGGGGCGGCGGCTTCTTCGCCCCGAAGGGCAGCGAGTACGAGCTGCTGCTCACGGCGGGTGCCGCCGCGCTCGCCCTGACCGGCCCGGGCCGCTACGCAGTGGACCGCTTCCTGCCGGTGCTGCGCGCCCACCGACTGGCGTACGGCGCGGCGGCGGTTCTGGTCGGCCTGGTGACGGCCGGTGTGATCCTGCTGCTGCGGAAGTAGTGCGGAAGTAGTCGAGCGGGGCGTCAACCCCTGAGCGCAGGGGCCGTGCCGGCGATTCGCCGGCACGGCCCCTGCGTCGTTCCCCCGCCAATCGCTCACATGAGCAGGGCTATCCAACGTCATGTGATGTGTGCCATGGTACATGTCACACTCCCCACCGTGTGTACGACGGAGCCGCCCACAGGCGCCGTCGCCAACGGTCCTCACCCCCCCCACCGGCCGCACCCCCAATGCGGCCGACGACGGCCCGGAGGCCCCCACGTGAGTTCCGCGCGTCTGCTGCGACTCCCGCAGCTGGCAAGGCTGTTAGTGCTCGCCCTGACCATGTTCCTGACGATCGGCCTGTTCGCCCCGCAGAGCAAGGCCGCCCCCGCCGCCGCCCCCGGCGGCGCGTCCGCCCCCACCACCCCCGCCGGACCGGCGCCGCAGCCCGCCGCCGGCGCCCCCGAACGCGGCCACACCGACCGGCAGTTCGCCTCTGTCGACCAGCGAGCCCCGCTCCCGCTCGACACCCGGCCGGCCGAGGCCCGGCCGACCGCCAAGGCCTTCTCCCTCGGCGCGGCCGCCGCCCAGCCCTGCAACGTCGGCGACTTCACCGGCCGGACGGGCGGCGACCTGGTCCAACACATCAAGGCCGCCGACATCCAGTGCGTCAACGGGCTCTTCCAGCTCACCGGCGCGGACGCGAGGGGCGCGTTCCGCGAGGAGCAGATGACCACCGTGGCGTACGCGCTGCGCGACGCGTCCGGCAGCTACCCGGGCGACAACTCGACCTCCGTCGAGCAACTGGTGCTGTACCTGCGCGCCGGGTACTTCGCGCAGTGGTACCACAAGGACGACGTCGGCACCTACGGCACCGCCCTCCAGACGGCGATCCGTTCCGGGCTGGACGCCTTCTTCGGCGGCGCGCACGTGCGGGACGTCGCCGCGGGCAACGCGCCCATCCTGGGCGAGGCCGTCACCCTGATCGACAGCGCGCAGGAGAACATCCGCTACCTCCCGGTGGTCAAGCGGCTGCTGAACGACTACAGCAGCGCCACCTGGAACCCGGCCGGCATGGCCTGGGCGGTGAACCCGGTCTTCACGGTGCTGTTCCGCGGCCACCAGGTGACCGGCTTCGACGCGGCGGTCGAGGCCGACCCGAGCGTGCTGGACGCGCTGTCCGGCTTCGCGACCCGCAACAACGACCAGCTCGGCGGCGACTTCGGCGTACTGGTCTACAACGCGGCCAAGGAGCTGACCCGCTTCCTGAAGGACACGGCGCTCCAGCCCAAGGTCCGTCCGCTCGCCAAGTCGCTGGTCGCGCAGTCCGCGCCGAACGGTCGCACCGTCTACCAGTGGGCCGCGGTCGCGGACGGGGTCGGCTACTACGACGCCGCCAACTGCGCCTACTACGGCACCTGCAACGCCTCCGACCAGCTCAAGGCGGGCGTGCTGACGGTCGACTACACCTGCAGCCCGAGCATCAAGCTGATCGCCCAGGCGCTGGACAACACCCAGCTGGGCACCGCCTGCACCAGCCTCACCGGCCAGGACGCGTACTTCCACTCGGTGGTGCGCGACAACGGTCCGGTCAAGGACGACGGCAACACCACGATCGAGGTCGTGGTCTTCCACTCCTCCCTGGACTACCAGGTGCTGGCCGCGGCCATCTACGGCATCGACACCAACAACGGCGGCATGTACCTGGAGGGCGACCCGGCCAAGGCCGGCAACCAGCCGCGCTTCCTCTGCTACGAGGCCGAGTGGGCCCGCCCGTCGTTCGAGATCTGGAACCTCAACCACGAGTACACCCACTACCTCGACGGCCGGTTCGACATGTACGGCGACTTCAACGCCGGCATGACCACCCCGACCGTCTGGTGGGTCGAGGGCTTCGCCGAGTACATCTCGTACTCGTACCGCAAGGTGACCAACGACGCCGCCATCGCGGCGGCCGCCCAGCACACCTACAAGCTGAGCGACCTCTTCGACACCGCCTACGGTGACCAGGACCGGGTCTACCGCTGGGGCTACCTCGCCGTCCGCTACATGCTGGAGCAGCACCGCGGCGACCTGGACTCCGTCCTCGCCAAGTACCGCGTCGGCGACTGGGCCGGCGCCCGCACCCTGCTCAAGACCACCATCGGCACCCGCTACGACGCCGGCTTCGACAGCTGGCTGACGGCGTGCGCCAACGGCGCCTGCGCCTCCGGCGGCGGCACGCCCACCCAGCCGCAGCTGCCGGAGTGCGCCGGCACCGACATCCGCAAGCTGGACGCCAACTGCGCCCGCAGCAACATCGCGGCGACCACCGGCAACTACGCGCACTTCTACCTCCTGGTGCCGGCGGGCACCAAGCAGGTGAAGGTCACCACCAGCGGCGGCACCGGCAACGGCGACCTCTACTACAACCCGGCCGGCTGGGCGTACACCGACGCCAGCACGGCGCACTCGTCGGGTCCGGACAACTCCGAGACCCTGACGATCACCAACCCGCCGGCCGGCTACGTCTACTTCAGCCTCTACGCCCAGCAGGGCTTCAGCGGGGTGAGCGTCACGAGCGAACTCTGACCGGACGCTCGTCGAGCGACCGAAACACGGACAGGTGACCGCCCCGGCGGAGCGCTTCGGCGCCCCGCCGGGGCGGGTCCGTTCCAGCTGGCGGCTACTCGCCGATCCGGACCAGCGCCAGGGTGATGTTGTCCGGCCCCCCGGCCGCGATCGCCGCCTTCCAGAGCTCGAACGCGGCCCTCCCGTCGGCGCGGTCGGAGCCGTCGTGCGGCTGGGCGAGCAGCGCGGCCAGTTCCTCCTCCGGCACCGGGTCGGTCAGGCCGTCGCTGCACACCAGGTAGCGGTCGCCGGTGGCCAGCGGTGCGGCGCGTACGTGCGGCTCGACGAAGGTCAGTCCGAGCGAGCCGCCCAGGGTCTGGGTGACCACCGAGGTGGTGCGCCGGCCGGGCGGCAGCGGCGGGCTGTCGTCCACGCTCACCCGGCGCAGCCCGTCCGGGGCGACCTGGTAGACCCGGCTGTCGCCCACGTTGAAGGCCACCGCCCGGTCGGGCAGCAGGACCAGGCCGGCCACCGTGGTGCCCATCGCGGCCAGTTCGGGTTCGCCCGCGGCGGCCGCGTACACCGCCCGGTTGCACTCCTGGAGTTCCTCCCGGACGGCCTCCTCGCCGTCCAGTCCGGCGCCGTCGGCGGCCAGTCGGCGGGCCACCAGGGCGCTGGCGACCTCGCCGCCGGGGTGGCCGCCCAGGCCGTCGGCCACGGCGACGACGCAGGGCGGGCCGAGCGGGAACAGCAGGGTCTGCGGGTTGCCGGTCACGGTGGCGCAGAGTGTCCACGGCCCGACCGTGAGGCTGTCCTCGTTGTGCTGCCGCACCAGGCCCTCGTGGCTCAGCGCGCTCACCGCGATGTACGTCGCCATCGGTTCGCCGCCCTTCCGGAGCTCCCCCCTCAATTGTGGGCGGGAATAACGATCCGCACCCGGATGCTAAGGTGGTTGAAAGTTTAACGATCTGCCCCGAGAGCCCCGTGCGCCCCGAGCGCCCGGGCGAGGGGCCGACCTGGAGTGTGGTGAGCAGCATGCAGTTCGGAATCTTCACCGTCGGCGACGTCACCCCCGACCCGACCACCGGCCGCACCCCGAGCGAGCACGAGCGGATCAAGGCCATGGTGGCCATCGCGCGCAAGGCCGAGGAGGTCGGCCTCGACGTCTTCGCGACCGGCGAGCACCACAACCCGCCGTTCGTCCCGTCCTCGCCGACGACCATGCTCGGCTACATCGCCGCGCAGACCGACCGCATCATCCTCTCCACCTCGACCACGCTGATCACCACCAACGACCCGGTGAAGATCGCCGAGGACTTCGCGATGCTCCAGCACCTCGCCGACGGCCGGGTGGACCTCATGATGGGCCGCGGCAACACCGGCCCGGTCTACCCGTGGTTCGGCAAGGACATCCGCCAGGGCATCCCGCTCGCGATCGAGAACTACGCGCTGCTGCACCAGCTGTGGCGCGAGGAGGTGGTGGACTGGCAGGGCCGCTTCCGCACCCCGCTGCAGTCCTTCACCTCCACCCCGCGCCCGCTGGACGGCGTCGCGCCGTTCGTCTGGCACGGCTCGATCCGCAGCCCGGAGATCGCCGAACAGGCCGCCTACTACGGGGACGGCTTCTTCGCGAACAACATCTTCTGGCCCAAGGAGCACTTCCAGAAGCTGATCGCCCTCTACCGCGAGCGCTACGCCCACTACGGCCACGGCACGCCCGAGCAGGCGTACGTCGGCCTCGGCGGGCAGGTGTTCATGCGGCGCAACTCGCAGGACGCGGTGCGGGAGTTCCGGCCGTACTTCGACAACGCGCCGGTGTACGGGCACGGGCCCTCGCTGGAGGAGTTCACCGAGCAGACCCCGCTGACCGTGGGCAGCCCGCAGGAGGTCATCGAGAAGACGCTGGCCTTCCGCGAGTCCTTCGGCGACTACCAGCGCCAGCTGTTCCTGATGGACCACGCCGGCCTGCCGCTGAAGACCGTGCTGGAGCAGCTGGACCTGCTCGGCGAGGAGGTCGTGCCGGTGCTGCGCGAGGAGTTCGCCAGGAACCGCCCGGCCGCGGTGCCGGACGGGCCGACGCACGCCGCGCGGGTCGCGGCCCGCGACGAGGAGTCCGCCGACGGGAAGTCCGCCGACGGGGAGACCATGGAGGTGGCCAAGTGACCGCGTACCGGCTGGTGGTGGTGAGCGCCGGGCTGAGCGAGCCGTCCTCGACCCGGCTGCTGGCCGACCGCCTCTCCGAGTCGACGATCCGTCAACTGTCCGATAGTGGGCGGCAGGTGGACGTCACGGTGGTCGAACTGCGCGACCTGGCCACGGAGATCGCCCACCACTTCGTCACCGGCTTCCCCGGTGCGGCACTGCGCGGGGCGATCGACGCGGTGACCGGAGCGGACGCGGTGATCGCGGTGACGCCGATCTTCACCGCCTCCTACAGCGGCCTGTTCAAGTCCTTCTTCGACCTGGTCGACCACGACGCGCTCACCGGCAAGCCGGTGCTGATCGCCGCCACCGGCGGCACGCCCCGGCACTCGCTCGCCCTGGAGCACGCCGTCCGGCCACTGTTCAGCTACCTGCGCGCGGTGGTGGTGCCGACCGCCGTCTACGCGGCCACCGACGACTGGGGCACGGCGGGGGACGGGCTCACCGACGGCCTCCCGGGCCGGATCGACCGCGCGGCGGGCGAACTGGCGGCCCTGCTGGCCGGCCGCGGCCCGGCGGCGCCGGCGCTGCCCGAACAGGTGGTGCCGTTCGCCGAGCAGCTGGCGGCCCTGCGCGTCTGACGGCGCCTGACAGCCGGGGTGGAAGGGGCGGGCGCGTGACGGCGCGTCCGCCCCTTCCGCGTGCCCACCGGCCGCGGGCGCCCCCGAACGGCCTCGGCGGACGGTGCGTCCGGGAGGGCCGTCCGGGGGAGTGCCGCCCGCGCCGAATGGTCCGCTATGGGGTGTAATCGTACGCATGATCAGATGTCCGCTGGTCCGTCACGCCGCTGGTCCGTCACGCCGTCGGCCCGCCCGGCCGGCAGCGGCCGCGGCAGGCTGACCACCGGCCATGAGCGGGACGCCCCCCGGCCTCCCGCGCCACCGTGGAGGAACCCTCGCCATGCAGGCCGAACCGCAAGCCGTGCTCTCCCCGCTGACCAGCGCGGCGGTCTTCCTGGTCCTCACCGTCGAGCCCGGCGGCGAGGACGCCGTCCGCGACCTGCTGCCCGATCTCGCCGGGCTGCGCCGCGCGGTCGGCTTCCGGGCCCCCGAGGGCGGCCTCACCTGTGTCACCGGCATCGGCTCGGACGCCTGGGACCGGCTCTTCGACGGCCCCAGGCCGGCCGGCCTGCACCCCTTCCGGGAGGTGGCCGGCACCCGCCACCGGGCCCCGGCCACCCCCGGTGACCTGCTGCTGCACCTGCGGGCCGCCCGGATGGACCTCTGCTTCGAGCTGGCCGGCCAGCTCACCGGCCGGCTGGCCGGGGCGGCCACCGTGGTGGACTCCGTCCAGGGCTTCAAGTACTTCGACGACCGGGACCTGCTCGGCTTCGTCGACGGCACCGAGAACCCCGAGGGCCGGGCCGCCGAGACCGCCGCCGTGGTCGGCGCCGAGGACCCGGGCTTCACCGGCGGCAGCTACGTCGTCGTCCAGAAGTACCTGCACGACCTGGACGCGTGGAACGCGCTGAGCGTCGAGGACCAGGAGCGGGCGGTCGGCCGCACCAAGCTCACCGACATCGAGCTCGATGACGACGTCAAACCGGCCGACTCGCACGTCGCGCTCAGCATCGTGACCGGGCCGGACGGCGAGGAACGGAAGATCGTCCGCTACAACATGGCCTTCGGCTCGTTCGACCGCGGCGGCGAGTTCGGCACCTACTTCATCGGCTACGCGCGCGACCCCGAGGTGACCGAGGAGATGCTGCGCAACATGTTCGTGGGCCGCCCGCCCGGCACCACCGACCGGCTGCTCGACTTCTCCACCGCCGTCACCGGCTCGCTGTTCTTCGTCCCGACCGCCGACTTCCTCGACGCCCCGCCGCCCGCGCCACCGGCGCCCCCGGTGCGGTCGGCGCCGCCCGCTCCGCCCGCGCCGAGTGCTCCCCCCGCGACCGGCTCGCTCGGCATCGGCAGCCTGCGCGGCACGCCCTGAACCGGACCTCCCGACAAGGACCCGCACCATGAACAACCTGCACCGCGACCTCGCCCCCGTCTCCGCCGCAGCCTGGGCGGAGATCGAGGAGGAGGCCCGCCAGACCTTCAAGCTCCACATCGCCGGCCGCCGCGTGGTCGACCTGAACGGCCCCGACGGCTCCACCCTCGCCGCCGTCGGCACCGGCCACCTGACCGGCATCGAACCGCCCGCCGACGGCGTCCAGGCCCACGCCCGCGCCGCCCAGCCGGTGGTCGAGCTGCGCGTCCCCTTCACCGTCCGCCGCGAGGCCGTCGACGACGTCGAGCGCGGCTCCCGCGACTCCGACTGGCAGCCGGTGAAGGACGCCGCCCGCACCATCGCCCTCGCCGAGGACCGCGCCGTCTTCGAGGGCTACCGCGCCGCCGCCATCGAGGGCATCCGGGCCGGCTCCACCAACCCGCCGGTCCAGCTCCCCGAGGACGTCCGCGAGTACCCCGAGGCCGTCAGCCGCGCCCTCACCGCGCTGCGCCTGGCCGGCGTCGGCGGCCCCTACTCGCTCCTGCTCGGAGCGGACACCTTCACCGCCGTCAACGAGACCAGCGACCACGGCTACCCCGTCCACAACCACCTCGCCCGCCTCCTCGACGGGGACATCATCTGGGCCCCCGCCATCGAGGGCGCCCTCCTCCTGTCCACCCGGGGCGGAGACTTCGAGCTCTTCCTCGGTCAGGACGTCTCCGTCGGCTACCTCTCCCACGACGCCGACACCGTGCGGCTCTACCTCCAGGAGTCCCTCACCTTCCGCGTCTACACGGGGGAGGCCGCCGTGGTGCTGGCCGCCTGAGGGCGGCCTGAGGCCCAGCGCACACCGGGAAGGGTACTGAGTTCCTTTACCAGGGGTACTGAGTGCCGTATCCTCTTCGTGGAGCCTCCGACACCAGTCGAAGAGCGCCGACACGGTATGCCGGTCCAGGTGGCGCTCACGGCGCGCAGGGCGCGGCCGGGCCGGGATTGGCACTCAGTACCCTCGGCATGACGTGAGGCCATGGACCAGCGCGACCGTGACAGGAGAACCACTCATGAGCTTGAGGATCGTCGTCTGTGTGAAGTACGTGCCGGACGCGACGGGTGACCGTCGGTTCGCGGACGACCACACCACCGACCGGGAGGGTGTGGACGGCCTCCTGTCGGAGCTCGACGAGTACGGCGTGGAGCAGGCGCTGCGGATCGCGGCGGCGAACGAGGGCGCCGAGGTGACGGTGCTGACGGTCGGGCCGGACGACGCGAAGGACGCGTTGCGCAAGGCGCTGTCGATGGGTGCGGACAAGGCCGTGCACGTGAACGACGAGGACATCCACGGTTCGGATGTGATCGGGACGTCGGCGGTGCTGGCGAAGGCGCTGGAGAAGACCGGGTTCGACCTGGTGATCGGCGGGATGGCGTCGACGGACGGTTCGATGGGTGTGCTGCCGGCGCTGCTGGCGGAGCGTCTGGGTGTCGCGC